>CALAZI010000072.1 GCA_937895955.1 uncultured Alphaproteobacteria bacterium | reverse complement strand
AGACCGATCCGGTGAAGCCGTCGCCGGTTTTCGTGAAGGTTCCGATCGTAGCCATGGTGTGTCTCCTTTTCTTCGGACCGCGCCAATCGCGGCCTCGATGGCGATCAAAAGGCGAAGGCGAGCGCCGACGCAGCCCTAGGCCCGCAGCGCAGCGGAGGACGCCGCGCGGCGAATTTTTTTGTCTTCCCGCGAGGAATGGCGGCCCCTCTTCCCTTGGGCCGCCAGGGGAAAAAAGTTCGCCGCCGGCGTTGCGGCGCAGGCGCTCGAGCCGCAGGCGTCCTTCGCCCAGATCAGGCCAATCGAGGTCGCGTGGGGCGTGCGACAGAAGCGGAGACGACGGTGAGATCGGCGCCCTGACCAAAAATGGCGGCGACGCGCGATGCGGAACGCGTCAATCGGCGGCCTTGGCTCTCTCGCGAAAGAGCGCCATCGCGAGGACGCCGGCGCTGAAAGCAAATGCTGCGCCGACGATGAAAGCGGCCGCTGGCCCGAGGCGATCCCAGAGCACGCCGGCGATAACGCTCGCGGCCAGCATAGCGATGCCGGCGGCGACGTTGAAAAGACCGAAGGCCGATCCGCGGAGTTCAACTGGCGCACGATCTGCGACCAGTTTCGCCAGCAGTCCCTGCGTCAGCGCCATATGGCCGCCCCATAGCGCGATGCCCGCAAAGGCGCCCCAGACGCCGGGCGCGAAGGCAAGCAAGAGGTCCGCGGCGATTAACGCGGCCAGCCCGAAGAGCAGCAGCCGCACCGGGGCGATCCGGTCGGCGAGCGCGCCCGCAGGATAAGCGCCGGCGGCGTAAACGACATTCATGACGACCAGGACGGCAGGCGCAAATGCAAGCGGCAATCCTTCCGCGTTGGCTTTCAGGATGAGAAAAGCTTCGCTGAATCGAGCGAGCGTCATCATGACGCCGACGATGACGACCCCCCAGAAGGCGCGATTGAGGCGGCCGAGATCTCGCAGCGCGATCGGCGCCCGGGCCGAATTTTCATTCGGCGGCGCGCGTGTTTCTTCAACACCGACCACCACCAACGTGACCGCAATCACAGCAGGAATGGCGGCGAGCCAAAAAACCGCGCGGAAATCGTTGGCGAACAGCGCCATCAGACCAATCGCGGCGACCGGTCCGATGAACGCGCCCGACGTATCCAGCGCCTGGCGCAGCCCGTAGGCGCGACCGCGGAATTCAGGGGGCGTCGCATCGGCGATCAGCGCGTCGCGCGGCGCGCCGCGCAGCCCTTTGCCGATGCGGTCGGCAAATCGCGCCGCGAATATGAGCGCGGGCGATGCGGCGAGCGCAAACAGCGGTTTGGTCAGCGCGCCAAGTCCGTAGCCGAGAAGGATCAACGGCTTTCGGCGTCCAAAGCGGTCAGAAAGATATCCGGAAAAGACCTTCGAAATCGACGCAGTCGATTCCGCAACGCCGTCGATGAGCCCGACCAGCGCGACGCTCGCGCCGAGCATTGTCGTCAGGAACAACGGAAGCAGCGCGTGGATCATCTCCGACGAAATGTCCATGAACAGGCTGACAAGGCCGAGGGCCCAAACCGTCCTTGGCAGCGCGCGTCGCAAAAGGAATCCTTTCACCAGCCTCTGATCAAGAGGTTACGCCGCTTCGCGCCGACCGCCATCAGCTGCGTTGAGCGGAGGCATAATCGGCGTCGGCACATGCCCGCGCCGCCGGCTCGCCCGATCATCCGACGGAAGCGGATTGCTTCCTCGTACGCCGGCTCGACGAAATGAACTCATGGAGCAGGACGGCGGGACGACCGGCAACTCGGGCGTGGACTGTCGGCGCACGCTCCTGGTGCGGCGGCGCGACCGCGCGCGAGCAGCTAACGCTCGCCAAGGCTTCAATCGAAGCGAAAGGCCGAAATCGCGGTTTGCATGACGCGCTCTGAATAAATGCGCTTTCCTTTGCTGCTCGAGGCGCCGGCAGCGACCATGAGCGGCAGGAGATGTTCCTCGCGCGGATGCGACAGGCGCGCGGCGGGCGCCTCGCTCCAGGAAGCGAGCAGCGCCGCGCGCTTATCCGCGTCGCTTTCGGCCGCCGCCGTGAGCCAGCGATCGAATTCCTCGGACGGCGCCGTGAATCTTGGATCGCCATAGCCGCGCATATTGTGAAAGCTCATGCCGGAGCCGACGATGAGAACGCCCTCGCGGCGCAGCGGCGCGAGCGCCTTGCCGGCGTCGAGGTGAAGCTGCGGATCGAAGCTCTTCTCGACCGACATTTCGAGCATCGGAATGTCGGCGTCGGGAAATGACAGCAACATCGGAATGAAGAGGCCGTGGTCGATGCCGCGCGCGTCATCGATGGCAGCGTCAAGTCCGCTCGACTTCAAAACCTCCGCGGCCCGCGCCGCAAGCGCCGGCGCGCCGTCGATCGGATAGGTCAATTGGTATGTATGCGGCGGAAAGCCGGAATAGTCGTAGATCATCGAAGGGCGCGCAGCGGCTCCGAAGGCAAAGCCTTTGGTCTCCCAGTGCGCGGAGACGACGATGACCGCCTTCGGCCGCGCAGGGAGGTCCTTCGGATAGGCGCGCAGGAACGCCGCCATGCCGGTCCAGATGCCTTGAGGGTCGTCCATGAAGAAACAGGGGCCGCCGCCATGGGGAATATAGAGACTGGGCTGCATCGCTTTGTCCTTCCTGTCTGGATCTCGTGGCGAACGAACGCGACGCGGCAGGCGCCGCGCCGCTCTCGCGTCACTCGGCAAGGCCGATCTGTTTCATGAACGCATGGTTGTCCCAGTAGAGCCATTCCTCGGCCATGACGCCGTTCTCCCAGCGACCGACGGTCAGCATGCCCAATCTGAATTTCTTTCCCGTCGGCTGGATGACCGCGCCGTTCGGCAAGAGCATCGGCGCCGAGAACGTTCCTTCCATGAAGCCCTGCACCGCGGTGTAATCGCCATCGGCAAGCTTGATCGGATGCTCCCTGATCGCCGTATCGGGCGCAAAGACGAATTGCGGCTTCAGCATTTCAAGATGCTCCGCCAGACCCGTCGTCGTGCTGCCGTCCGGATAGTGAACGATGATGTCTTCGGCATGGCTCTTCTGGAACTCATGCCATTTCTGGCCGCTGTAGACGTTGAAATCGAGGTCGTCGAAGGTCGCGAGATTCCTCTCCTGCTCGGCGGTTCGCGTTCCCGCTTGCGCGGAGTCCTTGTCGGCCCCCGTCGGCGCGCAGGCGGCGACGGCCAGAACGGCGGCGGCGCTCAATATCGATCGACTCATTGGTTCCTCCATTGTTGGGTGGTGGTGATCTCACTCTTTACAAATCTTCGCTCGTCGCTTCGGTCACGATGATCGAACCGGCCTCAAGCGTGCGCTGGACCGGGCATTTGGCGGCGACATCGATGAGTTTCGCGCGCTGCTCGTCGGTCAGCGCCGGACCGCGAATATGCAGAACCTTGCGGAAGACGTCCGTCTTGCCGGCGCGGCCTTCGGCCGTTTCTTTCCGATGCGTCACATCGACGGCGACATGATCGAGCGGCCATTTCTGGCGCTCGGCGTACCAGCGGATCGTCATCGCCGTGCATTCGCCAAGCGCGGCTGCAAGCAATTGAAAGGGCGACGGGCCGAGATCGGCGCCGCCGCTCGCGGCCGGTTCGTCGCCGATGATCGCATGGCCGCCGACCTCGATGCGAACCGCAAACCGGCTGGCGCCGGCTTCAGTCACATGCACGGAGATTTCATCGGTCATTTCGCGCGTCCTTCGATGAAGCCTGCGAAGCCCGCGACGAAGTCCTTGAGGCGCGTGCGCGTCGTTTCATCGGTGAGCGCGCCTTCCGCGTCAAAGAGACCGCTCGCGCGCGAGACCATCATGCGCCCTTCGAACCAGGGCGTCATGCCGAGCGTCCTGAGCACGGCGAGCCAAGCGTCCTGCGCGAGGATGGTCCCGAAACCGCCGGGTGACGCGCCGATCAGGGCGATCGGCTTTCCGCCGAAGACGCGGCCGATGTCTTCCGCAGGGCGCGAGGCCCAGTCGATGGCGTTCTTGAAGACGCCCGGAATGCCGTTGTTGTATTCCGGCGTCGAGAGAATGACGCCGTCCGCCGCGGCGATCGCGTCTTTCAACGCCGTGACCGCTGGCGGCAAACCTTCGGCCGCTTCGACATCGGCGTTGTAGAGAGGGATGCCGTCGATCGTCTTCACGGCGAGGCGAACGCCCGCTGGCGCAACTTCGGCGGCGGCTTTCAAGAGGCCGAGATTGAGAGACTTGCGCCGCAAGCTCCCGGCGATTCCGACGATGTTGGTCATGTGTAGCCTCCTGAATTTATCTCCGGTTCGTCAAGCACTCGCACGGCGCGCGCCGGCGACTAGCGTTCTATGGCGTTGTAGCTTGTCATCAGATTTCGGTAGTCCGGAATATGGTTCGAGAAGAGAGCGCCAAGGCCTTCGATATCATTGCGCCAGTCGCGATGGAGTTCGCAGGAGACGCCGAACCAGGTCATCAATTGCGCGCCGGCTTCCGACATGCGGTTCCAGGCCGAGCGCCGCGTCAGTTCGTTGAATGTGCCCGAAGCGTCGGTGACGACGAACACGTCGTATCCTTCGGCGATGGCGGAGAGCGCGGGGAAAGCGACGCAGACTTCAGTCACTACGCCAGCAATGATGAGCTGCTTCCTGCCGGTCGCATTGACCGCCTTGACGAAATCCTCGTTGTCCCAGGCGTTGATCTGGCCTGGCCGCGCAATATAGGGCGCGTTTGGAAATGCCGCCTTGAGCTCCGGCACGAGCGGACCGTTGGGCCCTTCCTCGAAACTCGTCGTCAGGATCGTCGGCAGCTCGAAATATTTAGCGAGATCGCCGAGGGCAAGTACGTTGTTCTTGAACTTGTCGGGATCGATGTCGCGGACAAGCGACAGAAGGCCGGCTTGATGATCGACAAGAAGCACGGCGGCGTCGTTTTTGTCGAGTCGCACATAAGGCTTTGACATGGCTCTCTCTCCGTAAGGCCCGATGAGGTACCGCGCGACGGGTCATCGCCGATCGCGGGGAACGGCGCGGACCTCGCCGTTCCGATTTCGAAATTCCGTGGAAAAAATCCCGGCGCCTAGCAGCGCCGGGATCCAAGTCACGCAGCCATCTCGCCGAATTTGCCGCTGTTGAAATCATCGAACGCCTGACGGATCTCGGCGTCGCTGTTCATCACGAAGGGACCCATGCCGACGATCGGCTCGTCGATCGGCTCACCGGTGAGGACGAGCAGCGTTGCGTCGCCGTCAGCGTGGACCGCCGCTTGCGTTCCCGCACGATCAAAGAGAACGATCTCCGCTTCGCCGGCGGCTTCCGCGCCATTGACCGTCACATGGCCGCTCAAGACGACCAGCATCGCGGTATGTCCTTCCGGCAGGTCAAGCGTCACATCCGCGCCGGCGTTGAGCCGCAAATCCCAGACATTGACCGGCGTGAATGTCTTCGCGGGACCTTTCGCGGCGCCGAATGCGCCGGCGATTATCCGGGCCGTACCGACGCCCGCGCCGAGATCCACGACGGGAATGTCGCTGTTCAGAATGCTCTGATAACCCGCCGGCGCCATCTTGTCCTTGGCCGGAAGATTGACCCAGAGTTGGACCATGCGGAACGCCCCGCCTGACTTGGTGAAGCCTTTCGAGTGAAACTCCTCATGGAGAATGCCGCCCGCCGCCGTCATCCACTGCACGTCGCCGCGCCCGATGACGCCGCCATTGCCGGCGGAGTCGCGATGTTCGACCTCGCCGTCATAGACGATCGTCACGGTTTCAAAGCCGCGATGGGGATGCTCGCCGACGCCGCGGGGGCGCTCCGCCGGCTCGAAATAATGCGGCCCCGCATAATCGAGCAGCAGGAACGGGCTGACGCGCGCGCCGTGGCTCGCATAGGAAAAGAGCGAGCGCACCGGGAAGCCGTCGCCGACCCAGTGGCGGCGGTTATTGCCGAGGCGAGCGAGAATTTTCTTGGTCATGGCGGTGCTCCTGTGCGGCCAAAGCCGCTATTGGACTGGAGATAAATCCGGGACGTTCGCTCAGGAAGATTGCCAATTCAAACGCTGCGTCCTATCCATAGGACGATGCAGGACCTCAACGACCTCTATTACTTCGTCCAAGTGGTCGATCATGGCGGCTTCGCACCCGCCGGCCGTGCGCTCGGCGTGCCGAAGTCGAAGCTCAGCCGTCGCCTGCAGGAGCTCGAGGAGCGCTTGGCCGTTCGCCTCATCCAGCGCTCCTCGCGGCGCTTTTCGGTGACCGAAATCGGCCGCGAATATTACGACCGTTGCCGCGCCATGCTGATCGAGGCCGAGGCCGCCGAAGCAGTGATCGCCGAAGCAACCGACGCGCCGCGCGGTTCTTTGCGCGTCGCCTGCCCGACCGCGCTTATCGCCTTCCAGTTCGGCGTGCTGTTCGCGCGTTTCATGAAGCAATATCCGGGCGTCGAACTTCATCTCGACAGCACGCATCGCCGCATCGACGTTATCGCCGAAGGTTTCGACGTCGCGATCCGCGTGCGCGTCCCGCCGCTCGAGCCGACCGATCTCGTGATGCGAAAGCTAGACGACAGCACGCAATGCGTGGTTGCGAGCCCCGCGCTTGTTCCGCGCGCGCTTCAGTCGCCGGCGGATCTGTCCGCGCTGCCGAGCCTCGATCAGGCGCGCGCCGATCGCGACCATGTCTTCCGGCTCGAACGAGTGGGCGGGGATACCGCCGCCGTCGCGCACAAACCCCGCCTCGTCACCGACGACATGGCGGCCTTGCGCGATGCGGCGCTCGCCGGCGTTGGCGTCGTCCAATTGCCGACCGTCATGATCTATGAGGAAGTCGCCGCGGGCCGCCTCATTCACGTCCTGCCGCAATGGCGCCCGAGAGCCGGCATCGTCCACGCCGTCTTCCCCTCACGGCGCGGGCTTCTCCCCTCCGTCCGCGCGCTCCTCGACTTCCTCGCGCGCGAATGCGCGGCCGCAAGAGTCGCCGCCGACCGGGTGACTTCCGGCACGTGAAGAAAATGCGACGGCGGAATGTCTTGGAGGAACTCGAGGCGTCGCAAGCATGAGAACGAGCTTGGGTCCGGATTGCGGCAGAGGAGGAGACTTTCCATACTTCGGCGCAGCCGCTCAAAGCGGACGTTTCGTGCGCGTCGGACCAACTACTGAAAAATCCCACTGGAGGCTTCAAGGTGGATCGATCTGAAGCCGACCTTCGCCCCCCTTTCCTCGCCGACTCAGACCAGGGTTATGATCCACGCAAACAATGCGAGGAGCCGTTGTTGTCTGGCTTCGCTTAAGAGCCGCTCTGCCGCACGCGGGTCTTGGTGCGAACATCTTGGGCGCGAGCGCCGCTGGTTTGCAGCGCCTGACGGAATTGTTGAAACACTGGCTTCACACCGTCCGGATCTTCAAGCGTCAACAGCACCGCAAACGGCACGCCGTCGGCGGGAAACTGGGATTCCGCGCGCACGAGACTGGTGACCTCGAGCGTCCATTCGGATGATTGGCCTTTGGCGTCTAAGCTGGATGCATATTGTTTAGAAGGCCACCATTTGAGACCATGATCGATGAGCGCCTTTTCCGGCACTGCGAGTTTTGCGGCCTTTGGCAAGAATTTCGCGTCGATTTGATTGAGGAAGCGCACGCGCCCGTCCTTGGACAATTCAGTCTGCCGCTGGTTGAGGCTCGCCTCCAAATTCACCCGCACAAATTCCGCGCCGAAAGCGGGATCAAGCGGAGGGGAGTAGACGAGCGTGATGCGCGCGTTCCCGCTGCAAGCGCCGTTGGAGTCGACCAAGCTCTGCGGCCAGGTGAACGGAAAGCGCAAGATCACGGGCTTGCGTTCGCCGATGGAGAGGCGACTCTGAAACAAGAGTGTGACCTGGTGATCATCAGTCTCCAGCATATCGGCGACGGCGCCGAACTGGCCAAAGCCCGCAAACTGCCGGGCGATATCCTTCAGGCCACGCTTGGTCAGCGGTTCCGGCATCGCCGTGTGGTGCAAGAGCATGGCGCGCAATGCTTCAACACTGAGGCCGCCTTCTGTGGCCGCATCTAGCCCGGCCAGAGCGCGCGCAGCCAAAGGTGCCGCGTAGCTGGTGCCGCAGACATCCTGCGCGACGCCGGCGGGCGTAATCGACCTCAAACCTGTACCGCCGCCTGCGGTGGTGACGCCTGCCCCGCCGACCGCGCACACGTCGGGTTTGACGCCGACCTGAAGTCCCGGCCCGCGCGTTGTGTAAATAGTCGGGGCGAAGTCGACTTGACCCACGCCTGGGGGATTGAGCGCGCCCACGGAGATCGAGCGAACGCTTTCCGATGGCTTGTAGATTGTGTCCGGCGAAGTTCGCGACGCGAAATACTTCACTACATCGCCCGGCCGCCTCGGCCAGGGTGCGCGCGCCTGTGCTTTCGGAAGATTGCCGACGGAATTAACGAAGATGACGCCGTGCGCATCTGCGATTTGATCAAGTCGCGCCGCGTAGATGCTATATCGGTACCGCTCTACATCCGACACTGCGTTGATGGAGAGGTTGAAGATGCGGACGCCGTAATTGCTCTTCGCTTCGGCGACGGCCTGCTCCAGCTCTTCCAAAAAATCGGAGAAGCCTTTCTGATATTTCGCCAGAAACGAGCCCTTCGGATAAAGCGGCGCATCGTAGATCTTGCAGCCATTGGCCTCTCGGGTGAGCGAAGCCGCGTTGATTAGTTGCGCCACGCTGATGAGGCCGGCGACGCCGGTGCCATGGCCAGTGTCATATTCATTGGCAGCGAGATAATCGAAGCGGTCGACAATCCAGTCAGCCAACACCTCGGCGACGCCGGAATCGATGACGCCGACAATCGGGTAGCGTGCGCCTTGGGCTGGCTTCGGCATCACCATCGGCGCGCCATCGATCGAGGCCAGCGCCGACACAGCCTGATTGTCGGTCAACTGCAACTGCACCGGCGGTCGAATGGCGCGTACTAAGGGGTGGCGCTGCAGCGCGTTCAACGCCGCCTCGTGACGCGCTGGCGTGCGATCGATTTCAGCCGGCGACAAAGCGCCCGCGCCATCGCCGCCGACAATACCGACACGGTTGTCGATCAGCGCTCTCTCGGCGCCGCTCGTCAGCTGCATTTCGAGTACCGGCGTGCGTCCCACCACGGCGGAGAAATACGCGCGCGTGCCGTCGCCAAATGAGAGCACCACCTGCTCCAGCGAGCGCCGCAACTCGTTACCGCCTCTGGGATCGTCAGCGATCTCGGACGCACTCGGCGTCTCGAATAACTCAATATGGTAGCCGGAAACGGTGCGCGGATCAGCCAGCATGCTCATCGCCGCGGCGGTCGAGAACGTGCGCTTCTCCTCCGGCGGGGTGATCTCAACCGTGTCAATTGCGCCCACTTCCGCCCGCGCCGCTGTTGGGGCTTTGTACGGCGTGTCGTCGATCTTGCGGCGTTTGATGGCGACAGCCAGCTCTGCGTCGTCAATACGCTGTCGGAGCACGCGCATGTAGATGAGCGGCGCTCGAAAATAGAGTGTACCGACGGCGTCGGCGCCGACGCATGGAAACTGATCGGGCTTAAACACCCACCCGACCGGACGATAGGATTTGGCAAGCGCCTCCGAGCGCATCTGCACTTTGAGATAAGCCGCCGGTCCGTAGGCGCTCGCCTTGATTTCCGCGGTGATGGCGTCAATCGCGGCTAACAGCTTAGCCTTGTGGGCCGCGAAGGCCGCGTCGCGTCCGTCGTAGAAGTCCTTGTTGCGCGGAGGCGTCCCGGGATCGGGCGCTTGATGGAAATCCTGGTCGTTGAGAATAATTTGGACGGGATTATTGGGCATTGGCCCCGCCCTCAGTCAGCGCCAAGTGGCGCTTGGCCTTTTTCAAATCGCTGACGCGGGATTGGCCATAACCCGTAGCCTCACCGATCTCAGCTTGTTTCAAGCTAAAGTCCGGGTCATTGGCGATCAAACTGATAAATGCGTCGCGGTCTTTCGCCAAAACACGCGCCGGCGCGTGATCTTTGTCGGGCGAGCGCGCCAGCACCAAGCTCAGCGCATGAAACAGGCCCGGCCCGGAATGGCTGTCATCACTGAGCGCAAGCGCGCGTTTGACAGACGCGCATGTGCGTTCGAGGTCGGCGCCAGACTGGCCTTCCAGGCAATAAGAGAAAATCCGCACAATAGGCTCGTCGGCCGGTACCGGCTTTAAGAAGCGTGCGATCAATTGTTCACGCGCGTGCGCGCTCGGCTCGCCGATATTGATATGGGTTTCGAACCTTCTCCAAACTGCGGGATCCAACAAACGGTCGTGGTTAGTGATGGCGATAGTGATGCCGTGCACGCGTCTGGTGTCGAGGTTCTGTAACAGCGTGTTCACCACGCGCTTGATCTCGCCGACTTCTTGCGGGTCATCGCGGAGCTTCGCAAGCGCGTCGAACTCGTCAAGCAGAAGCAGGCATTGATAGCGATTGGCGAAGTCAAAGAGGTTGGCGATGTTGCGCGCGGTGGTACCTAAAAATGAAGAGATTAGCCCATCGATGCGCGCGGTCACTAACGGCAATCCCATGCGTTGGGCGATGTAGTGGGCCGTCAGTGTCTTGCCTGATCCCGGCGAGCCGTAAATCAGCAGCGAGCGCGTAGGTTCGACGCCGACCGCGTTGAGGCGGCCGGCGTTCAGCCATTCTTCCAAGAGACCATTGATGGTCGCCTCGACCGCCGGCCCATAGACTGGCCGCACCACGTCCGTGGCTGGGAAATCGATGCTGCAAAGCCGCGCACCGGTTTCGCGATCGATCGGCGGATTGGTTTCGCGGGTGAGCTTCTCGCCGGCGATCAGCGCGCGGGACACCTCCACGCGGCTCGGCGCCATCTCCTGAGTTTCGTCAGCCGACGCCAAGAGCCGCTCCAAAGCGGCGACGTCCTTATCGTCGCCGTCCTTAGCCAAGCGCTCTTTCAGGCGCCCCACCTGTTTACGGACCGCGACGGCGTCCTGCGCCAGGGCGGCGCGGACGATGCTTTGAATCACGGAAAAATGCTGCATATCGGTTCGCTGGCCGGATGAATCGGTCGTTCAGCGATATCTATGGCATATTGATAGAGATCAATCAAGGAATAAGGGAGAATTATCTGCCAAATGCCCCCAAGAATCGAGAAACAGGCAGATTGAATCGGTTTTGGCACAGCTTAGGCACGTCTCTCCCCCGCTTCAGGCGCTAGGAACGTCCGCTTTGTCGACATTCTGCGAGAGGCTGACCTGCCCAATGGCGAAGCCGACGGTCAATTGAAGGTCCGATTCCTTCCACGCACGAAAGACGTGGACCCTTTGTACCGCTGTGGGTAGAGCCAATCAAATTGCCGCCGCGCGCCATTGTCGAGGCTGCCAGCGCCCCGCAAATTGCTGTAGTCGGACGGCTATCTGTTTCGCGGTCTGATCCATTGGCGACCTTCAGGAAATTTGCGGCCGAGACGTTGCGGCGCAACTGGCGCGGGGCCATCCTCGCCGGCGCGGCCGGCGTCTTCCTGGCGATGATCGGGCCCTTCGGAAGCTACGCCGCGAGCCTTGGCGAAAGGCTGTTCTTTTGGGTTAGCTTGATGCTCGCCGGGTCGGTCTGCGGGGCCGTCCTCGCGCGCGTTTCAGCGCGCCGACCGGAGGTCGGCTCGAACCGGATCTGGCGCTGGGCGCTGAGGACGCTGGCGATCGCCGTGCCGATGTCGGCCTTCGCCTGGCTCCTCTCGCGGACGATTTTCGGCGCCGGCGCGCCGAACGACTTCCCTTTCTTTTTTGGGGCGACACTGCTGATCAGCGCCGCGGCAACCGCGCTGATGGAGGCGCTGAACACCCCCGGCCCGGCGACCGGGGCGAAGGCGCCGATAGGGGGCGCGCCTGAAAGAGATGACGCGGCGCCGATCAGGTTGCGGGCGCGCCTTCCTGGAGCGCTACGCCTAGCCGACATCCTCGCGGTGTCCGCCGAGGACCATTATCTCCGCGTGCACACCACCGCAGGTTCGACGCTCATCCTCCTGCGCCTTTCGGAAGCGATCGCCGAACTCGAAGGGATCGAGGGCGCGCAAGTTCATCGCTCGTGGTGGGTGGCGAAGTCCGCCATTATCGGATCGCGGCGCGACGGCCGCAAACTCATCTTGACGATCAAGGGCGACCTCGAAGCGCCGGTCAGCCGGCCCAATGTGCGCGCGCTGAAGGCGTCCGCCTGGATCTGAGGCGCCCGCTGGCGCTTCGCCAATGGGAAGGCGCGCCGATCCACGTATTTCGCGGGCCGGCTCACGAAAGGACGCTCGAGTCGAGGCGAGCGCGCTCGCACATCGAGAGCAGCCGCGCGGGCTTCACCGCGCTTTTCGAAAGGCACGTTGATGACCAGAAAGCTTTCACTTGCTGCGATCGCCGCCGCCGCGATCGCTCTTCAAGCGGCGGCGGCCGACCCCGCCGCCGAGCCCGCTACGGCGACTGTCACCGTAACCAACATTCGCGTCCAGCAAGGTTCCATCATGGCCGCCCTCCATGACGAGCGCGGGTGGAGCTCGCCGGCCGTCGCGCTGGCGAAGGCGCCGGCGGACGCCGCCGCCGTGACCCTTCGGTTTTCGGCGCCGCCGGGACGCTACGGCGTCCAGCTCTTTCAGGATATCGACGGCAACGGGGAACTCGACGCCAATCTCGTCGGCATTCCGACCGAACCCTTCGGGTTCTCCAATGACGCGCCGCTGCGTTTCGGGCCGCCCTCCTTCGAGGACGCCGCCTTCGTTCTCGGTCCCGACGGGACCGCGATCATCGTCACCTTGCGTTAGGGGGGCGTTATGGCTGAACCCTTCCAGAACACCCTGACGCGTCGGGACCTCCATGGTTTGCTCATCGGCGCCGGCCTCGCCGCGGCCGCCCCCGCCTTCGCGCGCGAGCCGGCCGATTGGCGGCTCGGCTTTCAGACGTCGCCGGAAGCGCTGGACGGCGACCTCAAATTGCTCAGCGGGCGGCTGCCGAACGGACTGTCGGGGGTGCTTTATCGCGCCGGTCCCGCCCAATTCGAACGCAATGGCGAGCGCCTCGGCCATTGGTTCGACGGCGACGGCATGATCCAGCGCTTTGACATCGCCGAGGGGCGCGTCCGCCATCGCGGCCGTTTCGTCGATACGCCAAAGCGCCGCGCCGAAGCCGCCGCCGGCCGGTTTCTATATTCC
>CALAZI010000071.1 GCA_937895955.1 uncultured Alphaproteobacteria bacterium | reverse complement strand
CCCCGTGATCGCGCCTTCGGAAATCTGTTTGAAGATCTTGTCGACCTGCGTGATCTGAAGAATTTCTTCAGCCATCGCGATCCGCCGATCGTGATCGGCGTCTTTAGCGTAAGCGGGCCCGGCAAGGCTTGTTACGGTGAGGCTGGCGATGACGAGAAGAGCGGCGATTTTCATGGGTTCCCCGGCGTTAGGGCGGTGATGGTTGAGGGCACTCTGTCTTAGAGCGGGATTTGCGTAAAGCGCAGCGCGTGACATTCCGCACAAGACCCGCCCTTCGGCGCGGATACGCTCATTTTCGAAACATCGCTTTTCGCGACCGGGAAGGGAGACGTCCGTCATGGTCAAGGAGCCGATGCGTAAAACCGCCTTTTCCGCCGGCGCGTTCCTGCTCGCCGCTTGCACGACAATCGACCGCGACGTGCAGACGCCGACGGGGCCGCAGCCTTCAGCCGAAGGGCCGCTGCACATTCTGCGCGTCGTCAGAAAGGCGACGACAAGCGGCAATCAGCGCAACGCCGCTTCGGGCCCGGTCGAGGAGGCGGTCTCTCTTTCCTGTCCGGCGAACACGGTCACCGTCGTTCCCGTCATTGAGCAGGAAGCCTACGGTTTCGGCGAGATTGCGCCCGACGATCTTTCCATGGTCGATCCGGCGACCGGCGTTTTGACCTTCAACTGGTCGCGCGCCGAGGACCATCATTTCGGCGCCGTCGTTTCGGGCGTTCAGGCGACCGATATCGACGCGCCCGACGCTTCGGGCGAACAGAACGTCACGCTGACCGCGCGCGCCTGGCTCACCGACAATAACGGCGATGATCGCTGGTGGTGGGCGGCGAGCTATCTGGTGCTGTGCGTTGGGACGCCGGCGGGGTAGTGGGAATCGGAGATGTGACCTAGCTAGCGCGCTATGGTAGCAGTGAACCGCGCGTGTTGGTGCTAAGAACCAAGAACCAAGAACCAAGAACCAAGAACCAAGAACCAAGAAAGCAACTCGGCGCATGAGCGCATATCAATCCATCGCAATGCAGCTGGGAGTGATCCCCACGGCCAAAACGGGACACCCTCCATTTCTACCGGCGTCCAGCCGATATAGTAATTTTCCCAGCCATGTTGTCGATGCGCCCATTTTTGAAACAACAAGTTCTGAGCCCTCGGTAACGCCATCCTTTTCTAAAACCCGCCCGAGCGCTCTGAGATAGTTGTTGTCAATCGAACTGCCGCGAGTAACGATAACTCCTACATCTATTGCCCCGGCGTCATAAAAAGCCGAAAAAGCATAAAGGTCCCTGTCGTATGTTTGGTCCTTACTGTTCCATTCGAAATCAATCGCTACTTTGCCTTTGAGAAAATCGATTCGGTGCCCATCCAAAAAACCGGATCGGACGTACTCGGATAATATTTTGTTACTTTGTTTTGCGTGCATTAGCTTGACGTGCAAATCCGCAAGTATCCTCGTTTCGTCCCAGCCCACATGCTTGGACATCAGGGATTCAAAATAACGTGTAATTGGCCCCTTGTTTCCTCCGGGCGTTCGAAGCATTGTTTTTGAAATGCGGAATGTTTCTAATGTATCTTTGAATTCTTTGAATTGGCTGGGGAAGCCGTTCGCGAGAATGGTTGCTGCATTTCGGTAGCTGAATATTTCAAACTTATTGCAGAGATTTTTCGTGAATACGGACTCGACAACTGACTTATGGTCGGCAATCTCGCCCGAGGATATGCCCTCGGCCTCATTACGTCCGGATTCGTCCTCGTCACTCATTATTCTGCGGCAACAGAGAATGAGTTAAATTTGTAGGTGTTCCAATCGGGTTTGTAATCATCGGTCGCTTGATTGCCCCATACCGTCCAGCCTGCGCGAGTTCCACGTCCAAAAAGTTCGATGAACGGTCCGGGACTGCAGCTTTCAATAATTCCGTATTGCTCATCCGGCTTTCTAGAATGCTCTCTTTTTCGGCTAGAAAATAGATTCACTTGGCGGCGCGCCGGTTTCAAAGTTCTCGCATTTTTACCCCTTACTCCAAAAAGCATGATTTCGGTCACGTTTCTGAAGTAAAACCCAACACCTCGGCCATCGGAGCCTCCATCTTTTCTAACTTTATGCCAAATAATATTTGATTTATATTGAAAGCCCCAAGCATCGAGCACACGTAGACCATCTGGAAGAAGTGCATTAGGAACCCACAGATAGCAATGTGCGGTGGGCATCAGGAATTCATTGATTGGCAGTGCGCAAATTTCTGGAAGATCGAGCGTCTCGTACCGTGCTAATCGTTTATGTTCTGGCGCAACTTTGCCGGTTCTGTTCTGGAACCGCCAAGGAGGATCAGCCAGTATTGTAGAAAATCGTTTTTTTCCCAGAAATGTCCTGAGTTCATCGGCGGAAGTTAGTTTTTTTTTAGCCACGCCTGTAGCCCTAATCCTGCTGCATGCACGAGAACATAATGGGAACAGAGCTTTATGTCAAAGACCTGTTCGAACTTGGTGCCTCACTGACACGCTAAGCACTCGTCGTAATCCGTCTTCGCGGCGCGCTGCATCATTTCGCCGATGTTTTCAGCGCCCGGCTCCGAGGCGTCGTCATTCGCGACGGCTTTCTTGCCGTTGGCGAAGCCGGCGCGCTGCACCGATTTTGAGCGGCAGTAATAGAGCGATTTGACGCCCTTCTCCCACGCCGTCCAGTGCAGCATGTGAAGGTCCCATTTGTCGA
>CALAZI010000070.1 GCA_937895955.1 uncultured Alphaproteobacteria bacterium | reverse complement strand
CATCAAGGAACGAACCTTGAAGGGCTCGACGAGCGCCTCTCAAAAGGCGTCGTCACCGGCTATATCGGCTTTGACGCGACGGCGAAGTCGCTGCACGCCGGCAGCCTCGTCCAGATCATGCTGCTCCACTGGCTGCAGCAGACGGGGCACAAGCCGATCGCCTTGATGGGCGGCGGCACGACGAAAGTCGGCGACCCGACCGGAAAGGATCAGCAGCGCGCGCTTTTGACCGACGCCGACATCAAGGCCAATATCGACAGCATCAAGGGCGTCTTCGAAAAATTCCTGGCATTCGGGTCCGGCGCGACGGACGCGATCATGGCCAATAATGACGACTGGCTGTCGAAGCTCGGCTATGTCGAATTCCTGCGCGATTACGGGACCGAATTCACGATCAACCGCATGCTGACGTTTGACAGCGTCAAGCTCAGGCTTGAGCGCGAAAGCCCGATGACGTTTCTCGAATTCAACTACATGCTCATGCAGGCCTATGACTTTCATGAGCTGTATCGTCGCTACGATTGCACGCTGCAGATGGGCGGATCGGACCAGTGGGGCAATATCGTCAACGGCGTCGAGCTTTGCCGGCGCAAGGACGGCGTTGAAGTGTTCGGCCTGACGACGCCCTTGCTGACGACCGCGTCGGGCAAGAAAATGGGCAAGACGGAACAGGGCGCGGTCTGGCTCAACGCCGACATGCTCTCGCCTTACGATTACTGGCAATATTGGCGCAACACCGAAGACGCCGATGTCGGCGTCATGCTGGCGCGCTTCACGAAGCTGCCGATGGATGAGGTCAGACGCCTTTCAACGCTCGGCGGCGCGGAGATCAACGAGGCGAAGAAAATCCTCGCGACAGAGGCGACCGCCTGGCTGCACGGACGCGCGGCGGCGGACGCGGCGGCGGAAACCGCGCGGCGCACCTTTGAAGAAGGCGCGGCGGCGGCGGGTCTGCCGACGGTTGAGATCGCGCGCGCCGCGCTTGACGCGGGCGCGGGGCTTTTCGACGCCTTCATCATGGCGGGACTTATCGAATCGAAAGGCGAAGGCCGGCGGCACATCAAGGCGGGCGCCCTGAAAGTCAATGATGTTCCGTTGACGGATGAACGCGCGTTGGTCGGCGCCGATCTGAAAGACGGCGCGATCAAGCTGTCGGTCGGCAAGAAGAAGCACGCGCTCGTCAAGGCGGTTTAGCGGCGCGTCATTTGATCTCTTCGGTTGACGGCGTCTCGTCATCCGTTTCCGCGCGCCCCTCGAACATCCGGCGAAAAACGCCGGGCGTGAAGGCCGAGAGCGGATTGACGGTGACGCGCGGCTCGGTCGCCGGGCCGCCGACGTCATAGGACAGCGCGAGCAGCCCCTCGCCTTTCCGACTGACGAAAAGATCGCCGATGACCGGCGTCTTGCCGAGCAGCGAGTTGACGCCGTAGGCGGGCGCGACGGCGCCTTTGAGCGCGATCATGCGTTCGCCTTCAAGGTCGAACTCGCCCTGCGCGGTGATGCCGACCGACGGGCCCGTGGCGCGCGATTCATGAACGCGCACGGCGCCGTCCTTTATCGAGAAGCGCGCCATCGCGTTTTTGAGCTCGATCCCATCGCCGTTCACAAGATCGGCGAGCCCGGTCAAGGAGCCCGCCGCGAATATCTTGGCGAAGAGCGGCGCCTTGACGACGCGGAGATCATGCGCCTCGAGCGCGCCTTCGCGCGGCGCGTCGTCGGCGCCCGGCGTGAAGGCGAAATCGAGCCGGCCGGTTCCGCCTTTTACCGAGGAAAGGTCGAAAATCGCGGCGAGCATCGATCCGACATCGTCGGATTTCGCCTCGATCGCAAAAGCGTCGCCGCCGTCTCCGGACGGTTTGAGATCGATCGACAGCGGCGCGCCCTCCGCCCCCGCCGCCGAAAGATGGAGCGTTTCGATATGATCGGCGTTACGGGCGAAATCGATAACGGCGCCGGCGTAGGACGCGCCGCCGCGCATGTCGACGCGATTGATGCGCGCGGTCAGCTTCGTCGCCGCCTTGGCGCCCTCGCCCATGCCTTCGTCGATGAAGGCGCGGACAAGCTCGCCGGCGTTGAGATAATCGCCCTCGACATCGACGGCGAGAACGCCGGCCTCGTCGCGCGCGCCTTTCATCGACAGATCGGCGGCGTCTTTCAGCGCGAAGACCGGCATGTCGAAAGCGCGGATCGCGCCGGTCGCCTCGAACGCCGCCGAGCCGCTGATTTTCGCTTCCTCCGCTTTGAGCGAGAACGCGGAAATTTCATTGCCGGTCTTGGCGTAAAGCACCGTCGCGGTTCCATGCGCCGCAACGCCCGCCGGCTTGATCCAGCCGAGCGGCGCGGAAACAAGGACGGCGTCGGTGAAATCCGCCGTGACGTCCATCCGGCGCAGCGCGTCGACGCCGCCGACCGCCTCAGCGGTGAAGGGCACGTCGCCCTGAACCATCTGCCGCGTCGGCACGCCCAGCAAATCGGCGGCTGCGGCGTTCGCCGTGCCGCGAACGGAAATCGCCGTCTTGTCGCCATCGCCGAAAAAGCGCTGGCGCCATTCGATCGTCACCGGCGCATCGGCGAGGCGCGCCTCGCCCGTGATCACCATGCCTTCGGTCTTGAGATCAAGCGCGCCTTTCGCGCCTTCGAGCGTCGCGTCGCCGATGATGTTTTCGACTTTAAGGCCGGCGAAGGTCGCGCGGCCGCCATATCGATAGGAATCGGGCGGCGCGACATTGAGATTGGGCCGCGATATTTCGACCTTCGCACGCACGGGGCCTGCGAACTGTTCGGCGACGAACTGACTTTCCTTCAACACCGCCAACGGTTCTTGATTGAGAATGGCGAGCATGTCGCCGGCGTCGCCTTCAGCGGAAAACCGGAAAAAAGCCGGCTCGCCTTTCGGCGCCAGAACGGGAATGTCCACTTCGCCGGCGAATATTTTCACTGCGCCGACGCGCGCCGATTCCGCATCGAAACGGAAACTGTTGCCGCGGAGAATTCCCTTGCCGGCGACGCGGGTCATCGGCGTCATGCCCGGCGCGTAAACGACCTCGGCGTTGTCGGCCCTGAACGAAATGGCGACGGCCTTGTCGGGCAAGACGCCCGACTTGTCGACGGCGCCGGGTTCAAGATCGACCCGAAATTCAACCGCGCTCAGCGTTCCGCCGTTCATCCGCGTCGCAATGAAATCTCGCGCGCCGCGCGCGAGCCCGGTCGGCCAGAATTTAAGCAGCTTCTCCGGGCCGAGGCTCTCATGAAGCGCCAATGTCGCCGCAACGCCAGGCGAATTCCCCTCGCTGCGCGCAATCGAGAGATCGCCGTTCAGGGAAAGATCGAGAAACCGCATGCTGAGCTTCGACACTTCAAGCGCTTCGGCGTCGACATCATAGGCGCCGGCGAACGCCGCCTCATCGATCGTCAACGGCGCTTCGAGCGCGTTCGGCAGATTGAGCGTCGCGTTGCTCGCTGTCAGATCAAAGTTCACCGCGGCGACGCCTCTGCCGGACTCTTGTTGTTTCAGGGCGATAAGCCCTCGCAACGCTCCTTCTCCGACGCCGCCGGTCCAGGCGATGTTTTCGACATTGAATTCATTTTTCGACGGATCGAAATCGGCGACGGCCCTGAAGCTCTCAATCGGCGTCGACCAGCCCCCGAGCGTGACGACGCCCTCGCCGGCGGTGAGATCGACATGCGAAGAAAGAACGGCGCCGCCGCTCGAGAACTCAATCGCGGCTTTCCCCGAAATCGGCGACGTCAGCGGTTCGGCGTCAGAGCCGAAAAACACCGCGACAAGATCGCCGACCGGCGCCTTGTCGACCGAAACAAGCGCGGCGATGACGTCGCTTTCCAAATCATAGGTCGAACGCAGCTCAAGCGACGCCGCCTGACCGCCGATATTGAAATCGGTCTGTGCATCGGCAGCGTAGCCCGCCTCGGTGCGCGCGACGCTGACGACGCCCTTGCGTCCGTACCAGGTGCGCCCGGTCGCTTCGTCGACAAAATCGATCGACACGTTGCGGAGATCGGCGCGCTCGAACGCTTGCCGGAAATATCGCCCTCCGGTTATCGCCTGGAATGCGTTCGCGCGTTGGTCGTCGCCGTCGCCGAGTTTCAGCTTCAATTTTTGATCGGCCCGCCGCACGATCTGCAAGCGGGCGCCGTCGATGAGAATGCGGCGAGGACCGGCTTTGCCCGATGTCAGGTCCTGAGGGAAGAAAATGACATCAACGCTCGGCAACAGCGCGCTGGCGGGATTTGCCGCGTCGCCGATTTCGACGTTACTCAACAGCAGTCGATAACCGCCCTCAACGCCGGCGCGCGACAAGGAGGCGGCGCCGATCGATTTGATAGAATTGTCATCAAGCGCTGCGTTAGCGGCGATGCGGATCGCCGGCGCAGCCCACCGAAGATCGGTCGGCCCCGACTGCGCGCGCCAGACGACGAATGCAAGAAGCGCAAGCGTTGCGGCGATAAAAAGCCCCAGCGCTTCAGCTGCGATCAATCCTGCGCGTGCGAAACGCGACTTCATGCGCCCGATCTGCCCGCCTTTATTAAGTCCGACCGCCCTCAACCAGGCACCATCCGTAGTAACAATATAACGGGCAATCAAGCGACAAACGCCCCGCCGCGCCTTGATCGGCGCAAAAGCGACGGTCTAGGTGATTGGCCTCAAACGGGAGTTA
This sequence comes from uncultured Alphaproteobacteria bacterium, assembly GCA_937895955.1. Classification (GTDB taxonomy): domain Bacteria; phylum Pseudomonadota; class Alphaproteobacteria; order Caulobacterales; family Parvularculaceae; genus Amphiplicatus. The sequence goes on along the minus strand of CALAZI010000070.1, from coordinate 31,752 downwards.
TCATGGCGACAAACAAGAAAGAGATTGTTGAGGGCTCGAAAGCGCCCCGATTTGATCTGCCGACGGACGGCGGCGGCAAGGCGGCGCTTGCTGATTTCGCGGGAGCGCCGCTTGTTCTCTATTTCTACCCGAAGGACGACACGTCCGGCTGCACGAAAGAAGCGCTCGACTTCACTGCGAAGGCGCGGTCTTTCGGCCGTCTCGGCGTCATGGTTGTCGGCGTTTCGAAGGACAGCGTCGCAAAACACGATAAATTCAAGGCCAAACACGGTCTAAAGGTGACGCTCGCCTCTGATGAGGACGGAAAGGTCGTTGAGGCTTACGGATCCTGGGTCGAAAAGACCCTTTACGGACGGAAATATATGGGCGTCGACCGTTCGACCTTTCTGATCGACGGCAAGGGCGTCGTGCGAAAAATCTGGCGCAAGGTGCGCGTTCCCGGCCATGTCGAGGAAGTCCTAGCGGCCGCAAAGGATCTCGATTGATGGATTGGCGATCGGCGGCATTGCGCGTTCTCAAGACGTCTGCGCCCGACGAGAAATGCTCGGCGGCGATCGAGGCCGCCGCCGCATTCGACCTGGACAGGTTCTCCGTCGGAAGCGGTCCTCTCCCGCCCGCACGCCCCGCCAGACCGGAGTCGCCCGCGCTTTGCGCGCCGACCGCGGTCCCGAAACGGCGTTTCGGCACGGTCGAAGGGCGCGCGGCGACGCTTCACGCGCTCGCCCATATTGAATTCAACGCGATCGACCTCGCCTTTGACATGGCGGCGCGTTTTGCCGCCGAAATCGCCGCATCGGGCCTTTCGCCACACGTATTCGTCTTTGACTGGTTTCGGATCGGCGCGGAGGAAGCCGGGCATTTCGCTTTGGCGGCGCGCCGGCTTGGGGATCTCGGATCGCATTACGGCGCGTTTCCGGCCCATGACGGCCTGTGGGACGCCGCTATTGAGACCGCCGACAGCGTCCTTGCCCGCCTTGCAATCGCGCCGATGGTGCTTGAGGCCCGAGGTCTCGACGTAACGCCCGGTATGGCCCAACGTTTCCGCAAAGCCGGCGACGAGGAGACCGCCCGCATTATTGACCGAATTCAGCGTGATGAAATCGGCCATGTGGCGGCGGGCGTTCGTTGGTTCACCCGTCTTTGCGCCGCGCGCGGAACAGACCCGGCGGAGACGTTCCGCGCCCTCGTCCGGAAGCGCTTTCGCGGCGTCCTGAAACCGCCCTTTAACCATGAAGCGCGCGGGCTCGCGGGCCTTCCGACATGCTACTATATGGTCTGGAACGGTCCTTGCGGGAACGAAGCGGCAGCCGAGGCCGGAACTTGTTAAAAAAGTATGGTTATTTCATCACATAACAGTTGCGAAATGCAGCCAGATCGGGTGCAATATCTTAAGGGGTGTAATCGTAAAACGCTGTGGGCGTTTACCAGGGGCGACTTTGAATGAGCCGCAAGAAGGCCGGCCAGGCGAAGCGTTTTATCAGCCGTTGGTTTAAAGAACGGCAGATATACCACCGCAGCGACGGCGTCGTTCATTTCATTTCGATGTCGGCGCGCACCCAGATCGCGCTTGCGACGGTTATCGGCGCGGCCCTGCTCTGGGTCGCCTATGCCTCCGTAAACGTTGTTTTTAAAGAACAAATCATCGTCGCCAAGGAACGCGACCGGCGCGTCGTCGAAACCGTATTCAATAAGCGGCTGGCCCAGTCGCAGCGCGCCTATGACGACGTCAGCTCGCTAAACGTCATCATGCAGCAGGAATTTGACGCCACAATGGCCGAAATTTCCGCGCGGCATCAAACGCTTAAGAGCATGGTCGAGCGCAAGGCCTCCGCCGACGCCGATCTTGACGCCCTCGCCAAAGGACTGTCCGAGGCGGGCTCGCCAAACGGCCAGCGTCCCACCAACGGCAACCGGATCATGATTGACGTTGCGCCCTCCGAGCCGACGCCGCGCCAATCGAGGGTTTCCCTCCTCCGGAAGCAGGCGGAGCGCGAAGCGATGGCCCAAGGCGCGCAAGTGCCGGCGAACAGCCCGGTTGCGCCGGCGCTGAGCCAGATGCGCGCGGCTTCCGCCGATCTCTATGTTGAACAGGTCCTGCTCCTCGCCTCACTCGAAGAGCGGGCCGAAAAACAGGTTGACGAGTTGCGAATGGTGCTTGCGAGCACCGGCGTCGGGGCTGAAAATCTCGTCGTCTCGCCGAAGATCTCCAATATGGTCCTCGCGCAAGGCGGCCCCTTTATCGATGCGTCGAACCTTTCAAACGCCTCTTCTTCATTTTTCCGCCACGCCAACCGCGCCGGCCTGATCGTTGACGAGCTTCGCGACATCCAGGACGCCGTCAATTCGATCCCCCTTTCCTCGCCCCTGACCGTCAGCCGAAAGTTTACAAGCGGTTTCGGCGTCCGCCGCGACCCGTTCAACGGCCGGGCGGCGAGCCATCACGGCATCGATTTCTCGGCCGCGTGGGCGGCGCCGATCACGGCGACGGCGAGCGGCGTCGTTAAATTCGCAGGCGTGCGCCAGGGCTTCGGGCGCGTCGTGGAAATCGATCACGGCAACGGCTTCATGACGCGTTACGCACATCTTAACCGGATTACGGTAAAGAGCGGACAACGGGTGAAACTGCACCAGAAGGTCGGCGAACTCGGCAATAGCGGTCGCAGCACGGGACCGCATGTCCATTACGAGGTTCTGTTTCGCGGGCAGCCGCGAAATCCTCAGCGTTTTATCGAGGCTGGCAGATATGTTTTCGAAAGCTAAACAAAAAACGGCGAACGAGGAACGTCCCAAAGCCGCCATGGCCGATACGGCCGCCGCAGCATCCGGCTCTGCAGCCGCTCAGTCAAAAAGGTCGAGTTCCATGAAGGCCGCCGGCGTTCCCTCCATCATTTCCGCTGACGTCGTTCTGCGCGGCAACATCAATTCAGCGGGCGAAATTCAACTTGACGGCGTTCTCGAAGGCGACATGAAAGCTTCGACGCTTATTGTCGGGGAGAAAGCTTCCGTCAAAGGCGAGATCGCTTGCGAAAGCGTGATCGTGCGGGGGCGTGTGGAAGGCGGGATTCGCGCCAAACAAGTCGCGCTCGCCGCGACCGCCCATATTGTCGGCGACATTCTCCACAGCTCCCTGTCTGTGGAAAGCGGCGCGCATTTCGAAGGCAATTGCCGTCATTCCGACGATCCGCTTTCTGAAGCGGCCGCTAGCGATTTCCGCAAATCGCGTCCCATGGGCGGGTCGGCGCCGCGTCCGGTCGCTTCGGCCTCGGACGGCGGCGCGAATGACGCGCCGGCGTTTCTCAGCCAGTCGCGCTCGCCGCTGCGCTGATCCTTTTCAAGGCTTGTTCCGAATACGCCGGCCTATAAGGCCGGCGTTTCTATGTCTCGCCGGCGACACGCTGCGCGAGCGCGGCCGCCATGAACGCATCGAGATTGCCGTTCAGCACATCGTCAGGATCAGAACTTTCAACATTCGTTCTGAGATCCTTGACCATCTGATAGGGCTGCAAAACATATGACCGGATCTGGTGCCCCCATCCGATATCCGTCTTCGCATCCTCCGTAGCGCGCGCCGCCTCTTCGCGTTTTTGAAGCTCAAGCTCGTAAAGCCGCGCGCGCAGCATCGCCCAAGCTGTCGCCCTGTTCTTATGTTGCGACCGTTCGTTCTGACACTGGACGACGATGCCTGTCGCCAAATGCGTTATCCTGACCGCCGAGTCAGTCGTATTCACATGCTGACCGCCGGCGCCCGAAGCGCGAAACGTATCAATGCGCACATCGCTCTCATTGACATCCACTTCGATTGCATCGTCGATGACCGGATAGGCCCATACGGATGCGAAAGAAGTGTGGCGGCGCGCGTTCGAGTCATAGGGCGAGATCCGAACAAGTCGGTGAACGCCCGACTCCGTTTTCATCCAGCCATAGGCGTTGAATCCGGAAATCTTGACGGTCGCGGATTTTATTCCCGCTTCTTCGCCAGCCTGCTGCTCGATAATCTCTGTCGCATAACCGCGCTTTTGCGCCCATCGCAAATACATGCGCAACAACATCGACGCCCAGTCGTTTGATTCAGTGCCGCCCGCCCCCGGGTGGATTTCGAGGAAACAGTCGTTCGCATCGGCCTCGCCTGACAACAACGCTTCGGTCTCAGCGTTCGAAGCGCGCTCAGCCAGCGCAGTCATTAACGTCAGGACTTCGCTAACGGCTTCTTCGTCATTTTCCGCCGACGCCATTTCAGCAAGCGCTTCGAGGTCGACGCGCTCAGACGATATTTCTTCAATGGCGGCGATCTGCGATTCAAGAGCGGTGCGCTCTTGCATGAGCTTGCGCGCTGTTTGAGGATCGTCCCAAAAATCAGGCGCTTCGGAACAGGCGTTCAGCTCTTCCAGGCGTTTGTTAGCGCGATCCCAGTCAAAGACGCCTCCTCAGCAAATCAAGCGATTGCTTGATTCGCTCTGACAGCGTTTCGAGGTCGGTTCTCATCAGCGTTCCTGCGCGGCCGACGCTCTGCGTGGCCGTTATCCGGTTTAGTAAAGTCCGTTCAAATCGTCCGCCGGCTGCTGGTCGATTTCACCGGCAGGCGATACCGGGGTTGCGCTGAGCGGGTCAAGGCTGAGATCGTCGAATGACGGCCCTGAATCGATCCTGTCCTCCGCCTTGAAAGCCTCGAGAATGACGTTCGGATCGCCGGGACCGGCGGGCTGCCCGGTCTTTGCGTTTACGCGCACCAGGCGGATGCCGGACGGAATGCGGAAGGGGATGCCTGGCTGGTCGTCAAGCGCCGCAGCCATGAAATCCCCGAAAATCGGCGCGGCGACGCGCCCGCCTGCTTCGCCCTGTCCTAGCGTTTGCGGCATATCGAAGCCGACATAAACGCCAGCTGCAAGATCCGGCGAAAATCCGACGAACCAAGCGTCCTTGTAATCGTTTGTCGTGCCTGTTTTCCCGGCGATCGGCTTGTCCACGACTTTCCGCACCGCCGTTCCTGTCCCGCGAGCGACAGCGCCTTCAAGCATCGATACGATCTGATACGCGGTGCGAGGATCCATCACCTGCTCGCGCTCGTCGGCGAGCTGGGGTTCGGCTTGTCCTGACCAGATCTGGTTAACGCAATTGAGACATTCGCGGTCGTCATGACGATAGACTGTCGCGCCTGAGCGATCCTGCACGCGGTCGATGATGAAGGGCTCGATGTCCTTGCCGCCATTGACGAATGTCGCATAACCGGCGGTGATGCGCATCAAAGTCGTTTCGCCTGAGCCGAGCGAGATCGCCAATTCGCGCGGAAGGCTGTCCGAAAGTCTGAATTTGGAGACATAGTCGACGATGCGCCCGATCCCCAGATCCTGCGCAAGGCGCGCCGTCATCGTGTTGCGAGACTGCTCTATGCCGAGGCGCAAAGTGCTTTCGCCGTAAAAGCGCCCTTCGGCGTAGTTTCCGGGTTTCCACCAGCTGTCAACGCCTGGCGCGACGAAAGGCGCATCAAGAACAATGCTCGAAGGCGTGTAACCGTTATCGAGCGCAGTAGCGTAAACGAACGGCTTAAACGTCGACCCGGGTTGCCGCTTCGCCTGGATTGCGCGGTTGAACTCGGACATCTGGAACGAGAAACCGCCCACCATCGCAAGAACGCGCCCCGTATGCGGATCGATAGCGACGAGCGCGCCGTTCACAGTCGGCGGCTGACGCAACGAATACGCGCCCTCCTTTTCGAGCGCCTCGACATAAACAACATCGCCGCGTTTTAGCACTTGCTCTATCGCGGCAACCTCCGCCCCCACCTCATCGACTGAACTGAACGCGCGCGCCCATTTAACGTCTTCAAGGCTGATTGCGCCTTCCGTCCCTTCGGGGAAACCAATTTTCGCGGACTTGCCTTTCGCTTCGAGCACGAGCGCTGGACGCCACGGCGCAAGATCGGAGGAAATGCGTTTGTTGGACGCAAGCGTCTTTAAGACCTCTGTAAAGTCGGCAGCCCAATCGTCCGTCACCGACATCGACGATATGGCGCCGCGCCAGCCATGTCGTTGGTCATATTCGACCAGCCATCGCCTCAACGCCTCGCCCGCTGCGCGCTGGAACCTCGGATCGAGAGTCGTTCGCACGGCAAGCCCGCCGTCATAGAGCGCATCTGCGCCATAACGTTCAGCGATCTGCTTACGCACTTCTTCTGCAAAATATTCAGACGCCCAATCTCGCGCGCCAAGGGGCGGGGCGATATGAGCGTTTAGGGGCTCCGCTTTTGCAGCCGATGATTGCTCCTCCGTTATCTTGCCGTCCTCAGCCAGACGGCCGATCACCCAGTTTCTGCGCTCGACTGCCCGATCATAATTGTGAACCGGGTGATAGTTGCTCGGCCCCTTTGGAATGGCGGCGAGATAGGCCGCCTCCTCGATCGAGAGTTCGTCGAGCGGCTTGTCGAAATAATTCAGTGCGGCGGCGGCGACGCCGTAAGAACGATTCCCAAGATAAATTTCATTCAAATAGAGCTCAAGGATGTGGTCCTTGGTGAAGGATTTCTCAATTCGGCGCGTAACAAGCCATTCTTTCATCTTCCGTTCGATTTTCTGTTCGCTCGACAGAAGAAAGTTTTTTGCGACTTGCTGCGTAATCGTTGAACCGCCTTCCAGACGTCGGCCGCGCAGCAGATTTCCGACATTCGAAATTTGCGCCCGCAAAATCCCTTTAAAATCCAGGCCCGCGTGTTCGTAAAAACTCTTGTCTTCAGCCGAAATGAAGGCATCCTTTACGAGATCCGGCATTGACTCGATAGGAACAAATAAACGACGCTCACGCGCGAATTCGGCGACAAGCTCGCCATTATTCGCATAAACGCGCGTCGTTACCGGCGGCTCGTACTCAGCCAGCACTTCGTAATCGGGAAGGTCTTGGCTCAAACTAAACAGATAAACGCCAAAAGCGCCTACCGCGACCAAAGACAGAAGCGCGCCGGCGGCGATAATTCCGCCGATGATTTTCAGCCCAAGCGAAAGTCGGGAACCGCCTGCCTTCGCGTTGGGCGCTGTCGGCTGGTCGTCCCTGGGTTCCGCGACTAGTAACTCATCAGACATAAACAGTCCTCAATCCGACGCGCGCCATGCGGTTGCGCCGCAAATGACGTCCGGCGCTTTATACTCAAATTTTGAGGTGAAAATCGAGCGCTAACGAGGCGAGCCCCCGACCGAATTATTCGCATGGCGGACGCCGCCTTTTTGCTGGAAGTAGGCATCTATCGCCCCTGCCGCCGCCGCCATCGTGCGCTCGCGCCAGGCTGGTGAATTCAGGTTGGTCTCGTCTCTTGGGCTTGATATGAACGCAAGCTCCAACAACACCGCCGGCACGTCTGGCGCGAGCAGCACCTTAAAATTCCCGCGCCGATGAGTGTTGTTCAAGAGGGGCGTCACTCCGGCGAGTTTTTCGATAAGGATCTCTGCGAATTTGTCGGATTCATTGCTCGTTTCACGTTGGGCGATTTTATAAAGGATGCCGCCAAGCGCCGGGTTGGCGGCGCCGACTTCCTGATCAATGACGATGTAATCGCCGCTTTCACGCGCTTCCCTTGCCGACCTTTCCGTTCCTTCATCTGACAGCGTGTAGACTGACCCGCCTCTCACCTTTCTATCGGCGATAGCGTCCGCATGCAGCGAGATGAAGAGATCCGCTTTCGCCTCTCGGGCGATGCGGGATCGTTCTTCATGGGCGAGCCGAATATCGGTCGATCGCGTCAATACGACTTCGTATAGGCCGCTCTCCCGCAGCTGCTTTGCGAGCGCCAGCGCCGCTTCGAGCGTCAGCGCGCTTTCTTTCGATCCACTGGGGCCGGCAGCGCCGGGATCGCTGCCGCCATGGCCCGCATCGACAACGATGACCGGCTTTTTGACTGGGCGGGCGGAAATCTCAGGAGCGGGCTTGGGCGTCGGCGGTTCAATCATCGCAGGCGCGGCTGCGGCAGACTGCGGACCGACAGGCGGCGAAACGGACGCAATTACGTCGCTGATCGAGTTGAACTCACGCGCGGGAAGGCTTGAAGCCAAGTCAGAGACCGGCGCGCTCACGAGATCAATCACCAGCCGGTGCCGGGCGTTCGCCGAGCTTGGCGCCAACGGAAGGATCTGCGCGATTTTGGCGCTTTTTTTCAGTTCGACAGCGATGATGGCGGCCTTAGCGCCCGTCACCGACGCCGCATAGCCGGCCGCATGACCTCGCCCACGGCCGGAGATGGCGAAGCCTTCGCCAAAGCCGACGTCCGAGAGGGATATGAGGAGCTGACCCTGCCCAGCCTCGTCAGCATCAAGCGAGTAGCTTAGCAACCCATTGGAATCCAAGACAATTCTTGTTTCGGTCGGCGATGTGACGCCAAAACGAACAGCCGTGATTTCAGCAGCGAAAGATGTCGCGGCTCCGCCGAAGACAACAATCGCCCAACTGAGAAATGAAGCTAGTGCTTTGATTTTAAAAGGGTAATTAGACACAACGCCGCCATTCGCCATTCGCGCCCGCCGTCTCAGCGCCAGTGTTTCGCCCCTTCGTTAACGCTCGGTTACGGCGAATTCCACTTAAGATGAGAAGGTGAGTCGACATTAACCAGTGCTTTTCTTTTTCCACGTGCTAATGCATCGTCGATTCAGCGTGGTTTGAAGCGGCGCGCAGCGCCCCTATATCACGTCAGAAATTCCCGTCGCGGATTTCCGCGACATCGGAAATGCGGCGCGCGGCAGTCCTTTCAGGTGCAGCGCTCGCGAAATGCGCCAGGCGCCGGGCGACTTGGCGCGCAAGAGCGGCAGGCTTGGCGCGACCAGGCGAACTGCCGCAGAAGTGGTTCAAGGCGCCAAGGCGTCGAGAAATTGAAGCGTCGCTCCCCGATAGGAGCGGCAAGGGTGAAATAAAGAGCCAATGGCGCTTGAAGTCGCAATACACGGTTCAGCGGATCCATTCGGATCGCGCAGCCGACTTGCGCGGCCGCCATCGCTCGCCAGTCAAGCCGGACGCCGGGCGACAGCCCGCATCCGCACAAGAGAATTTAATGACAAAGACAATGCTTATCGACGCGGCGAACTCCGAAGAGGTCCGCGTTTGCGTTCTTCACAACGGAAAAGTTGAAGATTTTGATTTCGAATCGGCTTCGCGCAAGCCGCTTCGGGGAAACATCTATCTCGCTAGGGTGACGCGCGTGGAGCCGTCGCTTCAGGCGGCGTTCGTTGAATATGGCGGTAACCGCCACGGTTTTCTCGCTTTCAACGAAATCCACCCGGACTACTATCAGATACCCGTGTCAGACCGGCGACTGCTTCAGGAAGCCGAAGCGGAAGAAGCGGCTCTCGCCGCTGCGCTTAATCTTGCTGACGACGGCGAAGGCGACAGCCCGATTGAGGAAGCCGACGCGGCGCTTGAAGAAGAAGGCGGCGCCGAAACCGACGCCGCCGGCGACGCGCTCGAAGCGTCTGACGAAGATTCAACCGAAGACGATACGCCGGAAAACGAATCATCAGGCGATGACGCTCCCTCGCTTGAAGTCGCCGCCGCTGAGGCGGAGGAAGATGGCGACATTGTCGCATCTGATCTGGATATCTTCGATGCGGGCTCTGACGATCAGTACGGCGATCCGGAATCATCCGAAGACGACGAAGAGAGCGCCGACGCTGAAGGCGCTTCGCCGGCCGCCGCGGCATCGCGCAACGACTCGTTCGCGGGGCTTTCTCGCGGCCAGCTGATCGAGAAATACAAGGAAGCGCGTCGCAAGCGCGCAAGACTGCTTCGCAACTACAAAATTCAGGAAGTCGTAAAACGCCGCCAGATTCTATTGGTGCAAGCGGTGAAGGAAGAACGGGGCAATAAAGGCGCCGCCCTAACAACTTACCTCTCTCTCGCCGGACGTTATTGCGTATTGATGCCGAACACCGCGCGCGGCGGCGGGATATCGAGGAAAATCCCGGTTGCGGCCGACCGCAAACGCCTGAAGCGAGTCGTCGACGAACTTAACGTTCCCGACGGAATGGGACTGATCATCCGCACCGCCGGCGCCAAAAGAACAAAAGCCGAAATAAAGCGCGATTATGATTATCTTGTCAGGCTTTGGGAAAATATCCGAACTCTGACGCTGAAGTCGATCGCGCCATGCCTGATCTATGAAGAAGCGAGCCTGATCAAGCGGGCGATCAGGGATCTCTACGACAAGGATATCTCTTCCGTTCAGGTTGAGGGCGACAACGGCTATCGTGAAGCAAAAGACTTCATGAAAATGCTGATGCCTTCGCACGCCAAAAACGTGCAGCCTTATAAGGATAAAACGCCGCTCTTCCTTAAATACAACGTCGAGTCCCAGCTGGACGCGATGTACCGCCCGACGGTGCGGCTGAAATCAGGCGGATACATTGTCATAAATCAGACCGAGGCCTTGATCGCCATCGATGTCAATTCCGGTAAGTCGACGCGCGAACGAAATATCGAGCAAACAGCGCTGAGGACGAATCTTGAAGCCGCTGACGAAGCGGCGCGCCAATGCCGATTGCGCGACCTCGCTGGCCTGATTGTCATCGATTTCATCGACATGGAGGAAGCGAGAAACAACCGCTCAGTCGAAAAGCGGCTTAAAGACGCGCTGCGCGCTGATCGCGCGCGCATTCAAATGGGACGAATTTCCGGGTTTGGCTTGCTAGAAATGTCGCGCCAGCGACGCCGGTCGGGTATTGTCGACGGCACTACGCATATGTGTCCAACCTGCGGCGGCGCCGGCGCCGTTCGATCTCACGAGATGGCGGCGCTCAGAATTCTAAGGTCTGCGGAAAACGAGGCCTTGTCGAGCAAGGCCGGCAATCTGCTGATACGCGCTGCGCTCGATGTGACGCTTTACATTCTCAACCACAAACGCGAGTGGCTGCGTCGGATTGAAACCGATTATGGCGTTTCGATCGAACTGATCGCCGATCCGGCGAAAGCCGGCGATAATTTCGAAATTGAGAAAACCGGCATACGCAGCGAAACCGCGGCGGCGCCGGTTGTTGTTCGCGCCGATACGACAGAAACTATTGAGCCGGAGCCGGAAGGCGCCGACGACGATGCAGTCGAATTTGAAGCGAAAGCCGATGAGAAGCCTGAAGGCGGCGAAGAAAAAGGCGGTCGGCGACGCAGGCGGCGGCGGCGCAAGCGCCCTGAAAATGCGGCGGCGCAATCTCCTGACGGATCAGAGGCATCAGCGCCGGATGAAGCCGCAGAAGAGGAACAATCCTATATTGAGGCCTCAAACGGCGCCGACGCCTCGCATGATGACGACGAACGTTCAGCCAGAAAAAAGCGACGCCGCGGAAGACGTGGCGGCCGGCGCAGCCGGCGCGGCGACCAGCCGAAAGACGGCGAAGACCAGAGCGAAGCGTCAACGTCCGCCGCGGACCTGAGCGAAGCTGAGGATACGCCATCTCCTGATCACGCAATGACGCCGTACGACGCTGACGAAGCCGAGGCATCCGGTGAAAAGCAGCCGGAAGAACGTGAAGGAAGCGATCGCGACGAGCGAGCGGAGGAAAATGAAGCGGCGAAAAAGGCCGATCATTCGACCTTGGCCCGCCAGGACACGACGCCTGCCGCCCTGGCGACTGATGCTGAAACGCCTGCGCCCGCGCCAGGGAAGCCTGGGCGGAAGGGCTGGTGGAATCGAGCATTAGGCTGACGCGGCAGTCACATTTCCGCCACTTCAGCCGACCAGACTTGAAGAGATTGGTCGTTTCCGCTTGGTTGATGAAATGAGTCTGTTTTTTAGAGTAAAAACTGTTCTCGCCTTCGTTTTCGCAGCGCCGCTCTTATGCGCCGCCGCCTCAGCGCAATCGCTCCTGCGCGACGCAGAAATCGAACAATTCCTGAATGATTATTCACGCCCCGTGTTTCAGGCGGCGGGACTTCCCGCTGATCAGATTGAAATTCTATTGATTGGCGATCAATCTTTCAACGCATTCGCCGGCGGGCTCGTAATGGGCGTTAATACGGGATTGCTGACGATCTCCGACACCCCACGACAAATTCAAGGCGTCATCGCACACGAAGCGGGACACATAGCGGGCGGCCATTCGGCGCGCTCGGATGAAGCGCTCGCTTCCGCAACACGCCCAATGCTTCTCAGCCTAGTTCTCGCCGCCGGCGCAATCGCCGCCGGCGCGCCTGATGCAGGCGTGGGCATACTCGGGCTTGGTCAAACAATCGGTATAGCGAATGCTTTGAAATACAGCCGCGGTCAGGAATCGAGCGCCGACCAGGCCGCGCTGACATATCTCGACGCAATAGGACGTTCAGGCGCCGGGCTTGTAGAGTCATTTAGAAATCTGAGTAATGAACAGATCATTCACGGACGGCGCGTCAATCCATACATGCAGACTCACCCCCTCGCTCTCCAGCGCGTAACGGCGCTAGAGGAGCGAGCAAAAGCGTCACCCTATTACGATGTCGAAGATTCGCCTGAAGAGATTGAACGCCTTCGCCTAATTCAGGCGAAGATCAAGGGCTTCCTGCAGGATGCAAATTCGACATTGCGCGAATATCCTTATTCCGATCAGTCGGATGCCGCGCATTACGCCCGCGCTGTTGCCTATTATCGATCAGCCGATCTGGAACGCGCGCTGAGCGAAATTGGTCAATTGCTGGCCGCGCATCCCGATAATCCTTATTACAATGAACTAAAGGGCCAGATGTTGTTTGAATTCGGCCGCATTGCAGACTCGATTGAACCGCACCGCAGATCAGTCGAACTGGCGCCAGGCAAAGCGCTTTTGCTGATCAATCTGGCGAGAGCGCTTTCCGCAACCGAAGAACCGGAGAAATTGCGGGAATCGGTGAAGGATTTAAAATCCGCACTATTGATCGAGCCCGACAATTCCTTTGGCTGGTTTGAGCTCGCGCGCGCATACGGCGCCCTCGGCGAAGAGCCGCTTGCCGATCTCGCCATGGCGGAATCTCGCTATAATGAAGGCGCAAAACCTGAAGCTGCGAGTTTTGCGTCACGCGCACGCGCGAAATTGCAAAAAGGCACGCCGGAATGGCGGCAGGCGACCGATATCATCGTTGCAAGCCTTGGTTCAGATCCAGCGGCGGGCGCCAAACGCAAAGAGGGGGAAGCGCCGCCGAAGTCGGAACCGGAGCGCAGGCCCGGCGAAGTGCCTGATCCGCAATAAAGATTGAGACAGCGACAACCGCGAATCGATATGATCGCACGCTTGCGAGGGTAAGACATGAAACAGCGTATTCTGATTATTGGGGCCCTGATGGGCGCCGCCTTTTTCGGAGCCATCGGCGCAAATCTCGTTCTCGCCCAACAATCAAGACGCGAACCCCCTTTGGAGCTTGACCGTGAAACAATCGCCCAGATCGTGCGCGATACAATTCGCGAAGATCCTTCCATTATCGTCGAAGCGCTCAATCTCTATTCGGAAAACCACGTCAAGGACACCGTGCGCCGGCATCTGCCGGAGTTTCTTTCGGAAGAAAGCGGATATATCGCCGGGAAAAGCCCCGAAAACGCAAAAGTCGCCGTCATCGAATTTTTCGACTATCATTGCGGCTTCTGCAAAAGGAGCGCTGACTTCGTTCGCGATCTGACTAAAAGCGACGCAGCTGTGAAAATCGCCTTCCGCGAATTTCCTATCCTGCGCGAAGAATCAGAGATCGCCAGCCGCTACGCCCTGGCCGCGCGCGAGCAGGGAAAGTACTCCGAATTGCATTTCGCCATGCTCAATGAGAGCGGCGTGATCACTGAAGATCGCATTAAGGAAATCGCCGCCAAAATTGGCATGAACGTCAAGAAACTTGAAGCGGACGCTAAAAACCCTGAATTCACTTCAATAATCGCCGGCGATCGCCAAGCCGCGCAGGAACTCGGCATCGACGGAACGCCGACCTTCATCGTCACGTCGCTGGACGGTTCATTCGTCGAAATCATCCCCGGCTATCGGCCGGAAGACGTTAAGGCGGCGATTGCGGCCGCGAAAAAACAGCGCTGAACGCTCAGATCAGTCCGGCGAGCGGCGAGGAAGGATCGGCGTATCTCTTCTTCGCCATCCGCCCCGCGAGATAGGCTTCCCGGCCTGCAATAACTGCATGGCGCATAGCGGAGGCCATCAAAATCGGATCTTTCGCTTCGGCGATCGCCGTATTCATCAGAACGCCGTCGCAGCCAAGCTCCATCGCCACCGCCGCGTCCGACGCGGTGCCGACGCCTGCGTCGACGATCACCGGCACGGAAGACTGTTCAATAATCAGGCGGATGTTCACGGGATTGAGAATCCCAAGCCCTGATCCGATCAGCGAACCAAGCGGCATGATCGCGCAACAACCGGCATCTTCAAGCTTGCGCGCGAAAACGGGATCATCCGAACAATAAACCATGACGTCAAAGCCCTCGCCGATCAGCAGCTTTGCGGCTTTGAGCGTTTCTTCCATTTCCGGATAAAGCGTTTTCTGGTCGGCCAGGACCTCGAGCTTCACAAGCGACCAGTCGCCTGCTTCTCTCGCAAGGCGCAAGGTTCGGACCGCTTCATCCGCAGTGAAACACCCGGCCGTGTTGGGGAGATAAACATATTTCTTCGGATCGATGAAATCGACAAGCATCGGCTTGTCGCGGTCGGTCAGATTTACTCGCCTTACCGCAACCGTCACCATTTCCGCGCATGCGGCTTCCGCGGCGCGGGCGTTTTCTTCATAGGTCTTATACTTGCCGGTGCCGATGATGAGGCGTGATTGGAATGTGCGGCCGGCGATAACGAGCGGCGAAGACAAATTAGCCTCCTCCAACAAAGTGAACGATTTCAAGACGATCGCCGTCCGCCAGCATCGTTCGCCGATAGGCGGATTTCGGCACGATTTCCAAATTGCGTTCGATTGCGAGCTTTCGCGGCTCCAAGCCGAGCTTTTCGACAAGGTCCCCGACCGTCATCGGGCCGTCAACAAACATCGCCTCGCCGTTAATTTGCAGTTCCACAATCGGTCGCCGTTTGCACTCAGATAACGAACGGGGTTGTATGTGTAGGGTCAGGGCCTCGGTTGCAAGCGCCAAGGCTCTGAATGAGGAATGAGCCGGCGATGACGATCTTCGTTTTGAACGGTCCCAATCTCAACCTTCTAGGGACGCGCGAGCCGGAAATCTACGGTCGGGCGAGCCTCGACGACATTCGCAAAGCGCTTGAGGCGGCGGCCCAAAAGCGCGGCCGAACGCTTGATTTTCGTCAGTCCAACCATGAAGGCGATCTCGTCGATTGGGTGCAAGAAGCCCGGGAGAAGGCGGCCGGCCTCCTTCTTAATCCGGGGGCCTATACCCACACCTCCGTGGCCATCCACGACGCGCTGAAGGCGGTCCCGGTTCCGAAAATCGAGATCCATCTCTCCAATATCCATGCGCGCGAGGCGTTCCGTCGGCACTCCTATATAAGCCCGGCCGTCGACGGCGTTATTTGCGGCCTTGGCGCAGCCGGCTATCTGACGGCGCTTGACGCCCTGATCCGGCTCATTGACAAGAAGCCCTTTCCCTAATCGGCCAGAGGGGGCCCAACGGCAGAAATGAGCGCCTACAAACCGAACGCGATGGAAGCCGCCTGGATCCGCGAACTCGCCGCGATCCTCGATCAGACGGGCCTTACCGAGATCGAAATCGAAAAATCCGATTTTCGCGTCCGCGTCGCGAGGGGCGCTTCTGGCCCGGCCATCGCCTACGCCGCCGGCCCGGCTCCGGCCGCCGCCGCGCCGGCGATCGCCAAACCGGCGCAGGAAAAGCCGGCCGACGCCGCCGGCGCGCCGCCCGCCGGCGCTGTCAACTCGCCGATGGTCGGCACGGTTTATCTTTCGCCGTCGCCTGGCGCTGACCCATTCGTGAAAGTCGGCGACAAGGTCTCGCAGGGCCAAACGCTGATGATCGTCGAGGCGATGAAGACCATGAACCCGATCGCCGCGCCGGCGGCGGGCGTCGTCAAGCAGGTTCTCGTCCGCGACGCGCAGCCGGTCGAATTCGGCGAGCCGCTGATCGTCATTGCATAAGATCCATCCGCGCACTCAACCGTCCGGGCGCCGACATGTTTCAAAAGGTTCTGATAGCCAATCGGGGCGAGATCGCCCTTCGCGTGCATCGCGCTTGCAAGGAGCTCGGCGTTTCCACCGTCGCCGTTCATTCGACGGCGGACACCGAAGCCCTGCATGTGAAACTCGCCGACGAGAGCGTGTGCATCGGACCCCCGCCGCCCAAAGACAGTTATCTGAACATTCCGGCGATCATCTCCGCCGCCGAGATCACCAATGCGGACGCCATCCATCCAGGGTACGGCTTTCTTTCTGAAAACGCCCGCTTCGCCGACATCATCGCCGCGCACAACATTACGTTTATCGGCCCCAACGCCGAACATATTCGCGTCATGGGCGACAAGATATCGGCCAAGGAGGCCGCGGGCGGCGCCGGCATTCCGCTTGTTCCCGGCAGCGCAGGCGCCATCCTCTCGCTCGATGATGCGCGCCAATCGGCCGAAAAGATCGGCTATCCCGTGCTCGTGAAAGCCGCCGCGGGCGGCGGCGGGCGCGGGATGAAAGTCGCAAAAAACGCCGGCGCGCTTTCCGAGGCGCTTTCGACCGCAAAAGCCGAAGCCAAGGCGGCGTTCGGCGATGATGCGGTTTATATCGAAAAATACCTTGAACAGCCGCGCCACATCGAAATCCAGATCATCGCCGACAGTCACGGCAATGTCGTGCAGCTCGGTGAGCGCGACTGCTCCTTGCAGCGCCGCCACCAGAAAGTGCTTGAAGAAGCGCTTTCGCCGGCGCTGACCGAGAAGGAGCGTCGCGAAATCGGCGAGATCGCGCGCGCGGCGATCGCCAAGCTCGGCTATCTCGGCGTCGGAACGATTGAGTTTCTGTATGAAAACGGGCGTTTCTATTTCATCGAGATGAACACCCGGCTGCAGGTCGAGCATCCGATCACCGAACAGGTGACGCGCATCGATCTCGTCCGCGAACAAATCAGAATCGCCGCCGGCATGCCCTTGTCATTCAAGCAGGAAGATGTCGTCTTTCGCGGCCACGCCATCGAGTGTCGGATCAACGCGGAAAACCCCAAGACGTTTCGTCCCTCCCCTGGCGAAATCACTTATTTCCACGCGCCCGGCGGACCCGGCGTGCGTTTCGACAGCGCAATCTACACCGGCTACAGGATCCCGCCCTATTACGACTCCATGATCGGCAAGCTTATCGTCTTCGCCGATGACAGAGACACCTGCATCAAGCGACTGAAGCGCTGCCTCGACGAGATGCAGCTTGTCGGCGTCGAGACGACGATCCCGCTCTTTAAGGACCTTATCGCGGAACCGGACTTCCAGCGCGGCGATTATCACATCCACTGGCTCGAGGAATGGCTCGCCGGCGCGCAAGACTGACGAGTTTGGCGTCTTGCGGCGCGGGGCGGCGCATCGGATAGTTGACCCATGCCGCGCGACGCTTCGGGAAAAATCGATCCGGAAGAGCTCTTAAAAGCCTACACGCTCGGCTATTTTCCAATGGCGCGTTCGCGAAGCGACGACGCGGCGATGTGGGTCCTTCCCGATTTTCGCGGCGTTCTGCCGCTTGCCGAAGCGCGCGCGCCGCGTCGCCTCGTCAGAACGCTGAAACGGGAAATTTTCGACGTTCGCGTCAATACGGCCTTTTCCGAAACAATCAGCGGCTGCGCCCGCAAGTCGAAGGGCCGCGAAGACACATGGATCAATCACGCGATTGAAGACGTCTATCTGGAGCTTCATCGCATGGGATTCGCGCACAGCGTCGAAACCTGGCGCGACGGACGACTGGTCGGCGGCCTTTACGGCGTTGCGATCGGCGCGGTTTTTTGCGGCGAAAGCATGTTTTCGCTCGAGCGCGACGCCAGCAAGATCGCCATGCTGCACCTTATTGCGCGCCTGAAGATCGGCGGCTTCAGACTGCTCGACACCCAGTTCTTCACGCCGCACCTTGCGCAGTTCGGCGTCATGGAATATCCGGATACGGACTATCAGCTGATGCTCGAGGACTGCATGCCGCTGAAGGCCGACTTCTTCGCGGCGGGCCCTCAGTTGTCGACCGAGACCGTTTTGCAGTCGATCACCCATACGTCATAGACGGGATGCTCAAGGCCGTTGAGCGCCGGACTTGAAGCGAACATCCAGCCGCTGAAAATCATGTTGTCAGGCAAAGCCGGCGATTCTTCATCCGTCACGCCCTCAATCGCGGCAGCCGTTTCGTCAGCCGCCTCATCGGACGCATGCGCGCCGGGCTTGTAGTCCGAATCGCGCGCGACGCCGAGGTCGACGATTTCAAGAAACGCCGTAGTCTCGGGAAATTCTTCCGGCGGACGCTTGTCGCAAAAGCGCGGCGTCAATTCGAGCGATCCGTATTTCGCCGGCTCGTTCATATTGACGACGATATCGGTGTATTTCGCCGTCACCTTGTTGAGCGCGCGCACTGTCACCGACACCGGCTTTCTTTCCGTAATCTTGTCGATGTCGGGAAAATCCGTGTCGGAGCCTTGCGAAAGAATGTCGAGTTCGCTCGGCCCCTCCCCCGCAGGCCGGTTCAGATCGTCAAGAGCCGGATCAGCCTGCTGCGCCGAAGCGGCCGCAAGGAGCGCGACTGACGCGGCGATATACGCAACCGGTTTCATCATAAATCTCCAAGCCCGTCAGCGGCCGGATCATCGCCGCTCGAAGCCGCAGGCTTATCCGGATTGGTGAACGCCTGAACGGCGAGCCCGAGCAAATCGACTGACCCCTGCGTGATCGTAATCGTCTCGCCCTCGGCCAGCATGATGTCGCTGGCGCCGGGTTCAATCGCGACATGCGCGCCGCCCAGCAATCCGTCCGAGACGATTTTCGCAATCGAATCTTCCGGCACTTCGACATTTTTCGCGACTGACAGTTTGACGCGCGCTTCGAAAGTCTGCGGATCAAGCGCGCTGTCGGCGACCGAGCCGACCTTGACGCCTGAAATCCTGACATCGGCGCCCGGCGTCACGCCGTCGACGCGGCCGAAAACGGCGTTCAGCGAATAGGTGCGCGCCGTCATCGCGCGCCCGCTCGTCTGGTAAGCGTAATAGAGAAAAGCCGCAGCGACGGCGAGAACGAAGAGGCCGACGATCGACTCAAACATTTGACCTTTCGACATCGCGAATCTTCCTCGTCAGCTTTCGGGAGACCAGGCTTCATAGTCCCGCAAGGGCGCGGGCCCGCCGGCGCGCGAAAGGCTTCCCGGCGGATGATAGGCGAGCGGCGTCCCCGTCATGTTCGGCATGTGGTCTTGTTCGAAGGCGCGGCGTTTTAGCGGCGCGACCGTCGGCGGCTCCTCAAACGTATGGTGCAGCCAACCGTGCCAGTCCGGCGGCACGCGCGATGCTTCGGCGATTCCGTGATAAACGACCCAGCGCCTCTTGTTGCCTTCCGGTCCGCTTGGCGATTTTTCTTCGAAATAACGGTTGCCTTGCTCGTCCTTGCCGACAAGACGCGCCCCGCGCCTGAAAAGCGTGAAGGAGGTGCTGTAGGTCGTTGAATCCCACCAGGCGAAAAGTTGGGTCAGCATGAATTTGTCCGGACTTTCCCGTCATTTACGCGGCCGATTATGGCCTTATCGATTCGGCCGGAATATGGCGCAGCCCGCCTTTGGCGTCCACCGATAGGGCGTTGCGCGAAACGGCCGCAGGCCCAAGCTGGAAATCCGGCGCCAAAACGACCGAATTCTTCAGTAAAAACAAGCGCTTTTGATACTTGCGCCGAAACGGGAATATTGAGAAGAACGTCTCCCGCCGCTAGGATGGCCTTCGGTTTTGAGGAAAATCTCTTTCGATGCGATTTCAGCGTCTCTTTTCCACTGAGAAAGCAGGCGGCTATGCGGGCGTCCGCTTTCGCACGATCGACAGCGAGATCCGCGCCGGCGACGGGCGGGTGCTGCACGACGCGCGCGACATCGAAGCGCCGACCGACTGGAGCCAGACGGCGGTCGACATTCTCGCCCAGAAATACCTTCGCCGCGGCGGCGTGCCGGCGGCGACGAGGCGCGTCGCGGAAAAAGGCGTGCCTGCCTTTCTGCAGCGCTCGATCCCCGATGTCGCCAGACTCGCGAAACTCCCCGCCGAGGAACGCTACGGGCCTGAAAAGAGCGCGCGGCAGGTGTTTGACCGCATGGCCGGCGCCTGGGGCTATTGGGGCTGGAAATCGGGCTTTTTCGCCGATGCGGCGCAAGCGGAAATCTTCGTCGATGAAATGAAGGCGATGCTGGCGCGCCAGATCGGGGCGCCGAATTCCCCGCAATGGTTCAATACGGGCCTGCACTGGGCTTACGGCGTCGAAGGCGAGAGCCACGGTCATTATTACGTCGATCCGGAAACGGGTTCCGTCGTGGAATCCGACAACGCCTATGAGCGACCGCAGCCGCACGCCTGTTTCATCCAGTCGGTCGACGACAATCTCGTCGGCGAAAACGGCATCATGGATTTGTGGGCGCGCGAAGCGCGCTTGTTCAAGTTCGGTTCCGGCGCCGGCACCAATTATTCGAGCCTGCGCGGCGAGGGCGAGCCTTTGTCGGGCGGCGGCAAAAGCTCCGGCCTTCTGAGCTTCTTGAAAGTCGGCGACGCCGCGGCGGGCGCGGTCAAATCGGGCGGCGTCACGCGCCGCGCGGCGAAAATGGTCGTCGTCGACGGCGATCATCCCGATATCGAAGACTTCATCCGCTGGAAGGCGGTTGAGGAAGAAAAGGTCGCGGCGCTTGTCGCCGGCTCGCGCGTCCTTGCGCGCCATTTGCCGAAAATCGTCGCCGCCTGCTGGGCGATCGAAGGCGAGACGCGCACCGATCCGCGCCGCAACGAAGCGCTTAAGCTCGCCATTCGCAACGCCAAGAAAGCCGGCGTCACGGAAGCGTCCTGTCGGCGCGCCATCGAATTCGCGCGCGCCGGCTATCGAAAGATCGAGGTCTCGCGATACGACCTTGATTGGGACAGCGAAGCCTATCGAACGGTCGCGGGCCAGAACGCCAACAATTCGGTGCGCCTGACGGATTCCTTTTTTGAAACGCTTGCCGCCAACGGCGACTGGGCGCTGACGCGCCGATGCGACGGCGCCGTTGCGAAAACGATCAAGGCGCGCGCGCTCTGGGATCTTATCGCCGAAACCGCCTGGCGCTGCGCCGATCCGGGCGTGCAATTCCACGACACCGCAAACGCCTGGCACACCTGCCCGGCCGGCGGCGACATCCGCGCGTCCAATCCGTGTTCCGAATACCTCTTTCTTGACGACACCGCCTGCAATCTCGCTTCGGTCAATCTTTTGAAGTTCAAGACCGAAGACGGATTCGATGTCGCCGCCTTCGAACACGCCTGCCGATTGTGGACGGTGGCGCTCGAAATTTCGGTGGCGATGGCGCAATTCCCCTCGCCGACCATCGCGCGCAAATCGTTTGACTATCGAACGCTCGGCATCGGCTACGCCAATCTCGGCGCGCTCTTCATGGCGTCGGGCGTTCCCTATGACAGCCCGACGGCGCGCGCGATCGCTGCCGCCGTGACGTCGCTGTTGACGGGCGCCGCCTATCGCGCATCGGCTGAGATGGCGGGCGCGGTCGGCGCCTTTCCCGCCTGGCGCGACAATCGCGACGCCATGCTGCGCGTCATCCGCAATCACCGCCGCGCCGCAAGCGGCGTGAGGGCGGGCGACGATTTTGAAGATCTGAAAGTCGCGCCGCGCCTTTTCGACGCCGACGCCTGTCCCTGGCCGGCGCTTTCGAAGCGCGCGCAGACGGTCTGGAACGAGGCGTACGAACTCGGCTCCATCAACGGTTTCCGCAACGCGCAGGTTTCGGCGATCGCGCCGACCGGCACGATCGGCCTCGTCATGGATTGCGACACGACCGGGATCGAACCCGATTACGCGCTCGTCAAATTCAAGAAGCTCGCCGGCGGCGGCCAGATCAAGATCATCAACCGCTCGGTTCCCTCGGCGCTCGCCGCGCTCGGTTACAGCGAGCGCGAGATTGCGGATATTACGGATTACGTCGTCGGCCGCGGCTCGCTTGACGGCGCGCCCGGCGTTTATCCGGAAGCGCTGCGCGAGGAAGGTTTCGCCGACAAGCACCTCAAAGCGCTGGAAGAGCGGCTGAAGCTCGCTTTCGACATCACCTTCGCCTTTACGCCGCAAGCCCTCGGCGAGGATTTCTGCCGGCACATTCTCGGCTTCACCGAAGAGCAGATGGACCATTCCGGCTATCAGGTCCTGCGCGATCTCGGCTTCAGCGACGAAGACGTGCACGCGGCGAATTTCTATTGCTGCGGCGCGATGACGATCGAGGGCGCGCCGCATCTGAAGCTTGAGGATTACGCGGTTTTCGACTGTGCGACGCCATGCGGGCGGATCGGCGAGCGATCGTTGTCGGTCGAGGCCCATCTTGAAATGATGGCCGCGGCGCAGCCTTTCGTTTCGGGCGGCATTTCGAAAACCGTGAACCTGCCGAACCGGGCGAGCGTCGGCGATTGCGCCGGCGCCTATCTCAAAGCCTGGGAGCTTGGGCTTAAATCGATCGCGCTTTATCGCGACGGCTCGAAACTGTCGCAGCCGCTCGCCGCCTCGCTCCTTTCGGCGGAAGCTGAAGAGGCGGACGAGGAAAGCCTCTCCGAACTGATCGCCAGCGCGCCGGCGGCGGAAAAATCGCGCATCGTCGCGGAACGCATCGTCGAGCGCATCGTTGAAAGAACCCCGGGTCGCCGGCGGCTTCCTGACCGCCGCAAGGGCTATATCCAGAAAGCGATCGTCGGCGGCCACAAAGTCTATCTGCACACCGGCGAATTCGACGACGGCGAAATCGGCGAGGTTTTCATCGACATGCACAAGGAAGGCGCCGCCTTCCGCAGCCTGATGAACAATTTCGCGATCGCGGTTTCGCTCGGCCTGCAATACGGCGTGCCGCTTGAGGAATTCGTCGACGCCTATGTTTTCACGCGGTTCGATCCGTCGGGCCCGGTCGAAGGCAACGATCAGATCCGCCACGCCACTTCGATCCTCGACTATATTTTCCGCGAACTCGCGATCTCCTATCTCGGCCGCACCGATCTCGCCCATGTCGACCCGCAGGAATCGGCGGTCGACGCCATCGGCAAGGGCGTTTCCCGCGAGAAGGCGCAGGCCGACGCGTCGCGCCTGATTTCGAAAGGCTTTTCGCGCTCGACCGTCTCCGACAATCTCGTCGTCCTGCGCGGCGGCGAGTTCGACCGGCTGCGCAAGCCGGAGGAGGTCGTCGAAACGCAGATCGAGGCGCGCGCCGCAACCCCGCCGGAAATCGAGGCGCATGTCGCCCGGCTCGCCGAAGCCGTTAACAGAAAGGCGCCGCCGGGCAGCCTCGCCGCGCCGATGGGACGCGAGGCGCGGGCGCGGGCGCGGGGCTATGAGGGCGACGCCTGCTTCGAATGCGGCCAGTTCACGCTTGTCCGCACCGGGGCGTGCCTGAGATGCGACAGCTGCGGGGCCAATACGGGCTGTTCCTGACCGACGCATTTTAATCAATTGGAAAGCAAGTTTTAAGCGAACGTCAGCGGTTCGCCGGCAAAATGGCCCATGCGCATCCTTGCGCAAGGGGAAGGTTAGCCCATGTTCCGCATCGTCCTTTTGATCATTCTGTTCATGATCATGGCGTTCACGCTGGTCGCCAACGTCACGTCCGAGAAAACCGGCCGTCCCGGCGTCAATGTCGGCCGCGAACTCAATCGCCATCTGAAATCCGCCGTCGGCGGCGCGGAACGGCTTGCGCCCGAACTCGGCGACGCCATCGGGCGCGTCGATGCGGAGCTCGCCAAGCTCGCTAAGAAGGAAGGGCAGACGCAGCCGCCGAGCGAGCATGTCAAGGCCGACCTCAACCTGTCGGGCGGCGATTTCACCGGCTTGCAGGCGGCGAACAACATCTTCGCCGGCGCGCAGATCAATTCGACCAAATTCCTCGGCGCGCTGCTCGACGGCGCCTCGTTCGAAGGCGCGACCGGCGCCGGCGTCAATTTCGTCAAGGCGCGCATGGCGGGCGCCGATTTGTCCGCGTCTATTTTGCCCGCGGCCGATTTCACCGACGCCGCGCTCAAAAACGCCGCGTTCCGCGCCGGCGACTTTTCCGCCGCGAATTTCACCAGCGCCGACCTTACCGGCGCGAGTTTTTCCGCCGCCCAGCTTAACAAGGCCGTCATTGCGAAGGGATTCGCCTCCGGCGCGTCCTTTGTCGACGCGCTTGCGCGCGGCGCCGATTTTTCGCGAACGAACCTGCGCGTTGCGCGGTTCCAGAACGCCGATCTTCGCGACGCTGTCTTTCACGACGCCGACCTCGCCGGCGCGGATTTTTCCGGCGCGCGGCTGCAAGGCGCCGATCTTTCCACCGCGCTCAATCTGACGACGGAGCAATTGGCGGCGGCGTGCGGCGACGCGAGTACGAAACTCCCGCAAGGCATAGCGCTTCAGGCCTGCAAATAGGGTTTATTCGCGATCATCGCGAGCGCGAGCGCCGCGCAGCGCGATCTCGCGCGGATCGAGCCCTTGCAACAGCGCGATCGCAAAGAGCGACAATCCCTTGGTTTCCAGGAGCGGCGTCGAGCGTTCCCGCACAACGCCGCTTGAAGGCCGCTCAAGGAACGCGCGCACTTGGTCGCGCAGTTCGGGCGCGAAGCCCTTCTCGATGCGTTCAGCCGCGTCAACGACAAGCTCGCGCGCGGCGCCGATCGTTTTCCTGAAGCTGTCGATCACCTCGCCGACCGTGCGCTCGCGGCCGTTATCGTAAAAGACATGCGCGTTGGCTTTCGCCGCCGCCGGCAAGAGTTTCGCCGCGCTGGCGCCCGCCTCGGCCGCCAAAAGCCGTGTGGCGCCGGACGCGCCGAGAAAATGCGCGGCGTAAAGCTCGGCGCCGTCGACGGCGCGCCCGAGCGCGCGTTCAAGCGCCGCCTTGTTTTCACGCGCCAGCTCGCCGGCGAGCGCAGACGCTTTTTCGGCGTCAAAGCGCAGATTGAGGATTTCCTGCTTTTTTGCGGAATCCGGCACGACGAAACGACCCTTCCGGTCCGTTTCAATCGCTGCGGCATGGGCGCTAAGTCCATGCGCGCCGCCGTATTTTTTCACTGCGCCAAGCCAGGTCTGTTCAATGAACTGGAACAATCCCGCAGCGCTCGACGTTTTCGCCTGTGCCTTGGGATCGAGAGAGCTTTCGCGCAGCGCCACGCGATAAAGATAATCGAAGCCGACGCCGGTCGCATCGGACGCCTTTTGCAGGGCGTTCGAGACGGCGGCGCGCGCCGCTGTCGCTGAAAGAACGGCGTCGGTCATGGCTTTGCGCCTTTCAAACTCGGAAAACGCTCGCAAATCATGGTCAAGAAACTCCTAATTCAGTGAAGCGCGCCGCTGAAAACGCGGCGATTTCAGGCCCGTCGCGCCCTGTCTCGACAAGCGATGCGACAGCATCGGCTGTCGCCGGCGCCAGCAGGATCCCGTTGCGATAATGGCCGAGCGCGTAAATGACGCCCGGCGTCGCCGGCGCAGGGCCGATGATCGGCGCGCCGTCATAGGTCGCGGGGCGAAGACCCGCCCAGCGTTCGATTTCCGTCGCTTTCTCCAAGGCGGGAAAGGCGGCTTCGGCGGCGGCGCGCAAATCGCGCAGGCGCCGTTCATCCGTGTTCAGCGACTTGTCGCCGGGAATTTCCGTCGCGCCGATGACGAGGCGCCCGTCCGATTTCGGACAGAAATAGGCGCCGCCGGTTCTGACAACGCGGTTCGGCGATCCTTCGATCCGTTCAACCGCAATCGCCTCGCCCTTGACGGGAAAGACGGCGCCTTTCGGCAGGCTGGCGACGCCTTCAATGCGGGCGCCCGTCGCGATCACGACCTTGCGCGCGGCAAGGCGTTCCCCATTGTCGAGAACGACGCCGCGGGCGCGACCGTCGGTCATTTCAACCGCAAGGACGCGCTGACCAAGACGCAGCGCCGCGCCGTCGCGCGCAACCGCCCGCCTTAGCGCCTTGCGAACGCGCCGCGGATCGACTTGCCCGTCGCGCCTTGCGAACCAGCCGCAACGAACGGCGGACGACAGGGACGGCTCAAGCGCAAGAACGCCGGCGCGATCAAGCCGCTCGCTGTCGCCGGCGCCGGCCTCGAAAACCCTCGCCTCCATATCGTCGAGAGCGGCGCAAAGAACGCCGCGCTCGTCAAAATCGATATCGACGCCGCTTGCCGCGGCAAGGAGCGGCGCAATCTCGCGCCAGCGCGCAAGACTTTTCGCGCTGAACGCGCCGAGCGCGTCGCCGCCGCCATGCAACGAGCCTTCGAAAGACGGCGCCAGCATGCCGGCGGCGGCGTCTGTCGCGGCCGGCGCGCCTGAATCGACGACAAGCGCGTCAACGCCTTTCCGCGCAAGCATCCAGCCCGTCATCAAACCGATGACGCCGCCGCCGACAATGATGACGTCCACCCGTCGCATTATTGGTCTTCCGGCCTCCTCACGCCTGTCAGCAGCATCGTCTTTTCGCGTGAGCCAACCGAAGAACCAAAGAAATAATTCACGACGGCCGCCGTCATGGTCGCGAGGGCGCCGAGCATGATCGAGAATTCCGTTTCCGCGCCCGCCGGCAATTTGCGCGCGACCATGGCGGCGAGAGTCAGGAAAAAACCGCCGATGATCAGCGCGCCGAGCGCCGACGGCGTCCAGTCTTTCATTTTCGCCTGCCGATCGCGCGCGCTCGCCCGATCGCCGGCGTCGATACGCGCCGCTTCGAGCGCCGCCTTGCGGATCGCGATCATGAATTCCTGTTCGGCCCGCCGCAGCGCGACAAGCTGTT
Source organism: uncultured Alphaproteobacteria bacterium (assembly GCA_937895955.1). Taxonomy (GTDB): domain Bacteria; phylum Pseudomonadota; class Alphaproteobacteria; order Caulobacterales; family Parvularculaceae; genus Amphiplicatus. Next base: position 4,937 of record CALAZI010000070.1, on the reverse strand, counting down.
CCGGGGTCGCCTTTTCAAGCGCGTCGGCGATCTGATCCTCATCCGCCGCCTCCTTGCCGAAGATCGCCCGGGCGATCGCGGCGACCGCCGCGCCCGCAAGCGGCCCGCCGAGCTGTTCGGCGATTTTCGGCGCCGTTTTCGCGACCGCTTTTTTCAGCCGGCCGCGTTTTCGCGCCTGCGCCGTCTCCGTTTCGTCGCCGTCATCCATCCTCATCCTCCTTACGCAACACGAAGGTTCGATTTCGACAGGCATGATAAGGCCGAATGAGAGGTGGGGGATAAGTAGGGGGATAACTTTGACCGAAAAGCCTAGAGGGCTGTAATTATTACTGAATTTTTATCCTAAAAAAGTTTGCGCGAAGTCGCGGATCAATTCAGAGTTGAAGCGTAATCCGGCTCCGGGCTGAATTTCGGGCCGTTATTTTCTCACGGGCGCTGTTCATGGGTTGGCTTGCATTTCTTGCGGCGATTTTCGCGATTCCGACGATCTCGTCGACGCGGATTGCGCGCCGCGCCGCCGCCGCCCCGGCCCTGATGATCGCCATCGGGGCCCTGTTCGCCATTCTATTCGGGCTTGCGCGCCTTCCCCAGCCGCCGGCCGACTGGATCGCCTTCGCGGCCAAGGCCGGCCTCGCCGTTCTCGGTTTCGCTTCGGCGGCGCAATTGCGCGTAAGCCGGCTGGCGCGCCAGTGTCCGTCATCCTTCCGCCTCACCTGCGGCGGCGCGCCGCTTTATTTCTTCGCCTGCTCGCTCGCCGCGTTCATCATGCTGCCGCAGCTTTCCATTCCGTCCGCGATGCTGGTCGGCGCGGCCCTGATGCTGAACGGCGCCGCATTCGATCGAAAGGCGGTCGTCAAGACGCCGGCGCCGGCGGCGATCAAGGCGGCGGTCAGAAATGAAAGCGCCGCCATCATCGCGCTTGGCATTCCGCTCGCTTCGCTTGTCGCGGCGAATGCGACAGTCTCATCGCCGAACGAGCCCTCGCTGGCGCCGCTGATGGCCGCGAGCTTGTCCGTGTTTAAGGGATTTGCTTTCGGCGGCGTCGCCGGTCTTGCCGCGAGCGCGATCGGCGCCTGGTACCGTCGGCGCACGATGCAGCAGCGCGCGCTTGACGGGCAGTTCGTCATCCTCGCCGGCGTTGGGATGTTTATTTTCGGCCCAGCCCTCGGATGCGACCCGATCGTCGCCGCGACGTCTGTCGGACTTCTCTGGGGCGAACAGACATCCGCCGCCTCGACGACGCGCCTCAGAATTCGCCGTTATGTCGATCGCGCGGTGACGCCGCTCGCCTATCTCGGCTTCGGCGCCGCGCTTGCGCCGCGCCTTTTGCAAGCCGACATGCTGGTCGTCGTCTTCGCTCTCGCCGCCGTCACCGTCATGCGCGCGGGGCCGCGTCTCGCCATTCTGCAAACGCCGATCCTGCCGAAAGAAAGCCAGATGTTCCTCGCCTGGTTCGGCGGCGCGCCGGGCGCGGCGTCGGCGCTTTTCGTGATGACCCTCATCGGCAATCCGGCGCTCATCGACGCCGACGCCGTGCTGACCGTCACAACGCTCGCCGTGATATTCGGCGTCGCGGCCGCACGCCTCACCTCGCGCCCTCTCGCCCGGCTTTATCTTCGGCAGTCGGCGCTCGCCAGACAGCGAAAGGCCTGGGCGAACTAGATCAGCGTCCGCCCCTTTCTTTTTTCAATTCAGCCAGTTCGGCGAGAATTTTCTCATTCTGCGCCCGCAGCAATTCGAATTTCGGGTCCTCCTCGTCCTCGACGGTTTTCACGACGATTGCGACAAAGAGGTTGAGCATCGTGAATGTGGCGATGAGGACGAAGGTTAGAAAAAATATCCATGATCGCGCATGGGTGGTTGCGACTTGCGACGCGATTTCGGCCCAGCCTTCGAGCGTCATCACCTGAAACAGCGTGTACATCGACACGAAAACATTGCCGAAAATCGCCGGGTGATCGGCGCCGTAAATATTCGCGCCGATGACGGCGAAAACATAGACGATCAGCACCAGAACGACGCCGACCGAGGCGATGCCAGGAATGGAATCCAGCAGCGCGCTGACGACGATCCGCATGCGCGGGATGACGGTGACGAGCCTGAGGACGCGCAACACCCGCAAGGCGCGCACCGCGGCGAGACCGGAACTCGCGGCGAAAAGCGAAACCCCGACAATGATGAAGTCGAATATGTTCCAGCCCGATCTGAAATAACTCGCCGGGGCCGAGTAAAACCGCAGCAGGATTTCCGCGGTGAAAAGCGCGATAATGACGCGGTCGAGGATGAGGATTTCCCAGCCGATCGCCGCCTTGACCGACGGCAGGGTCTCAAGGCCCAAAAGCGCGGAATTGATCAGGATGAGCGCCAGAACGCCCATCTGAAAGGGCCTTGACTCGACTAGCCTTCTGATCGGTTCCTGTAGCGGCATCCGCCTTTCGCTACGCCGATTGGCGGCATGAAATCCACCCTCCGCCGGGCCGCCGGCGCAATTGGCCTTTCCCTCATTTTGGGCTATTGCGGGCGCTTCCGACGCCGGGCGAGGTTCATGACGAATTCAGCCGAAATTACAGACGCTTCCCGCAAGGGGGCGGGCGTAAGCCGCGCCAAGGTGCGGTTTCAGGGCGTTGTCGAGTCCCGCGAGAATGGCGAAGCGGCCGACTATCAGAGCTTTGAAGCCTGGGCCGCCGACACCGCGGACCGCGGCGAACGTCAGGCGGCGCGGCTCGGCCGCGAGCTGTTCTTCGCCGCGCGGTTTCTCGCCGTTTTCCTGTTCTTCCTCGTCATCGTCGGCTGGCCGTTGGCGACGACGATCGGCTATTGGAGCGAGGTCGGTTCGCTAAAGGGCTACCGGCTCGACATGGCCTATACGGCCTGGGCGGTCGCATTCGGCTTCATCGTCGCGCCCTGCCTGTGGCTGCTCGGCTATCTCGCGCTTCACATCATGAACATCATCGGACGCTCCGAAGCCGTCGCGATCACCGCGCAGCAGCTTTTGCAGCCTGACCGCGTCGCGGTTGAGAATGTCCAGACCGTCGGGATCGTCGTACGCGAACAAATGGAAGCGCTGAACGCCGGGATTGACGACGCGCTCATTCGCCTCGCCTCGGCCGAAGCGATGATCCGCCAGCATGTCGGCGCGATCGAGCAAGCGGGCGCCGCCGTCGAGAGCAAGACGTCTGAAGCCTCAGAGCGCGTCGCCGCCGAGCGCGCGCGGCTTATCGAGCTCACCGAGGCGCTCAACGCCCGCGCCGATGATTTCGCGACCGCGATCGCCGAGAAGGCGCAATCGAGCATAGAAGCGATGCAGAATGCGGACGACGCCGGCGAAATCGCCGAGGCGCAATTGCATGAACGGCTGGCCCGGCTTGAAGCCGCCGCGCAGCGCGCGCTGATGAGTTTTGAAGCCCTCAATATGGCGCTGTCGGAAGCCGACGAACATATGCGCACGACGTCGGGAGCGGTTGAAATGTCGGCCGCCGACGTCAAGAAGGCGAGCGAGCTCGCCGCGCGCATCGCAGACGCGGCCGCTGAATCGGCGGCGCGCAACGCCGCCAATGTCGGCATGTCGGCCGCTCAAGCCGCCGAACGCGCGCGCAAGGCGGCCGATGACGCGATAGAAACCGCCAAGCGCGAAGCCGAACGCGCATCCGCTTCGGCGATCGAATTCGCAACGCGCGAGGCCAAGCGCGTGACGGAAGCCGCCGCGCGCGCCGTCGAAGGCGTTCAGTCGGCGACAAAGGGCGCGGTTGAATCCGCCGCCGCCGACGCTGAAAAAGCCGCCTCCGCCGCAAATCTCGTTTCCGATGCGGCGAAGCTCGCGACGAGCGCCGCGCGCGAGGCATCAGACGAGGTCAGGAAAGCGAGCGAATACGCGAAGAAAAGCGCGGATGACGCCATCAGCTTTTCAAAGACGGCGACCGACAATGTCGCCAAACGCAATGAAGAACTCGCCGCGGCGCGCGCATCGCTTGAAGCGGAGAACACGCGCCTTGAATCCCTGATCGAGGAACAGCGCCGCCGCGCCGATCGTCTCGCCGAAGCGATCGCAACGCAGACCGAACGCTTGTCGAAACTCGCCGAGAACCAGCTCCGCGAACAGGAAGCCGCCGCGCGCCTCGCCGAAGCGCAGGCCGCGATGCAAAAAGCGCGCGCCGTCGATATCGAACGCGCGCAGCAGACGGAAGCGGAAGCCAAAGCTCGCATGGAGGAATCGGAGCGCGCGGCGAAAGCCGAGGCGGAGAAAAAAGCGCACGCTGATGCGGCGCGGAAAGAACGCGCCGCCAAGGAACAGCGCGACGCGGCCTCCTCAAACGTTCTTGATCTCGGCGAAAACGCTCGCCGGCGGGCCGGCGGCAAGCCGACCGCCAAGAAAAGCGAAGAAACGACCGCGCGCCTTGATGAGCTGGCGGCGGAGATTTCGCGCGCAAAGCCGAGCCGAACGGCAAACGGCGCCGCCCGCAATGACGATCGCCCGAAGAAGGACGGCGTTTCCTGGCGCGAAATCCTGACCGCGACTGACGACGCCGAGCCGCTTGATCTCGGCGCGGCGGCGCGGCGCAAGGATGAGGATCGCGAAAAGGCGGCGAACGCCATCCGGATCATCTCCGGGCTTCAGACCTTCACGCTCGATCTTGAAACGCGGCTTTACGGCGAGCCGCCGCCGGCGCTTCTTGAGCGCTTTGAACGCGGCGACCGCAACGCTTTCGCGAACCGCCTGCTGCGGCTGAACGAATCCGACGTGAAGCGGCGCATCCGCGCGGAATCGGCGCGCGATAAAATGTTCGAGCGCGGCATTCACGACTTCCTGCACGGCTTTGAGCAACTGCTTGAGGACGCGACGACTTCCGAAACGGCGGATGAAGAGCTTGAGGAATACCTCTCCTCGCCGCTCGGGCGCGTTTATCTTCTCGTCGGGGCGACGGTCGGCTATTTCGCCT
>CALAZI010000069.1 GCA_937895955.1 uncultured Alphaproteobacteria bacterium | reverse complement strand
TCGAGATTGAAGAGTTCGCCGCGGTCCTGAAACATGAAGCCGAGCCCGTCGGCGACGAGGCCGGACCCCATGCCGCGGTAATTCGACTGAATGAGGGAGACCATCATGCCGTCCTTGTCGGCGACGGTGAAATAGGTGGTGTCGCCGGGCCCTTCGAGTTTCGGGGCGACGCCGGGCGCCGGATCAGCCATCGCTTTTTTCGGGTCGATCAGCGCGAAGCGTTCCTTGCCGTAGTCGTCCGACATCAGCCAGTCGGCCGGAATATCCGTGAACTGAGGATCAGCGTAATAGCGCGCGACGTCTTCAAAGGCGAGACGCTTCGCCTCGACCATGTAATGAAACGCCGCCGCCCCGCCGCGCGGCAGTTTTGAAAAATCGACATTCTTCAGAATGTTGAGCATCTGGAGCGCCGCGAAGCCCTGGCCGTTCGGCGGCAATTCGCAAACGTCATAGCCGCGATAATCGACGCAGCCCGGTTCGACCCATTCCGATTGATGCGCGGCGAAATCCTCATAGCGCAGATCGCCGCCGATGCGTTTGAAATAGGCGTCGATCGTGCGCGCGATCTCCCCCTTGTAGAAGGCGTTGCGACCGCCTTTCGCCAGTTTTTCGTATGTCGCGGCGAGGTCGGGGTTTTTGAAGATCTCGCCCGCCTTCGGCGCGCCATTCGCGAAATAGGTCGATCGCGCATTGTCGAACTCGCCGATCATGTCGAGCCGCCGCTCGAAACCGGCGAGATTGCGGTCGAGATACATGGCGATGACGGGCGAGACCGGGAACCCGTCCCGGGCGTAGCCGATCGCCGGGGCGAGGACCTTTTTCATCGGCAATGTGCCGAAGCGGCCATGCAATTCGAACCAGGCGTCGACCGTCCCCGGCACGGTGACCGGAAGATGGCCCAAGGGGGGGATCCCCTTGCCTTCGCCGACGACAGCGGCCGAGCGAGCGACGGTTTCTTCGAGATTGCGGCCCATCGGCGCCCGGCCGGACCCGTTAAGCCCGTAGAGCCTCTTCGTTTTCGGGTCCCAAACGATGGCGAAGAGATCGCCCCCGATGCCGCACCCGGTCGGCTCCATCAGGCCGAGGGCCGCATTGACGGCGATTGCGGCGTCAACCGCGCTGCCGCCCTGTTTAAGAATGTCGATCGCGACCTGGGAGGCGAGAGGCTGGGCCGTCGCAGCCATGCCGTGGGGCGCGATGACCGGGCTGCGCGACCAGTCGGTGCCGACCGGACGGCCCCCGCCGCCGAGGATCGGCGCGTCCGGATCTGCCGCAAAAGCGGGGGCGATGAGGGCGGCGACAGCGGCGATGGCGAGGCGGCGCATGAAAATCTCCGTTTGCGTCTGACTCACTATCGCTGCGGCGCCTGAGTAAGTGAAGGCGGCGGCGATCAAATCTGGCGGGTGCGGGGGCTTTAGCGGCGATTGATCCCGCAGGCGCCGGCGACGGCGCCGCGGCCGGCCTTTTCCAGCGCTTCTTGCGCCGCCAACGGCCGGTCAGTCGCGATAATGTCGACGCCCATCGCGGCGAGCGCCGCATAATGCGCCTCATCGCCCGAGATTTCGATTTCCTGGTCGATCGAGTCGCGTCCCCCAAGCGTGCCGAAAACGACCTCGATATCCTGCGCGTCGAGCATCGAGAAAAGCCGCGGTTTCGGCTCTTCGACGCCGGTAAAACCGAGGAGGCGGTCGGCGGGAACGCCGGCGGCGACGGCGTTGTTCAGATCCGACTGCGTTGAGACGGAAAGCGAGATCATGATGCGAGGCGAGAGGCGATGGAGACGCCGGGCCTGCGCCGTCGTATAGGCGATGAGAATGACGCGATCTTCCGCCTGCTGACGATTTATTTCGGCGATGACGTCTTCATACCGCGTCGATTTCTTGATATCGATTTCAAGAATTGTTCGCCCCTTCGCCCAGGAAAGCGCCTCCGCGAAGGAGGGCGGATGGTAGGGCGTTGCGCGCCCCATGGAATCCTCAAGCCGCAACGCGCTGACGTCTTTCCAGGCGACGCTCTCGATCGCGCCGGCGCCGTTTGTGGTGCGCTCGAGCGTGTCGTCATGCATGAGGTAGAGAACGCCGTCGGACGACGTCGCAATATCGATTTCTAGAAAAGCGGGCGCCTGCGCCATCGTGTTTTCGAAGGTTTCGATGGCGTTTTCCGGGAACCCTGGCGCAGGGCCGCCGCGATGGGCGGCGACGAGCGTTTTCCCGGTTTTTTCGAGGCAATCGAAAAAATCGTTGAGATCGCCGCTCGCGTCGATCGACCAGCCACGGCGCCCCTCGGTCGCCGCCTCTTCAGCGCTTTCCACGCCGCCGTCGCATGCGGCGAGCGCAAGGATCATTAATGCTGCGGCTCTTCTCATCGCTGGCGCCCTATGGTTTCAACACGATCGAGCCGATTGTCTTTCCCGCTTCGAGCAGGCGGTGCGCATCGCCGGCTTTCTCGAGCGGCAGGCGCGCCGCGATGACAGGTCTTAGAACGCCCTTCGCCATCAGATCGAACAGCGCCGCCGCCATAGCCGGCAATCGGTCCGGCGTTGCATAATGAAAAAGCGTCGGGCGGGTGAGAAAAAGCGACCCGCGGCGGGAAAGCTCAAGCGGCGCGATGGCCGGCGCGGGGCCTGAAGCGTTGCCGTAAGTCACCATCATGCCGCGCAGCGCCAAGCTGTCCAGCGAGGCTTCAAATGTCGCGGCGCCGACCGAGTCGTAGACGACATCGACGCCCCGTCCGTCCGTTATGGCGCGCACCGCCGAGGCGGTATCGGGCGCGGCGTTCCGGTCGATGACATGCGCCGCGCCGTTGGCGGCCGCCGCTTCGGCTTTTTCCGGTCCGCCGACGATCGCGATCACCCCCGCGCCGATATGAACGGCCCATTGCGTGAGGAGGGTGCCGACGCCGCCCGCCGCCGCGGTGATTAGCGCCGTTTGGCCTTTTTTGAGCGGAAAAACCTGTCGAACGAGCATTTCAGCCGTCAGGCCCTTTAGGAACGCGGCGGCCGCCAAATCGTCGTCGACCGCTGCAGGGATGCGCGCCGCGCGCGCCGCGTCGAGCATGATTTCTTCCGCATAGGCGCCGCCGCCGGAAAGATAGGCGACGCGATCCCCGACCGTGAAAGGCTGATCGGGACCCGCGGCGACGACGACGCCCGCGCCTTCCTGGCCGAGGACGCAGGGCGTTGCGACCGGGTAAAGCCCGCGACGCTGATAAATGTCGATGAAATTGACGCCTGCCGCTTTATTCCGCACACGGATTTCACCGACCCGGGGCTCGGCGGTTGCGGCCTCGCGCAACGAAAAATTTTCAGGCCCGCCTGTTGCGGTGAGGACGATCTCTTTCATGACTCAGCTCTCCGCGACCTCAATTTTAACTTCAGCGCCGAGCGGCGGCGGGGCGCGAAGCCCGCCCGTCCGCTCAGAAACTAGGGTTTTTCGGCGTAAACGCCGAGGGAGATGGGCGGGCCGTTGAGCGCGGGATCGGCGAGGGTGATCGCATCGCGCGGCATGGGTCTTCTCCCTTGATGGCTTGCGGGCATCTTGTCCCTGTCGCTTCTCTTTTGCATCGCCTATGCTCAACGCCAAAGGAGTTTTTCTGATGCGCCTGACAATCAACATAGACTGCACGCCGGAAGAGGCGCGCGCTTTTTTCGGCATGCCTGACGTCCAGCCGCTCAACGACATGATTGTTTCCGAAATGACGCGGCGCGCAAAGGATCATATGGACACGCTCGCCGATCCGGAGCGGTTCGTCGCGCAATGGATGGAGATGAGCGGCAAGGGCATGGATGCGCTGCAGGGCCTGTTCGGCGCGGCGATGGGCGGGGCGACGGGCGGCGGCAAAAAGAAATAAGGCATCAAAGGGAAGGTCGCCGGTTCCATCCGGATTGGCGCTCATACAGGCCGGCGACGGATAGAATCTGCGCCTCGGAGCCTGGCGGGCCGCCGATTGTAAGGCCCATCGGCATGCCGTCAGGGAACGCGCCGAAGGGCACTGTCAGCGCGGGCAAACCGAGCTGATTGAAGACAAAAGTGCAGGCTTCGGTCATGGCGAACGGATCGCCGGCTTCGTCGATCGTCGGCGGGGTTCTCAGCATCGTCGGGATCAGAACCAGATCGAAATCATGGAACAGGGCCGCCGCGTCCATGCGTCGATCTGCAAGCGCTTTGCGAGCCATATTGAGTTCACTGTCAGAAACTTCGGCGCCGCGCATCAGCGACGCGAGCGTTCGCGGATCGAATTTGTCAGGCGCGGCGCCGATTGCGCCGGCGTGATAGCGGTACGCTTCCGCCTCGATGATGCGATCAAAATCCGGAACGGGAAGAGCCGCGTTGACGATCTCGGCGACCCCGACGCGAAGAACCTCAAGCGCGGCGTCAAACGCCTCCCGGATCTCGGCGGAGAAACCGGCGTCGCAATAATCAAGCGGCCGGCTGAGCGCGCCAAGCCGCAAGGAACTGACGGGTTTGGGAGCTGCTGGCGCCGGATTTCCATCCATAGCCGCGAGCATGATTGAGAGATCGGCGACGGAACGGCAAAGCGGCCCTAGATGATCGTAGGTTTGCGAAAGCGGCATCACGCCATTGACGCTGATCCGGCCATAAGTTGGTTTCAGCCCGCAAACGCCGCACATGGAAGCGGGTATGCGGATTGAGCCGCCGGTATCGGTTCCAACGGCGGCGTAGCAAAAACCGGCGGCAACCGCCGCCGCCGCGCCGCTCGATGATCCGCCAGTGATGCGGTCGGGGTTCCACGGATTGCGCGCCGGCCCGACATTGCTGACGGCGCCGGTCGCCCCAAAAGCGAGTTCGTGCATGTTCAGTTTGCCGAGGATGATCGCCCCGGCGGCTTTCAATCGCCTGACCGCTTCGGCATCCGCCGCCGGCCAATAATCTGTATACGCATTGCTTGCGGCGGTGCGAGGAAAGCCGGCCACGTCAATATTGTCCTTTATGGCGATGGGAACGCCGTGCAGCGGGCCGCGCTTTTGGCCGGCGGAGATATCTGACGAAGCGCGCCCCGCCGCCTCCCGCGCGCCGACATGGTCGAGTGCGATGAAGGCGTTTATGATCCCGTCAAACCGATTGATGCGGGCGAGACAGGCGTCGACGGCGTCGACCGGCGAGAACCTGCGGGCTGAAAACCCGTCACTGAGTTCCTTGATGCCGAGAAGAGTGAGATCATCCGACGCAAAACGCCGGTTCGCGCACGCGGCGATCGCGACAGACCCCAATCCAGCCAAAGCCTGACGTCGGCTTGGCCTGCGAACGTTCGCCATATGCGCCCTGATTAACCCTGCGCCGCCGTCGGCCCGGACCGTTAATTTCACCCTGACCGGGGTCGGCGTCCAGCATGGCGGCGCGGCGCCGGATAGCCTAGAAGGCGTCGCGATGAGGATGCCGGCGGCACCTGTAACAATATTTGCGCGCGCTTCGGGCGCCGGCAAGGCGGGCGTCGCCGTCTTCCGGATTTCCGGGCCGGCGGCGTTTTCGGTCGCCGAACGGCTCTGCGGACCGCTGCCGGCGCCGAACCGGGCCGCTCTACGCTCGATACGGGACTTTACCGGCGATCTCATCGACAAAGGGCTGGTCCTACCCTTCCGCGGGCCGGCGAGTTTCACTGGGGAAGACGTCGTAGAGCTGCATCTGCATGGCGGCGCGGCGATCGAGGGGGCTCTCTTTGACGCGCTTTCAGCATTCGGCGCGCGCCCGGCGGAGGCCGGCGAGTTCGCCCGGCGCGCGTTGCTGAACGGGAAGCTCGATCTTGCCGAAATCGAAGGGCTTGCCGATCTTCTCGAAGCCGAAACGAAGCTTCAGAGAATGCAGGCTTTGGGGCAGTTTGAGGGCCGCCTCTCCAAGCTTGCGGCCGGCTGGCGGAAACGGCTTCTGGCGATCATGACGCCGCTCGAAGCCGATATTGATTTTCCCGACGAAAGCGATGTGCCGGCGGCGATCGCCGCGCGCGCCGCCCCGGAAATCGACGCCCTGATCGAGGAACTTGAAAAAAGCCGCGCCGCCTCAAAAGGGGCGATGGCCCTGCGCGAGGGCCTGAAAATCGCGATCATCGGCGCGCCGAACGCCGGCAAGTCCTCTCTGCTGAACAGGCTCGCCGGCTCCGATCGCGCAATCGTCTCCGCAACCCCCGGCACGACCCGCGACGTCATTGAGGTGAGGCTCGACCTCGGCGGGATCGCCGCGTCCCTATTTGATACGGCCGGACTGCGCGAAAACAGCGCAGATCCGATAGAAATCGAGGGAATAAGGCGTACACGGATGACTGCCGAAAAAGCGGACATCCGTATACTGATGATCGATGTTTCACGTGAAACGTTTCAGCCCGGTAGTGTTCCACGTGGAACATTCGGCCTCGATACTCAACCTGAAGTAGTGGAAAACGCCAAGTATGGCCTTTTGCGCGAGGGAGACTTCGTCATCCTGAACAAGATCGACCTCATTTTGGGACAGGATGTCCCAGTCGGACTGGGGGAGCGGACGTTCGGTATGTCCGTGCGAACCGGGGAGGGTTGTGAGACCTTTCTCGCCGCCCTTACCGATGCGGCGCGAAATATCTGCCTGAGCGAGGACGTCCCGTTGACCCGCGCCCGCCATACCGCCGCAGTGACGGACGCTGTCGCCCACCTTCGAGCCGCGCGGACCAGGCTTGCAGGTCAGGCCGAGCTCGCCGCCGAGGATGTCCGCCTCGCCTCTCGGGCGCTTGGGCGTATTACCGGCGATGTCAACGTCGAGGACGTCCTCGACGCCATTTTTTCAAGCTTCTGCATCGGCAAGTAGCGCTTCACGTGAAGCGCCGCCGATTTTCCATTTAAGCGGCGCTGAGCGTGATGTGCCTCAGCCGGCTTGCGGCTCTCGCCAACGCTTCGGCGGCGTCAGTCTGGCCGACGACTTTCAGCTTGCGCGCCGCCCGCTCGTAATTGCCGATTTTTTCCCGAAGCCTTTTGTCGAGCAGCGCGGACAGATCGGCCTCGCAATTGGGTTTTTGAGACATCCGTTTTCCAAACGCCCCTCCGACGACCAAGGCGGCTCCAGCATTTGTATTCATTTTCCAGCCTCCCGGGACTTGCGCTCCCTTAACAGGACGTAAATGCAGCGGCCGTGCCGCAATCGCCGTCGCGACGATTTTATTGCCGAATGTTCAGAAAGGCCCGATTTACGGGCGCAACTTCAATTGCGCGGACGAGCGATTATCGTTCCCATGCCGCATCAGACATCTTATATGGCGCGCCATGAATTCTTCCGACCGGATCTGGGATGTCGTCGTTATCGGCGGCGGCCATGCGGGCTGTGAGGCCGCCGCCGCCGCCGCCCGCATGGGCGCAAAGACGCTCCTTCTCACCCATTCTGAGGCGACGATCGGCGAGATGTCCTGCAATCCGGCGATCGGCGGTCTCGGCAAGGGCCACCTGGTTCGGGAAATTGACGCCCTCGACGGGCTTATGGGGCGCGTCATCGACCGGGCCGGCATTCAGTTCCGTATGCTCAACAGGTCGAAGGGGCCTGCGGTGAGGGGCCCGCGCAGTCAGGCGGACCGCAAGCTTTACCGAAACCAGATGCAGGGCGCGATCGCCGCGACCGCCAATCTGACCGTTGTCGAGGCGGCGGCGGAAGACGTCCTTGTTTCACGTGAAATGCGGGTTGAGGGGGTCGTCGACGCCAACGGCGCCGTTTATCGCGCCGGCGCCGTCGTCCTGACGACCGGCACGTTTCTCAAGGGCGTCATCCATATCGGCGAGAAACGGATTCCAGCAGGACGCGCTAAAAAAGACGGCGTCGAACCCCCGGCGGTCGGCCTTTCGGACCGGCTCTACGCCATCGGTTTTCAGATGGGTAGGCTCAAAACCGGGACGCCGGCGCGCCTCGACGGCCGGACGATCGACTGGGCGGGTCTCGAAATGCAGCCCGCCGACGCCAATCCTATCCCGTTTTCGTTCCTCACCGACGCGATCCGCACGCCGCAGATTGCGTGCGGCATCACCCATACGACGAAGGCGACGCACGCGGTCATAGAGCGCAATCTGGAAAAGTCGGCGGTCTATGGCGGCGGCATTTCCGGCCGTGGTCCGCGCTATTGCCCGTCGATTGAGGATAAGATCGTCAGGTTCTCTGAAAAGGAGAGCCACCAGATTTTCCTCGAGCCGGAAGGCCTGGACGATCATACCGTCTATCCGAACGGAATCTCGACCTCGCTTCCGGAACCGGTTCAGGATGAGTTTCTCGCGACCATACCGGGGCTGGAGAAGGCGCAGGTCATCCGCCACGCCTATGCGATCGAATATGACTATGTCGATCCGCGCGAACTCTACCCGACGCTGGAAACCAAACGGCTCGAAGGGCTGTTCCTGGCGGGGCAGATCAACGGCACGACCGGCTATGAGGAGGCGGCGGCGCAGGGGCTTCTCGCCGGGGCCAATGCGGCGGCAAAGGCCGGCGGGTCAGGCCCCGTCCTGATTGACCGGGCTGAAGGCTATCTCGGCGTTCTGATCGATGATCTTGTCACGCGCGGCGTCACCGAGCCCTACCGTATGTTTACGAGCCGGGCGGAGTACCGGCTGACCCTGCGCGCCGACAACGCCGATCTGCGCCTCACAGCGCGCGGCGAAGGGCTGGGGCTTGCAGGCAAGGAAAGGGCGGCGGCGTTTCACGTGAAACGCCGTCTTCTGGACGAAGCGCGCGCGTGGGCGCGCGCGACCGGCATGACCCCGAATGAGGCGGCTAAATACGGCGTCGCAATCAACCAGGATGGCCGTCGGCGCAATGTCATCGATCTTCTGGCCCTCCCGGGCGTCGATTTGAAAAAACTCGCCGCGATCTGGCCTGAGGCCGGCGCGTTGCGTCCGGATGTGGCCGAGCAGCTTGAGATCGAGGCGCTCTATTCCGGTTACCTTGAGCGGCAGGAGGCGGATATTCTCGCCTTTAAAAAGGATGAGTCGCTGCGGTTGCCCGCTGATCTCCCTTACGGAGAGATCAAGGGGCTCAGCCATGAAGTGCGCCTTAAATTGCTTGAGACGCGGCCGGCGACCCTCGGACAGGCCGGACGGGTCGAGGGCGTGACGCCCGCCGCGCTTGCGGTCCTTCTCTCGTGGATCAAAAAGAATGAGCGTGCGGCGGGATGACCTCCTACGGCCCAGAGGCGCTGGCCGCGGAATTCGGCCTTTCACGTGAAATGACCGAGCGCCTTGAAGCCTATGACTTGGCGCTCCTTGATTGGTCGTCCCGGCATAATCTCATCGCCCGATCGACGATAGAGGATCGCTGGTCAAGGCATTACCGCGACTGCGCGCAGCTTTATGCGCTAATTCCGGAAGGCGCGAAAACGCTCGTCGATCTCGGCAGCGGCGCCGGCTTTCCGGGGCTTGTCCTCGCGGCCATGGGCGCCGACGACGGTCTTAAAGTCACTCTTGTCGAATCGATCGGCAAGAAAGCCGCGTTTTTATCCGCAGCGATTGAGGCCATGCGCCTCACGAATGCCAGGGTATTACCGGAACGCATTGAAAGTATTACCGTTTCTCCGCCAGATGTCGTGACTGCGCGAGCGCTCGCCCAACTTGGCAAGCTTCTCCCTTACGCCCATGAAATCGCCGATGAAAAGACAACCCTCATCTTCCCAAAAGGACAAGATGTTGAGGCTGAATTGACCGACGCCGCTAAATCTTGGCATATGGACGTGGTGAAACATCCGAGCGTGACGAGCCCCGGCTCTACCATTCTCGAAATTCGTCATTTGAAGCCTAAGGGGCGTCATACCCCCGCCAAAAACTGAAACCGCCGTGACAAATAGCGCCGTCGCCCGAACTTCCAAGCCGCGAATCCTCGCGATCGCGAACCAGAAGGGCGGGGTCGGCAAAACGACGACCGCGATCAACCTGTCGACTGCGCTCGCCGCCGTCGGCGAGAAGGTTCTCCTCATCGATCTCGATCCGCAGGGAAACGCATCGACCGGCCTCGGTTCTGAAGCCTCGATGCGCGCGGTGACGACCTATGACGCGCTGATGGGCGAATACCGCCTTGAGGCGGCCGTCATCGACAGCGGCATTCCCGGGTTGAAACTCGCGCCCGCAGGCGTCGACCTCGCCGGCGCCGAAGTGGAGCTCATCGACGCCGAGCGCCGCCATTTCCGCCTCGCCGAAGCGCTCGACGAATATCTGAAGAGCTCAACGGACACGTCCTACGTCCTGATTGATTGCCCGCCGTCGCTGTCCTTGCTGACGATCAACGCGCTCGCCGCGTCGGACGCCGTCATCATTCCGTTGCAGGCGGAGTTCTTCGCGCTTGAAGGGCTGTCGCAGATCATGCGGACGATCGAGACCGTCCGTACACGGATTAATCCGCGGCTCGAATTGCAGGGCGTCGTCCTCACCATGGTCGACGGTCGCAACAATCTGGCGAACGCGGTTGAGGAGGACGTCCGCGCGCATATGGGAGCGAAGGTCTACGAGACGGTCATTCCGCGAAACGTTCGGATTTCCGAAGCGCCGAGCCACGGCAAGCCGGCGCTTCTTTACGATCTCAAATGCGCCGGCAGCCAGGCCTATATCCGCCTGGCGAGCGAGGTCATCCAGCGCGAGCGCGACGCGCGCGAGGCGGCGTGAGGAGGAGCCGATGAACGCCATGAAAAAGGCGAGGGGATTGGGACGCGGCCTTGACGCGCTGCTGGGCGACGCCCCGGCGCTGAGGCGCGAGGAGCCGGTTGCGGCCGGCGCGCCGGGCAAGCGTCTTTCAACGCTGCCGATCGAACATTTACGCCCCAACCCCGACCAGCCGCGCCGCCATTTCAATGATGATGCGATCGAGGAGCTGGCGAGTTCGATCCGCGCCCGCGGGCTCCTGCAGCCGCTCCTCGTCCGCCCGGCGGCCGGCCGTGACGAATACGAGATCGTCGCCGGCGAGCGGCGCTGGCGGGCCGCGCAGCGCGCTGGCGTCCATGACGTTCCGGTCGTCATTCGCGAGCTTGACGACACGGAGGCGGCGGAGATCGCCCTCATTGAAAACGTCCAGCGGGTCGACCTCAATCCGATGGAGGAGGCGGCCGCCTACGCCCGCCTCGCCGATGTCTACGGCCGGACGCAGGACGAGATTTCGAAGGCGGTCGGCAAATCGCGCAGCCATGTCGCCAACATGATGCGCCTCATGACTTTGCCGTCGAAGTGCCGAAAGGCGGTCGAGGAGGGCGCTCTCTCGATGGGGCACGCCCGGGCGCTCCTCGGCGCCGACAAGCCGGACGAGGCGCTCGCCCATGTTCTCAAAGCCGGGCTCAACGTCCGCGACACCGAAAGTTTTGTCCGTAGGCTGAATGAAGCGCCGCCGGCGAAGCCTGGCGCAATTGCGCGCGAGCCGGCGAAACCCTCCGTACCCGGAAAAAAAGACGCCGACACCCGCGCGCTTGAAGCGGACCTCGCCGCGGCCCTCGGGCTTGAGGTGTCGATCGATCATACGCCGAAAGGATCAGGCGTCCTGACGATCGGCTATCGCAGCCTCGATCAGCTCGATGATGTCTGTAAAAGACTAATGGGAACAGGGGTTTAGGCTGTCATCCGCGTCGCCTGATAGGCGACGAGGCCGGCGAGAATAAGCCCCGCCGCGAAGGCGATCTCGACCGGGCGCGACATCGCCGCATAGGCGAGCGTCCAGCCGGTCAGCGTCAGGTAGATGAGCGGCGTTATCGGATAGAGCGGCGTTCTGAATGGGCGCGGCAGGTCGGGACGGCGCCGACGCATGACCAATAATCCGAGCACGGTGAAAAAGCTGTTCAGCGCCGTCAGGAATCCGGCGAATACGAGGATCGAGTCAAAACTGGAAGTGACGATCAGCAGGATCGCGATAGCGGCCTGCGCGTAAATCGCCCGCGCCGGGATCGCGTCGCGGTTGGTCGCGGCGAGCGCGCGAAAGGCCGGGAAGTCCTCCCCGATCGCCTGCAGGACGCGCGGGCCGGCGATCGTCATGGCGCTGACCGTCGAGATTAGAAGGCTCGCCATAATGAGGCCGACGACATCGGCCGCGCCCGCTCCGAAAATCGATTTTGCGGCGATGAAGCCGACCTCGACCTTGCCGGCGAGGTCGGCCGCCGGCGACGCCGCCATGAACGCCGCATTAAGGCCGACATAGAGAACGGTCACGACGGCGGCGCCGATCGCGAGAATGCGCGGCAGATTGCGGCCCGGATTTTCAATTTCTCCGGTGATGTAAACGGCGGCGTTCCAGCCGGTATAGGCGTAGCTGACATAGATGAGGGACACGGCGAACGCGCCGCTGGCGATGACGGCGCCGTCGCCGACGGCGGGCAGGAACGAGATCGGCTGCGGCGCATCGAGCAGGAACGCGGCTCCGGCGCAGAAGATGACGATCGCGGCGATTTTGACGGCGGTGAAGAAGGTCTGAAGGCCGCCGCTCATGCGCCTTCGCGAGGCGTGAATAAGCGCCAGGGCGGCGACGAGCGCCACGGCGACCGCCTGGCGCAGCGGCGTCGGCGCCTCAGGCTGAAGCACAGATAATCCGTAGGCTGAAAAAGTGATGGCGGCTAGGGCGGTCGGCGCGGCGAAACCGATGGTTGATGAAACCCAGCCGGAAACGAAGCCGGCGGCGGGGTGATAGATTTCGCGCAAGAGCGAATATTCTCCCCCCGATCGCGGCAGGGCCGCGCCAAGCTCGGCGTAGCTCATCGCGCCGGCGAAAGCGGCGGCGCCACCGAGCGCCCACAGAAGAAGGATCGGGAACCCGGCGGCGAGGTCCTGAAGCTGGAAGCCGAGGCTGGTGAAAACCCCCGTGCCGATCATATTCGCAATAATGACCGATACGGCGGGGATGAAGCCGTAGCTCGTTTTTCCAGCCGCGCCCTCGCCTGCCGCGCTCATGCGGCCATCGCGGCGATCCGGAGCGCGGCGCGCTCGACGATCTCCGCGTCGGGAAGCCCGGTCGATTTGGCGCCGAGCTCGGCCTCAAGCAGGATGGCGAGCGCGGCGTCGAGCTTCCGCAAGGACCATCGGCGCAGGCGTTCTTCAAACGCGCGCTTTTCCATGAAAAAGACCGGCGGCCGCAGCTTCGCCATCGCGGCTTCGGCGCTCGCTCCTTCCGCCATCGCCGCGCGCGCCGTCCGCAAGCGCGAGAACTCCCGCTGCAGCGCGCGGACCGTGCCGATGGGCGAAGCGCCGGCCGTCGCCGAGCGGTGCAGCGCGCGGGCGAGACGCGCCGCCGCGCCGTCCGCCGCCGCCGCGGCGGCCTCGCTCGCTGCGTCGGATATCGTGTCGACGAGAACGGCCCTGATGTCGTCGATAGTGACCGACGCAGGCCCGTCGCGAAGAGCCTTTGGACCCTTGAAGAGAACCAGCTTTTCGATTTCGGCGCGGGAAACGCCGCGGTCCTCGCCGAGCAGGGCGACGAGTAGGTCGAGCGCGTCGGATTCAATCGTCAGATTCTCTTCCCGCGCGGCCGCCTGCGCAAGGGCGCGCATGTCCGCCGGCGCGTCGGCGTAGCACGGAAGGGCGATAACGGCTTTCGAGCCTTCGAAAAGCTTGCGAAGGCCCGAGCTTTTCGCCAGGTCGCCGCCCTCTATGATGACGATCCCTGTCGGCTTGAGATAGCCGCCCTCCAGGCCTGCGACGACGAGTTTCGCCGCCGGCGTCGCCGTCTCCCCGGTCGTCCGTATGCGAACGACCCTGTCGCCGCCCATCATCGAGAGCGCAGCCGCTTCATCGGTTAGCCGGGCGGGATCTGATTTCAGCTCGGCGTCGGAAAGCTCGATGTAGTTGAAGGGGTCTTTGAAATCCGGACAAATCTGGGCGGCGATCTTGTCGGCGCGCTCGCGCACCAGTCCGAGATCTGGTCCGTAGACGAGAATGGCGGCGATTTTCGGATCGCGCCGCGCGACGAACGCCTCGATCGCCTTCCCCTTGAGGGCGGTCATCGGCGCGCCCGGCGCGCTTTTTCGTTCGCGTCAGAGAGCTTCAGCAGAATGTCGCGCTCGATATCTTCAACGAGCTGCGTCGCCGCTTTTTCACGCGCTGCATCCTCGGCGAAAAGCGTCGAATATTGCGAATTGACGACGTTGAAAGAGGCGATCGATGTGACGCGCCCGGAATAGCGCGCGCCGGTCGCCCGCTCGACAAGCGTGTAGCGCCCGACAAGTCGGTAATTGTAGCGCGTGACGGATGCGTCGATCTGCACCGCCAGGCGTTGCGCCCGCTCGGTCGTCGAAACGGTGAGATCGTAATCGGCCGTCGACGGCTCGTTCGATGTCCGGCGCTCAAAGGCGCGTTTGACGAGCGGCCGGATCTCGTCGGGCGCCCCCAATTCGCCCAGCGCGACAGACCGCAGGCCGGGCGCTGAGTCGCCATTGGTCGCATAAAGCGGCTGGAAGCCGCAGCCGGACAGGAGCGGCGCGAAAATGAGAAAGGCAAGGGCGAGCGTTCGGACCATGGATAGCTCCCGCAGCGCCGGCAGGCGCGCCTAGTTAGCGACGATATTCACGATCCGGCCGGGAACGACAACAACCTTTCGGATGGTGAGCCCCTCCAGATGGCGCTTGACGTCGGCATCGCCGAGCGCGACGGCCTCAACCGCCTTTTGGTCGGCTGTCGCCGCGACCGCGATTTCGGCCCGCCGCTTGCCGTTCACCTGAACCGGCAGGATGATCTCGTCCTTCTTAAGAAGGCCCGCCTCGGCCGTCGGCCAGGGCGCTCGGCAAACCAGTCCCTCGCCGCCGAGCCGTTCCCAGCATTCCTCGGCGAGATGCGGCGTGATCGGCGCGATCAGCCGGACAAGGGCGGACAAGGCCTCGGCTCTCGTCCAATCGTCGGCGTCGCCGGCCTTTTTGAAGGCGTTCAAAAATTCGTAGATGCGCGCGATCGCCTTGTTGAAGCGGAAATGCTCGATGTCCTCGGTGACGGCGGCGATTGTCGCATGCGTGGCGCGCCGCAAGTCGGCATGCGCGCCGGCCGGGGCGGCTATGAGATCCCGGTTCGCAAGCGCGTTCTTATGCGGTTCGACCGCCTCCCAGATGCGCGCGACGAGTTTCCAGGCGCCCGCCGCGCCTGCGTCGGTCCATTCGACGTCGCGCTCGGGCGGCGAGTCGGAGAGGATGAACCAGCGCGCGGCGTCCGCGCCGTATTTCTCGATGATGTCGACCGGCGAAACGACGTTCTTTTTCGACTTCGACATTTTTTCGATAGGGCCGATCCTGACCGCCGCCCCGTCATCGGCTCGCCGCGCCTTGCCGCCCTCGACGACGACCTCATCCGGCAACAGCCACTGGCCGCGCTCGTCCTGATAGGTGGCGTGCGTCACCATCCCTTGCGTGAAGAGATTGGCGAAGGGTTCGTCGATCGAGACATAGCCGGCGCCCTTCATCGCACGGGTGAAAAAGCGGGCGTAGAGGAGGTGCAGGATCGCGTGCTCAATGCCGCCGATATACTGATCGACCGGCAGCCAGTAATCGCAATCGCCTTTATCGACCGGGCCGTTCAGCCAGTTCGACGGATCGGTCGCAAAGCGCGCGAAATACCAGCTTGAATCGACGAAGGTGTCGAAGGTGTCGGTTTCGCGCCGCGCCGGGCCTGAACATTCAGGACACGGAACATTGCGCCAATCCGGCATCCGGTCGAGCGGATTGCCCGGCGTTTTGAACGCCGAGGCGCCGACTTTCGGAAGTTCGACCGGCAGGTCTTTTTCCGGCACGGGAACGACGCCGCATTTCTCGCAGTGGATCGCCGGGATCGGGCAGCCCCAGAAACGCTGGCGCGAAACGCCCCAGTCGCGCAGGCGGTATTGGGTCGTCGCGCGCCCCCGCCCCATCGCCTCGATTTCAGCGATCGCCTTTTCGATGGCGGCGTCAACGTCGAGGCCGTTCAGGAAATCCGAATTGAACAGCGTTCCGGGCCCGATATAGGGCTCGTCGGCGACGGCGAACGTCGCCGGATCGGCGCCGGGCGGCAGGACGACAGGGATAATATCGAGTCGATACTTTTTGGCGAAATCGAAATCGCGATCATCATGGGCGGGGCAGCCGAAAATCGCGCCCGTGCCGTAGCCCATCAGGATGAAATTCGCGATATAGACCGGCAGGCGCCGGCCCTCGACGAA
This sequence comes from uncultured Alphaproteobacteria bacterium, assembly GCA_937895955.1. GTDB lineage: Bacteria > Pseudomonadota > Alphaproteobacteria > Caulobacterales > Parvularculaceae > Amphiplicatus. The sequence continues at coordinate 20,527 of CALAZI010000069.1, read as the reverse complement.
CGGATGCTCCGCCTCGATTGGCAGCCGGAAGCCCTTTTTCTCCGCCTTGTCGATCGCTTCCTGCGATGTGCCGGCCTTCTGGCACTCGGCAACGAACGCCGCGGCGGCCGGATCGGCGCCGGCGCAAGCTGCGGCGAGCGGATGGTCCGGCGCAACGGCGATGAAGGACGCGCCGAACAGCGTATCGGGGCGGGTCGTATAGATCTCAATCGAATCGGCGCCTGCCGGATTCGTCATCCCGTCGGCGAAACGAAACTTCATCTGCAAGCCTTTTGACTTGCCGATCCAGTTTCGCTGCATCAGCCGCACATTGTCCGGCCAGCCTTTGAGGCGGCCGTCGTCGAGCGCGCCGAGCAGATCGTCAGCCTTATCGGTGATCTTCAAAAACCATTGCGACAGCTTTTTGCGCTCAACGACGGCGCCGGATCGCCAGCCGCGGCCGTCGACCACCTGCTCATTGGCGAGCACGGTCATATCGACCGGGTCCCAGTTGACGTAGCTCTCGCGGCGCTCGACGAGGCCCTCCCTCCAGAAATCGAGAAAAAGCTTTTGCTGCCAGCGGTAATACCCGACATCGCAGGTGGCGAATTCCCGGCTCCAGTCGATCGCCAGCCCGATCTGCTTCAGCTCGCGCCGCATGTGATCGATATTGGCGTAGGTCCACTCGCCCGGATGCGCCCCGGTCTGCATGGCGGCGTTTTCGGCCGGCAAGCCGAAGGCGTCCCAGCCCATCGCATGCAGGACATTGAAGCCGCGCGCGCGTTTGAAGCGGGCGATGACGTCGCCCATCGCATAATTGCGGACGTGGCCCATATGGATGCGGCCCGACGGATAGGGAAACATCTCAAGGACGTAGTATTTGGGGCCGGCGCGGTCTCTGCCCGCTTCAAATGCGTTCGCCGTCTCCCAGCGCTCGCGCCATTTGGGCTCGATTTCCTTCGGGTTGTAGCGGGCCATCGTGATGATTCCGGTCAAAAAAAAGCGGCGCTTCAGCGCCGCCTTTGCCACAAAGGCGCGGCGCGGTTCTAGTCGTCGATCTGGTTAAGTCTGAGCTGGCGCGCGCGGGTCAGGATGGCGTTTTCGATTTCGCGGGCGGTCGCCGGATTGACTGCGGCTTCGACCCAGCCGCCGGCGTCGTCGCGGACTTGATGAAAAACCGACACGCGCAGGGCGTCGGCGCGCAGCGCGCTGTCGAGGATGTAGACCGAAACCTTGAACTGCTCATTCGGCGTTTCGGGATTTGAGTACCAGTCCGTCAGGATGAGCCCGGCGATCGGGTCCGCCTGGCCGACGGGCAGGAAGTTCAGGGTCTCCAGCGACGCCGCCCACAAATAGCGGTTGACGGTCGTCGCGCCCTTCTCGCCGATCAGGGTCGCATTGCGATTGTCGTCGCCGCCGCTGGAGCAGGCGATAAGCGCGCCGGCTGAGATCGCCGCCGCCAAGATCTTGATCGGGCGTAATTTTTTGAGACTCATCAAGGGAACTGTTCCAAAAAAAGGCGCGGCCGCGCCGCGAACGTGGCTTTCCTACCACAAACCGCCGCTTAGACAACTGGAAGGGGCGCGCGTTCCTTGACCGACGCGCCTCACCCGACTTAACTCGGCGGGTAGGCGTATTGCGTTCCGACCGGGCGACCGGGGCGGGGCGCTGATGCGCCTGCGGCTTGAGATTTATTCACCCTCTTCCGGTTTGATGGAAGAGGGGATGAGGGCGAAGAAAGCGCGCTTTCGATGCGCTTTCGGCGCCGGAACAGGGAGAATGGCGGCGAAGCCGGACGGTATGATGAAGCGACGCGCGACATTTCAGGCGATTGCGGCCGCGGGACTCGTCTCCGCGACGGCGCTGACGCCTGCTTTCGCCGCCGATCCGGTTAAAGTCGACGTCAGCGGCGAGGCGAGCCTCGCAGGCGGAATTGTCGACGGCGAGGCCAAAGGCGACGCCGACGCTGAAATCCGCGTCAAAGGATCAACGGTTCTTGAGAACGGCGTTGAGCTTGGCGCCGTCATCGAGGGCCGCCTCGACGGCCAGCAGCCGAACCAGTTCTACGCCGGCGGGCGCTATTCGAGCATGCTGATCGGCGGCGCGCGCGGCGTCGGCCCGCTGACGAGCGACGCCTATTTGCAGGGCGCGTACGGCTATGTGCGCGGCGCTTTCGGCCAGTTGATCGTCGGCCGAGACAACGGCGTCGGGCGGACTTTCGCCGTTACGGCCCCGACCATTTTCCGCTCCGTCAACGTCAATGATTGGCGTACGGATCTTTCCGGACTGAATGACGTTCACACCGTCAATGACTTTTCGGGCTATTCGACGAAATTCACCTATTTGCCGCCGGCGAATTTCCTTGGCGGCGCGCTTGGCGGCCTGCAGCTCGGCGTTTCCTACAGCCCGTCCTTAGCCCATTGCGGCAAGGATCTTTGCGCGCCGGAAGATCGGCTGCTCATCGCGCCGAACGGCCAGCTGCTGAACGAAGCCTCGCGTTGGGACGACGTCATCGAGGCGGCGCTCTATTATCAAAAGCGCGTCGGCGGCCGCGACGGGCTCCTGCTCGGCGTCGGCGCAAGCTATGTCACGGCGAATGAGGACGCGCGCATCCTGTCGCCGGTCTTCGACGATTACCACGCCTATGCGGTCGGGCTTAATCTCGGCTTCCGCGGCCTCACCGTCGGCGGCTCCGTCAAGACGACGAATTCCGGCCTCGCCGATCTCGACCAGGACGGCTATCTCGCCTTTGACGCCGGCATCACCTTTAAAACCGGCGAAGAAAAAGGCGACTGGGGGATGATGCTCGGCTACGGCCAGTCCGAGGCCGAAATCATCGGGCCGGTCGCGACGAACCCGCTGATTTTCCGCGACACGCAAACGGCGCAGGCCGGCGTCACCTATTTCGTCGGCCGCGGCATCACCATCGGCGCAGCCGCGCAATATGTGGAATCAACAAAGCCGTCGGAGGCGGGCGGGCCGGAAGAAGCCGCCACCTTCGTCATAGAGAGCTCAATAAAGTTCTAGGCTTCAAGGCATCTCGAAGCGCCTGCGTTGCTTAGAGGGGATATCTGATTGAGGGCGGCCGCAACGGCCGCCCTTTTTCTTCCGGCGCGCGCGCGTTAGGCTCGCCGCATGAAAAAGAAACTCGCCGCGCTCGCAGTCGCCGCGCTCGCCGCCTGCGCCCGCGGCGACGCCGAAGGAACCCCGCAAATGGGCCAGAAAAACAATACGATCGACTATGTCGAATTCGCCGCATCGGATCTTGCGGCGTTCAAGAAGTTTTACGGCGCGGCGTTCGGCTGGACATTTCAGGATTGGGGTCCCGATTACGTCAGCTTTGAGGGAGCGGGGATCGACGGCGGCGTCCGCGGCGGCGAGGCGCCGGTCAAGGGGTCGACGACTGTCATTCTTTATGCTGACGATCTGGGCGCGACAGAAAAAGCGGTGGTCGCCGCAGGCGGCGTTGTGACGGAAAGACATGAATTTCCAGGTGGCGAGCGGTTTCATTTCCGCGATGTGACGGGTAACGAGCTCGCCGTCTGGACCAAGGTTGACGAGTGAAACAGTCCTAGCCCGCGCATGTTTTCTCTTCTTTCGCTTTATCGATGCGTTTGAAAATGCGCCTGGCGGGCGACCGGCTGCGTTCGCCGTCGCCATCGCTTTTGCTCTCGCCGCCGCTCTCGCCGGATAATTGCGGTTTCAAAACCCCGATCAACTGATCGAGGATCAAGCGGCTCCGTCGGCCGACAAGCGCGTGCGCGGCCGCCGACTCATTCCTTTTTTGCTGGCGGGCGGTTTTCTCGCTTGCCTGCTCAGCATCGCCGCACTCGCCTCGATCGTGTCGGCAGGCGATGAGACGCGGTTTCGGGAGATCTTCAGAATCGGCGCCGCCTTCCTCGCGGTTGGTGCCGCCGCGCCGCTCGGCGCCGTCCTTATTCTTTTTTTAGCCGGTCTCTTCTTTCCGCCAATCGAGGCGACGAGTGAATTTCGCCTTGTGTTCGCAAAGCCGGTCGACAATCCGCTCACGGCGCGCGCCGATTATTCCTGTCCGGAGAATGTTCCCGCCGCGCACGCGCCGGCGCGTCCCGGCTCAGCCGGCGGCTATCGCCTCGACGCGGACGGCGAATGGTCAGAGCTGCTGAGGCTCGGCATGACGATTATGGTCGACAGCAGCGCGCAGGGAAAAAACCTGACGATCGAAGCGCATACGGATTGCGGCGATGTCGAACGGACGGAATTTCGGTTTGCGGCGCCGGACGCCATCGAGGTCCGAACGACGGCGCGGCTGAAAGGCGTTGCATCGCGAACGATCGGCGGCTTCAGCGGGCGCAGTCAGATCGCCAGGGGCGCCGCGGCGATCGAGGCGCGTCGGTTCAGCGCGCTCACTCTCGTGAATACGACGGTCGATTATGCGCGCGCCGGTGATAATTAACGCGGCCCATTTATTCGACGAACGCGCCGATCGCCGCCAGTCCGACGACATTCTTCGCGCTCAAGAGAGATGCGTTGGCCTCATCGACGCCGCCAAGGGCGAGAACGGGAAGCGGCGCGGCCGCCGCTAAGGCGCGAAACCGCGCCGCGCCTAGATATTCCAAGCCCGGATGACTTTCCGTTTCAAAGGCCGGCCCCAGAACGGCGAGGTCAGCGCCCGCCTCAGCGGCGAGATGCAGTTCTGCGAGGCTGTGGCACGACGCCGTCAACAGGCCGGGTTCGCCGGCGGAACGGGGCTTTCCAAGCGCGCGCGCCGGAAGATGGACGCCGTCGGCGCCGATTTCCTCGGCGAGCGAGGCGTCGTCGCCGATAAGCAGCAAAACGCCGCGCGATCGGCAAATCGCGGCGAAGCGCCGCGCCGCCGCCCGCCGGCGAGGATCGTCATAATCGCGATAGATGACAGCCGAGCCTTTCGGCATTGCGCGCAAGATCGGCTCGGGGCGCGCGATGCGGCGCCGGTCGGTCAGGAAAGCGAGCGAAAACGGCGCGCTTTTAATTCCGCTTGCCGATTTGAGCGCGCATGCGGCCGCTGCTAGTTTTGCGGCGCGCCAGCGATGCCCCTGATGACCCAAAACGATAACTCTCCATCTTCGAACGCATTTGCGGAAAATCTCGCCGCGGTTGAAAGCCGGATTGCGGCCGCGCTCAAGGAAGCAGGGCGCGCCGGGCCTGTCGAGATCATCGCCGTGTCAAAAATGCAGGGCGAGACGATGTTGCGCGAGGCGCTCCGCGCCGGGCAACGGATCTTCGGCGAGAACAGGGTTCAGGAAGCGAAAGCGAAATGGCCCGCGCTGAAGAAGGAATGCCCCGACATCGTCCTTCATCTGATCGGGCCGTTGCAGTCGAACAAGGCCGCTGAAGCGGTCGCCCTGTTTGACGTCATCCAGTCTGTCGACCGGCCGAAAATCGCAAAGGCTCTCGCTGAGGAGATGCGCCGGCAAAACCGCCGGCCGCGCCTTTTCGTCCAGATCAACACAGGCGCCGAGCCGCAAAAGGCGGGGGCGGCCCCTGAAGACGCCGATGCGTTCATCGCGCAATGCCGCGATGAGTTCGGTCTCGAAATCGAAGGCCTTATGTGCATTCCGCCGGCGGACGATGCGCCGGCGCCGCATTTCGCGCTCCTTGCGAAAATCGCGCAGCGCAACAATCTGACCGGGCTTTCGATGGGCATGAGCGGCGATTATGATATCGGCGCCCAGCTCGGTGCGAGCCATGTCCGCGTCGGAACCGCCCTGTTCGGCGCGCGCGGCGCTTGACCTTTCACGGTTGCGTGATCGTTTTTTGATTTCCTCAGGCGGCCGATCTAGGACTAGACGAAGGCCCGCAGAAAAGGCGACGAATTTTATGGCGCGCGCAAAACGCATCCTTCTGGTCGATGACGACGACCTTCTCCGCGAAACGCTTCTTGATCAGTTCGGCCATCATGACGACTTCGCCGTCGAGGCGTTGCCGAGCGCCCAGGGCGCAATCGCGAAAGTGAGGGAGGAAGCCCATATCGACCTTGTTTTGCTCGATGTCGGCCTGCCGGATATGGACGGGCGTGAAGCCTGCCAGATGATGCGCAAGAACGGTTTCAAGTCGCCGATCATCATGCTGACCGGCGCCGACACTGACGCGGACGAAGTTCTCGGCCTTAATTCTGGCGCGAACGACTATGTGACGAAGCCGTTCAAATTCGCCGTGCTGCTGGCGAGAATCCGCGCGCATCTCAGAAGCCATGAGCAGAATGAAGACGCCGTCTTCAAGATCGGACCCTATGAGTTCCGCCCGTCTGTAAAAATGCTGGTGACGAGCGCCGACAAGAAAATACGCCTGACCGAAAAAGAAGCGTCGATCCTGAAATTTCTCTATCGCGCCGGCGGCAAGCCCGTAACACGCGATGTTTTGCTTGATGAGGTCTGGGGCTACAATTCCGGCGTTACGACGCATACGCTCGAAACGCATGTCTATCGCCTGCGGCAAAAGATTGAGCCCGACCCCGGCTCGGCGACAATTCTCTTGACAGAAGCGGGCGGCTACCGTCTCGCGCTCTGATTTCGATGACTGTTACGATCTGGCATAATCCGCGCTGCTCGAAATCGAGAGAAACGCTGGCGCTTATCGAGGCGCGCGGCGTCAAACCGCAAATCGTCCGCTATCTTGAAGCGCCGCCCTCGGCGACGGCGATCCGGGCGGCGGCGAAACAGCTCGGCTTTTCATCTGTACGCGAACTAATCCGGGCGAAAGAGCCCGATTACAAGGCGCTCAAGCTTGATGATCCCGGACTGTCGGAGGCGGCGCTCGCCGAAGCCTTGAATAAAACGCCGGCCCTGATCGAGCGGCCGGTCGTCTTCTCGCGCGGCAAGGCGGCGCTCGGCCGCCCGCCGGAAAACGTGTTGTCCATATTGTGAGCGCCGACACGCACGCCGATTAAAGGCTGTCGAGATCGGCCTTGAGCGCGGCGGCCCGCGTGAGCAGCGCGCTGCGCTTTTCGGCATCCATTTTGGACCACATGTCGAAAATGCGCGCCATGCGCGCGTTATCGCCGAGCGATTTTTCGTTGCGATGGACGAAGTCCCAGTAGAGCGCGTTGAATGGGCATGCGTCTTCTTCCGTGCGCTTGGAAATCTTGTAGCTGCATGATGCGCAGTAATCCGACATGCGGTTAATGTAGGCGCCGCTCGCGGCGTAAGGCTTGGAAGCGAAAAGCCCGCCATCGGCGAATTGCGACATGCCGAGCGTGTTCGGCGCCTCGACCCAATCGAGCGCATCGGCGTAAACGGCCGCATACCAGTCATGAATCTCGGCGGGATCGATCCCGGCGATGAGCGCGAAATTTCCCGTGATCATGAGGCGCTGGATATGATGCGCATAGGCCTCCTCCCGCGTCTGGCGAACGGCGGCTGCGACGCAGGCCATTTGCGTTTCGCCGGTCCAGTAAAAAGCAGGCAGCGGCCTCTCTGCGTTCAGCGCGTTGCGGTCTGCATAGCCGGGCCCTTCGCGCCTGTAGACGGCGCGCACGAATTCGCGCCACCCGATGATCTGCCGGATAAACCCCTCAACGGCGTTCAGAGGCGCGCGCCCGTCGCGATACGCCGCCTCGGCGCGTCGGCAAAGGTCAAGCGGATCGAGAAGCCCCGCATTGAGATAAAGCGACAGAACCGAGTGGTTGAGAAATTTCTCGCCCGCCAGCATCGCGTCCTGCGTTCGACCGAATCCGGCGAGCGCCTTATCCATGAAATGATCGCGTGCGCGTTCGGCGTCCTTCCTCGTAACGGCGAACCAAAACGGCCGGGCCTCGCCGAAATGATCGCCAAACCTCGCATTGACGAGATCAATGACCTCATTCGTCGTTTTGTCGGGCTTAACCCGCCGCGGCTCCGGGAACGCGGCGTCAGACCACGCCGGCTTGCGGTTGTCGGCGTCGAAATTCCACCGACCGCCGACAGGCGTGCCGTCTTCCATCAACAGGCCGGTTTTCCGGCGCATCTCGCGATAAAAGAATTCCATGCGAAGGTTCTTGCGGCCTTTCGCCCAGCGTTCAAATTCCGCGTCGTTGCAGATGAAACGATCATCCTCAATCATGTCGATCGGCGCGTCGAGGTCTTCGACGAGCGTTTCGATCTCGTTGCGCACGCCCCACTCGCCAGGCTCAACGATTACGATCCGCTGCGGGCGCCGGCGCTCTGTCGCCGCGCAGATAAGGTCGGCGAATGTCTTATGGCCGTCGTCAAGGCTGGCGTAATCGACCCGCCATCCGTCACGGCGCAATTCATCCGCGAAATGCCGCATCGCGGAAAAAAAGAAAACAATCGACTTTTTGTGATGGTTGCGATGCGCCGCCTCGCGCAGGACTTCGCCCATCAACACGACATCGCGCGTTTTGTCCGCCTCTTTAAGGCTCGCGATCGCGGGCGAAAGCTGGTCGCCCAAAATGACAATGAGACGGCGCGCCTTCACCACGGGATCGGCGATCCGTCATAGGCGTAAAAGCCGCCTGACATCTCCGGCGTCGCTCTCTCGCAGACATTTAAAAGTTGCTCGGCGCAGGCGTCCGGCGATGCGGTGTAGCGTCCGCGCGCATGCCCTCTCGTCATGGCGGTTTCAATCGTTCCCGGATGAAGGGCGAGGATAATCGCTTCCGGACGGGTTCGCGCAATCTCGATGGCGGCGCATTTGACGATCTGGTTCAGCGCCGCCTTTGACGCGCGGTAACTCATCCAGCCGCCGAGACGATTATCGCCGATCGAGCCGATCCGCGCCGAAAGAAAGGCGAGGACGCTGCGCTTGTCCGGATCGAGAAGGGGCGCGAAATGTTTGATGATGAGGGCGGGGCCGGTCGCATTGACGGCGAACAGCGCATTCATGGCCTCGATATCGACCTCGCGGAACGAGCGCTCAGGCCCGCCGGCGTCGGCGGCGAGCTGTCCGGTTGCGATGAAAATAAAATCGAATGTTCCGCCGCTCAATCGCGCAGCGGCGCATTTGATCGAAGCCTCATCGAGAAGATCAAAGCCGTGGCGCGCGCGCGACAGGGTTTCAACGGCGCCGCAACGGCCAAGTCTCGCCGCGACGGCCGAGCCGATCCCGCCGGATGCGCCGATAATCAGAGGATTTTCAAAAGCCATACCGGTCATACGACCGGCGCGCGCGCACGGTTTTGCGAGGGCTTACTTCAAAATCGCCTTGTAGGATACGTCGCCTTCGCCCTTCGGCGGCACGGGGGTCGTCAACGACCAGCGGATATGGGTGATTTCATCGCCGCGCGCCGGACGGGTTGACCCGTCTTCTTCAACGGTGAGGCGACCGCGTGCGACATAGGTTTTGCCGTCATCGGCCGAGAAGGCGACATTGGCGTCATCGCCCGAAACCGATCCCTCGACATAGGCGACTTCCTTCGGCACCGGCATGACCAGCACGATGTTCGAGGCTGGTTGCCCTGAATCGTTCCGATATTTGATTGAATAGATGACCGTCTCGCCCGGCGTCACCTTGTCGGCGGGCAGGCGCTTCGTTGTTTCCTTGCCGTCGGCGTTCCGGACGACAACCTCTTTTTCAATGTGCTGCGTCGCCGTCATCGAGGCGACGGCCGACGTCGCCAACAGGGCCGATGCGATCGCAACAATCGGTAGCCATTTCATCGAGAATTCCTCCGACGGAACAGTCGGTGAATAGCGCGACAGGGTAAACGCCGGCTTAACGGGCGACCGCGAACCGGCGGGCGAGGGCGATCGATTGACGTTCCGACAAGCTTGGTGAATTCTCTGTTAAGTAAAGACTATTTTAATTCTATTTATAGTTGAGAAAGATAACAGGTCAGAGACAATCAACTTTATTACTTTGTTTAGAAGAAGGTGCGAATTTTCCCTCGGCTAGTGCAAGGGGAATTGCGTATGAGAGGCTTGTTCAGCGGCCTGAGGCTGCCCGCTGTGGGCGTGGCGGCGTTGGCTGTCTCGATGATGGCGGGCGGTTCGGCTTTCGCCGCCGGCACGGACGCCGGCACCACCGTTTCAAACAGTTTCACGCTTGATTATCAGGTCGGCGGCGTTTCGCAGACGCAGATCGATACGTCAGGCGCGCCGACATCGTTCACCGTCGACCGCAAAGTCGACTTGACGGTCGCGACGGCGCTCAATGCGTCTGTGTCGCCGGGACAAACCGGCGCCGAGCTTGTTTACGGCGTCACCAACAACGGCAACGACAACATCGCCTACAGGCTTTCGATCAAGGATGTCGGCACCGACACCTTTGATATTGGAACTTATACGGCGCGCTATTATGCGGATGCGGGCGCCGACGGCATCTTCACGCCGGGCGTCGACGATGCGGGCGCAGGCACGGCCTACACGCTCGGCGCCGGCGTCACCGCCGATGTTACGCCCGACGCGACAATCTGGGTGATCATCTCCGGCGACGTTCCGGGCGGGGCGACCAACGGCCAGACCGACGACGTTATTCTCATCGCGGATTCCTATTACCCGACCGCATCGCTTGACGGCGCCTATAGCGCGACCCCGGGCACGAACATCGCGCAAGCCGGCGCCAACAACATGACGGGTGAGGCCGACAGCGTTCTCGCCGACGGAACAGGCACGGCCGGCGCGCCAGAAGATGTCGCCAATGACGGCGCGCATTCTTCAACCGCGACCTACACCGTGTCCGCCGCGTCGCTGAGCGCGTCAAAAACAGTCGCTATCGTCGCGACCAATCCGACGGATTGCGCGACGGATGCGATCTCGGGCGGCTTTGCGGCGCCGGGCGCGTGCGTTGAGTACGTCATCTCGGCGTCAAACGCGGCCGGCGCATCGGCGACTGCGACGAACATCGCGATCAGCGACGTGCTGCCGGACGAGGTTCAGTACGTAACGGCCTCGCAATCGGGCTTTTCCGTTGCGGGAGCCTTATCGACGCCGGGCGGGGGGTGCACGACCGGCTGCACGGTCGGATTGACCGGGGCGTCGCTTGCGCCCGGGGCGACAGGAACGGTCACAATCAGGGCGCTCGTTCGCTAACTGCGTCTTGAAATTTTGAGGCCGACGGGCCGCCGCTCCGAAACCCGGTGCGGCGGCATCGTCACACTAAAGGGCTGGTTTTTTGGGTTTGTAAGAGTTCGGTTTGAGTGCGGCACTGGGGCGTCATAAAGGGGATTGCGCGCGTTTTCGCAGCGATTTTGACGCTTGCCGGCGCACCAAAATTCAGCGCCTACGCCGCGGTTTTGGGGGCCCAGGTCAACAACGTAGCCCAGGTCGATTACGTCATCGGCGGCGTCAACCTTTCGATGACGCCGCCCGCGGCGAGCTTCACCATCGAAGCGGCTCGAACGCCGTCAACGATTGAGTTTCTCCGCTTTGCGCCAAATGCGCCCGACAGCGTTTCAGTCTCGCTGAACGGGTCGGACCACCAGCCTTCGACAAGCGGTCCGTTCCAGCCGGTCGGCCCGCTGCAATCCGCGACCGGCGCGCCGATCAACACCTCGCTTCCGGTTCCGCTGACGCCGGCGAGCGCCTACTTCACGGGCGAGCCGATCATCATCCGCGTTACGGACGCCGGCCAGAACGGCGATCCGGCCGTCATCGAGACGGTGACGGCGACCATTCGAACGGCCGGCGGCGATCGCGTCACGTTGCGGCTCTACGAAAGCGGTCCGAATACGGGCGTTTTCCTCGCCTGGGTTCCGAGCGTTTCGGGCGCGACCGTTCCGAACGACGCCGCGCTGACGATCACGCATGGCGCGTCGCTTGTCGCTCGCTATCAGGATCCGTTCGACGCGACCGAAATTTCAACCGATACGGCGGGCGTCGATCCGTTCGGGCGCGTCTTTGATGCGCTGACCGGCGCGCTTATCGACGGCGCAACGGTTGCGATCGTCGATGACGCGACCGGGGCGCCGGCGACCGTCTACGGGATCGACGGCGTCTCGGCGTATCCCTCGACGATCGTCACCGGCCAGACAGTCGCCGACGCCGGCGGCATGGTCTACGCGCTCGGGCCGGGGGAATTCCGGTTCCCCATCATGATGCCGGGATCGTACAGGCTCGTCGTGACGCCGCCCGCAGGCTATGTCGCGCCTTCGGCGCTTGCCGCGCCCGCCTTCGCCGGCCTCGCCAACGCGCCTTTTACGATCATTCCGGGTTCCTACGGCCAGCCGTTCACGCTCTCCGGCACCGGCGATGTCGAACTTGACTTTCCGCTTGATCCGCAGACGGATCTTGTGGTTCGCAAATCAGCGGATTCCGACATAGCCTCCATCGGCGATTTCGTCAGATATGTCGTCTCGGTGGAAAACCGCGCCGCCGCAGCCGCCGCAGTGCGCATCGCCGACGCGCTTCCGCGCGGCTTTCGCTATCAAAGCGGTTCGGCGCGTCTTGACGGCGCGGCGATAGCTGATCCGGCGATCGGCCCCGATGGCGGCGCGTTGACGTTTGATCTCGGCCTCGTTCAGCCGTCAGCGACAGTCGAACTCGCCTATGTTCTCGAAGTCGCCAGCGGCGCGCGCGAAGGCGACGCCGTCAATCGCGCCCAGGCCGTCAGCGCCGTCGGCCTTCCGATGTCAAATCGCGCCGAAGCCGCTGTCCGCGTGTCGGATGATTTTCTGCGATCGGGTTTGACGATTGTCGGACGCATCGTCGAGAGCGATTGTTCGGTTGACGGCGCGACTGAGGCGAAAGGGCTTGAAGGCGTTCGGCTCTACATGGAGACCGGCGCAACCGTTGTTTCCGACGAGAACGGCCTTTATCATTTTGAAGACGTGACGCCGCGCACCCATGTCGTGCAGGTCGACGAGGAAAGCCTCCCCGACGGCTACGAACTTGTTCAGTGCAAGGATAACACGCGCTACGCCGGATCGCCGCGCTCGCAATTCGTCGATGCGCAGGGCGGCAAGATATGGCGCGCCGATTTCTACGTTCGCAACAAATCCGGCGCGGCCGCTCCGGGAGAAAAGCCCGCCGAAAAAGCGTTCAACGCCGAAAAGGAATATCTCGCTTACGACAAGATCTGGCTCAATCAGCTGACTGATTTCGCGCCTGCGTTCGTCTATCCGGCGGAAGGCGTTACGCCGTCGTCGCCGTCGGCGAATATCGGCGTCAAGCACCCGCCGAATCTCAAACCGTCGCTTTACGTGAACGGCCGCGAAACGCCGATCGAGAATTTCGCCGGCCGCGAAGTGTCGATCATGCGCACCGTCGCGCTGACGCGCTGGAAGGGCGTCGATCTTTTGAAGGGAGAAAACCGGGTCGAGGTCGTCTTCAGGAACGAAAGCGGCGCCGAAGTCGCCCGCATCGCGCGCGATATCGACTTCATCGACGAGGCGTTGAACGCGAAGCTGATCGTTGAAGAAACGCGCGCCTTCGCCGACGGCAAGACGCGCCCCGTCATTGCCGTCAAGGTGACGGACGGCGCGGGGCGGGCGGTTCGAGCGGGACACGTGCTCGATGTGGAAATCGCGCCGCCCTATCGCGCGGCGACGCGCGCGGCGATCGAACAGCGCGCGCTTCTGGATGCGCCCTTGTCGGCGCGCGCCGGCGTTCCGATCGGGCAGAACGGCGTTGCGCGCATCGAATTGGAGCCGACGGTTGAAACCGGCATCGCCAAAATCAAGATCAGGCTCAGCGACGGGTCGGAGAAAACATTCGCCGCTTATGTGAAACCGGCGCTGCGCGACTGGATCGTCGTCGGCCTCGCCGAGGCCGAAGGCGGCCTCCAGAAAGCCGACGGCGCGCTCACGAATCCGAAGGGATCCGAATTGATCGGCGACGGCCGCATCGCCGGCTTCGCGAAGGGAACGGTGAAGGGCGACTGGCTCGTCACGATCGCCGGCGACAGCAAGAACGAGCGCGGGTCGAGCGATGATGAGCTCTTCGACGTCATCGACCCCGACGACCGTTATCCGCTTTACGGCGACCGCTCGACGCAAAGGTTTGAAGCGCAGAGCCGCTATCCGGTCTATTTGAAAGCCGAAAAAAACGGCTTCAAGGCGCAGTTCGGCGACTATCAAACCGGCCTGACGCAATCGGAACTCTCGCGTTACGATCGCCGCCTTTCCGGCCTGCAGACCGTTTACGAAAGCGAGCGCTTCTCTTTCACGGGCTTCGCCGCCGAAACGAACCAGGCGTTCGTCAAGGATGAACTCGCCGCCGACGGCACGTCCGGCCCGTATCTGCTTTCCGCCGCGCCGCTCGTTCGCAATTCGGAATCGATCATCGTCGAGACCCGCGATCGTTTCCGCCCCGATGTCGTCATCACGTCGACGACGCTTCTGCGCTACGCCGATTATGATATCGACTTCGAAACGGGCGAGATCATCTTTAGGCTTCCGGTCCCGGCAGCCGACGCGGCTTTCAATCCGAATGTCATCGTCATCGACTACGAAACGGCGGCGCCCGTCGACCGCAATCTGACGGCGGGCGGCCGCGGCGCCGTTCGCTTCCTCGGCGGACGCGGCGAAGTCGGCGCCAGCCTCATCCGCGAAGAGGCGCCAGGCGTTTCCGGCGAGCGGACGAACCTCGCCGGCGCGGACGCGAAAGTCGATCTGACCGAGCGCGACCAAATCCGCCTCGAATATGCGACAAGCCTGCGCGAGGGTCCGGCGATCGATGAGCGCGCCGACGCGATATTCGCCGAAGTCAGCCATACCGGCGATCGATTGAACGCGAAGGCGTATTACTCGCGCGTCGAATCGGGATTCGGTCTTGGGCAGCAAACATCCGCGACCGTCGGCGTATTGCGCTTCGGCGCGGAAGCGAGCGCCAGGATAGATAGGTTTGAAAGCGAAGACGGCGAGGCGCGCGGCGACCGGTATGTCGACGCCAAGGCGTATCGCGAGGAGAATCTTGAAACCGGCGCCAGCCGCGAGATTGCCGAAATCGGCTTCCGTCAGGAATCGAATTCGACCTCGGGCTCGCTCGGACTGCGCGGCGTTCGCGAAAAGCCGCAGTCGGGCCCGGAGCGCGAGGGGCTTTTCGCAACCGCTTCGGTCAAACAGCGGTTTGACGAAATCGGTCTTTCCCTTCGCGCCGCGCATGAGCGTCCGATCACGGGGGATGACGGCTCGTCGCTCTTCCCGACGCGCTACCAGCTCGGCTTCGACCAGCGTCTTTTTGAGGGCCTTACCCTAAGCGGCACGCATGAAGTGCTCGATGGAGAGGCGATTTCGCAATCGAACACCACGGTAGGGCTGACCGCCGAGCCCTGGACCGGCGGCAAGATCACGCTCGCCGGCGATCGCTTGACGCAAGACTCCTCGGAAAATATCGGCGCCACGCTAGGCGTCGATCAACAGGTCAGGCTTTCCGAAAAATGGACCGGCTCGCTCGGTATGGCCCGCCGCGAAAACTTGAAGGAGCGGGGCGCCGTCGACGCGCCGGACGACATCGTTCCGGACTTGCCGCTGTCGCCCTTTGAAGAAACGGGCGGCGCCTTCACATCGCTCTATGTCGGGGCCGGCTATCGCGGGGACGCGACGTCCGGCTCGAGCCGTTTCGAAATGAAGAAAACCGATATCGGCCAGCGTTACATGGTCACGGCCGGCGCGGCGCGCGAACTCTCCGAGCAATTCTCTTTCGCCGGCGCCGGGCGGTTTCAGGCCGACAATAATGAATTGACGCCTGATGAGCGCCGGTTCGACCTCCGCCTAGGCGCTTCCTGGCGCCCGCATGACGATGGGTTAATCGTTTTTAACCGTTTTGACGTCAAACAGCGCGAGATTGATCTCGAAAGCGAGAGCTGGAAAGCGGTGCACAACCTGACGCTCAACGCGATGGCGACGGAACGCCTGCAACTCGCCTTCAATCACGGCTTCAAATATTCCGTGATGAAGACGGGCGGCGCGTCCTATGACGGCGTCACCGAACTTCTCGGTCTTGAAGCGCGCTATGACGTCACCGACCGGATCGACATCGGCTTCCACGGCGAGGCGGTCTATTCGTTCAACGCCAAAACGCTCGACTATTCCTACGGGCCTTCCGTCGGCTTCACGCCGGCGGAGAATGTCTGGTTCTCCTTCGGCTGGAATTTCGACGGCTTCGTCGATGAGGATTTCGCCGCCGCCGAATATTCCCGCGCCGGCCCCTATCTGAAGCTCCGCATCAAGTTCGACCAGACGACGGCGCGCGGCCTTCTTGAGGCGATCTCTCCGGAGCGCGCGCAATGATGCGGCGCCTGCTTGGCCGCGCGCTCGCGGGCGCAGCCTTCAGCGCCGCTCTGATCGGCGTCGCCGCCGCGCAGCTCGGCCCGTATGAAAACACGACGACGGCGACGATCAACGGAACGACGACATGCGCCGCGCCCGTCATCCGAACGATCAATGTCGCGCAGAGCTTTACGATATCCGATCTCGATGTCGGGTTTCTGGCGACGCACACATGGCGGACCGACGTCCAGCTTGATCTGACGTCTCCGGCTGGGACGACTGTCCGTCTGATCAATGCGCCGGCCAATCAGAATTACGACAATTACAACGTCTTGCTTGATGATGAGGCGGCGACCCTCATCAATAACGGCTCGCATGCGGCAAGCGACGGAACGACGGCGCCGCCTTATCAAAGCCAGGTGCGGCCCGATAACGCGCTTTCCGCCTTCGACGGCCAGAATGCGCAAGGAACGTGGACGCTCACGATATGCGACACGTATCCCGCGGCCGATAACGGCCAGTTCGTGCGCGCCAATCTTTACTTCAACGCGGCCGACCTGTCGCTGACGAAAACCGCCAGCAATTCATCGCCCGCCGTCGGCGCCAACTTCACCTACACCCTGACGCTGACGAATAGCGGTCCGGCGCCGGCGAGCGGCGTCGTCGTCACCGATGTCTTGCCTGCGGGCATCACCTATATTTCCGACGATGGCGGCGGCGCCTATAATTCAGGGACGGGTCTCTGGACGATTTCCGGATCGATCGCCTCGGGCGCTTCCAGAACGCTCATCATCACGGTGCGCGCGCTGTCGAGCGGGACCTATGTCAACACGGCGGAAATTTTCGCATCGAACAACGCAGATCCCGATTCCGCCCCTAACAATGCAGGCTCTTCACCGAGCGAAGACGACACGGCGTTCGTCGTCATCACCGCGGGCGGCGGCGGCGGCGGCGCGCCGGCGCTCAACTGTTCAACGCCGTCGGGACAACTCAACTGGGACGCCAACGCCTGGCCGGCGGGAAGCCTCACCCAGAATTACACGGCCTCAACAGTGCCGTTCAGCTTCGCCTTTTCGGGCTCGACAAACCGGCTCATAAACTTCGGCGGCTCGGCGACGCCGCGCACGGCGACAGATCTCACCGGCGGATTGTCGCCGGCGCAAAACTCGCTCCTTTACGTCGCTAATTTCAACAATACGTCGGAATCGATCACGCTGACATTCAGCGCCGGCGCCGTCGGCTCGGGCGTCGCCAAGATGCAGTTTTCGATTTTCGACGTCGACATCGGCACCGGCGGAAACGGCTTCGTCGACCAGCTTCAGATCACCGGCTCCCTTAACGGATCGCTTGTCGTACCGGTCCTGACCGCCGGCGTCGCCAACACGACCTCCGGCATTACGGCGACGGGGGTCGGCGCTGCAGCGTCTACATCGGCTGACGGCACGGTCGTCGTCACATTTCTTTCCCCGGTCGATACGGTGACGATCGTATACGGCAACGGAACCGGCGCGCCGAGCAATCCCGGCCAGCAGGGCATCGCCGTCCATGACGTCAATTTCTGCCGCGCCGGCACGGCGACGCTGATCGCGTCAAAAACCGTCGCTGTCTATGATCCGTCCGCCGCGGGCCTGTTCGCCGTTCCCGGCAATGATGTCGTCTATACGATAACATCGACGAATATCGGCACGGGTCCGGCCGATTCCAACTCCATCTTCATCGTCGATACGCTGCCGCCTGAAATTGAATTCTACAATGGCGATATGGATGGGACCGGCCCCGCGACGGGCGCCGCCTATTTCACGCAGGTCGGCGCAGGTCTCACTTTCTCGCTCGCCAGCGATCTCAGATATTCCAATCTCGTCGCGCGGCCGACGAACCTCGCCGCCTGTTCCTATACGCCAGTTGCGGGCTACGACCCTGCGGTCAGGCATATTTGCTTTCGCCCGCAAGGCGCGATGCAATCTGGCAGCCCCAATCCGACTTTCAGCATCCAGTTTCGCGCCCGGATCAAATAGGCGCAGCGGCGAGCGCCTGATCCAGCTCTTCCAGCAATCGGTCCGCCGCGGTGCGGTCGAAGGTCATCGGCGGCCGGATTTTCAGCACATTGTCTTCGGGTCCCTCCGTGCCGAGAAGGATGCGCCTTTCGCGAAGGGCGTTTTTGATGAAGCGCGCAGCGCCTGTCGCGGCTGTCCGTTTCTCAGGGTCATTCACGAGATCGACGCCAAGGAAGAACCCAAACCCGCGAACGTCGCCGATCAGCGCGTGACGCGATTGCAACGCGCCAAGCCCCTCAAGAAGATAATCGCCGATGATGCGCGCATTCTCCTGCAAATTCTCGTCGTGCAGAACGTCAAGCACGGCGAGACCGGCGGCGCAGGCTGCGCTAGAGCCGCCGAAGGTCGAGAAGAATTCAGGGCCGTCGCCGAAGGCCGTCGCGATTTCCGCCGTCATCGCGACGGCGGCGAGCGGGAAGCCGTTGCCGATCGGCTTGCCAAGAACGACGATGTCGGGAACGGCCGCTTGCTGTTCAAAGCCGAAAAACCAATGGCCGAGGCGTCCCAGTCCTGTTTGCACGTCGTCCGCGATGGCGACGCCGCCCGCTTTGCGCGTCGCCGCATAGACCGCGCGAAGATAGCCCTCCGGCAGAACGATCTGTCCGCCGACGCTCGGGACGCATTCCGAAATGAAGCCGGCGATCTTGCGGCCGCTTCTCGCCGCCTCCTCGATCGTGCGGCGCGCATCATCGACATAGAGTTGAGCGGCGTCGGCGCCGCGGCGGGCGCCGCGATAGAGATCGGGCTGCGGCGCGACATGAACCCAATCAGGTTTTCCGGCGCGGCTCTTCGGGTGATTGAATTTGTAAGGGCTGATGTCCATCGCCCCGGTCGTGTTGCCGTGATAGCAATGGTCCATCACGACCATGTCCCTGGCGCCGGTCGCCGCGCGCGCAAGGCGCAGCGCAAGCTCGTTCGCCTCGCTTGCTGAATTCAGGAAGACAATCTTCGACAGCGGCGGCGGCAATTTGTCGAGCATGCGCTCGGCGTAATCGACATGGACATCCTGCAGATAGCGCGTGTTCGTATTAAGGCGCGACATTTGCGCGGCGACGGCTTCGACGACCTTTGGATGCGCATGGCCGACATGCGGCACATTGTTGTAGACGTCGAGATATTGAACGCCGTCCGCATCGTAAACGAAATGGCGCTCGCCGCGCACAAGACGCAGCGGCGCGTCGTAAAACAGCGATTGGTTCGACGGCGCGATGTTTCGCCTGCGAACGAGGACGCTTTTCGTCGATGCGCTGATGACGCCGGGGTCGTCCGCCGCGCAGGCGGCGCGAAAGGCCCCTTCGAGGCTGTTTAGGCCCATTTTTTCGAGATAATCGAGCAACGCCCAGGCGGGGCGGACGCTGATTTGAAGATAGGCGTTGTCAGGTTCGGCCGTTTTTTGAATCGCGGCGTTCGTGACGGAAACGGCGAGCCGCGTTTCGACAAGCGCGGCCAGAAGCGGCATGTCTTCATCCGCGATCGGCGAAATCTTATTATAGGCGCCGGCGAGCGCCGCGCCGCGAGCGAGCGGGTCGCCGGGCCCCATCATGGCGTAGGCGATGGCGATCGCCGGTTCGCAAATCAACGGCGCGGCGATCATGTCGCCGAAGTCGATAAAGCCCGTCGCCGCCTCGGCGCGCCGGTCGATGAAAATATTCATCGGATTGGCGTCGTTATAGATCGCTTGGCTTTCCCGCCGCGCAAGCAGCGGAGCGAT
Organism: uncultured Alphaproteobacteria bacterium; assembly: GCA_937895955.1. Classification (GTDB taxonomy): domain Bacteria; phylum Pseudomonadota; class Alphaproteobacteria; order Caulobacterales; family Parvularculaceae; genus Amphiplicatus. Next base: position 681 of record CALAZI010000069.1, on the reverse strand, counting down.
CTCCTCCGTGAAACGCGCGGCGATCCGTTCGATGCGACGGCGTCGCGCCGCATCGTCATGCGCGCCGAGCGCGTCGGCGATCCAGCCGGCTTTTGCGAGATTCCATTTCAGATCGCGTTTGAGCATCGGGTGATTGAAATCGGCGAGCGCGCAGTCGACCCGGCCGATGAGGGTCCCGATCGATCCGGCAAGCCGGGGCGTGACGGAGGGAACATCGGCGAGGATGACGCCGGGCATCCAGGAAATCAGCCAGGCGAGGCGCGCAGCGCCGTCAGGGCCCTCAAGGCGCGTCCAGCGCGCGCCGTCCTGCGTCCTGATGACGGCGGGAACATGATCGCCGAGCCCCTTGGCGGAGAGATGGTCGAGCGCGGCGGCCTGCATGGCGACGAAGTCAGGATCGCAATCGGCGCGCATCACCTTGAAGACGTGACGGGTCTCGCCGACCGTCGCTTCGAAGTTGAGATCATATTCGCCCGGAAGGGGCGTCAGGACGGCGTCAAGACCATAGTCGGCTTTAAGCGACCGTCGCGCGCTGTCGATCATGCCGGTCCTTTGAAAACGCCGCGTTGTTGCGCGCCCCGCATAGCATCGCAAACGCCATGCGGCGAGAACGCACGATCCGTCTGGAAGAAAATGGAGCGGGCGAGGCGATTCGAACGCCCGACCCTCACCTTGGCAAGG
>CALAZI010000068.1 GCA_937895955.1 uncultured Alphaproteobacteria bacterium | reverse complement strand
GATCCCGCCATCCGCGGGCATACGGATCAATTCGCGCTGCGCTTCAGAAAGCCGAACTAGCCGGTTTTCACGTTTTAGGCGCGGCGGCGCGCGCGAGGCGATCGTTTATCGCCTCGCCGAGCCCCTCCATCGGAATCGGCGCGGCGGCGATGCCGCTCAATTTTTTCTCCGCGCAAAGCGCGTCAAGCCGCCGCAAATGGCTGAACAAATTCGCCGCCGCCTCGACGAGATCGCCCTTCTCGCTCAGATTGAGCGCCGCATCGCCGGACGCGGCGACAGCGCCGAATCCCAAAAACGCTTCGCCCTCGCGCGGCGCCTCAGCATTGAGCCGCAGCGGCGCCGACGGCGCGTAATGGCTGGCCATCATGCCGGGCGCCTCGACCTTGCCCCCGGCGGGCGCCTCCAGCGTCTTGCCGATAAGGCGTTCAATCTCATCGCGCGGCGTCCCGCCCGGCCGCAGCAGGATGGCGCGATCGCCGTCGATCTTGACGATCGTCGATTCGACGCCGACCCGGCACGGTCCGCCGTCGAGAATGAACCGGATGCGATCGCCGAGACTGTCGCGCACATGCTCCGCCGTCGTCGGGCTGATCGATCCGGACCGGTTGGCGCTCGGCGCGGCGAGCGGACGGTCGCACATTTCGATCAACTGGCGCGCAATGACGCTGTTCGGCGCGCGCAAGGCGATCGCATCAAGGCCCGCCGAGACGAGAAGCGAAAGCCCGCAATCCTTCTTGCGCGGCAGGACGAGCGTCAACGGCCCCGGCCAGAACGCGGCGGCCAGTTTTTCCGCCAGCGGCGAAAACGCGGCGTAGCGGCGCGCCATCTCCAGACCCGTAACATGAATAATCAGCGGATTGAACGCGGGGCGTCCCTTCGCCTCGAAAACCTTCGCGACGGCGCGATCGCTCGTCGCGTCGGCGGCGAGGCCGTAAACCGTCTCGGTCGGAATCGCGACCAGCTCGCCCGCAAGAATCTGCGACGCCGCGCGCTCGATGAGGCGCAGCATCGCCATCGGCGCGCCGGCGCGTAAAATCTCCGAAATGACGGACGCAGAATTCATTGGCAGCCTTTAGAGCTTCGCACGCGCGAAAGCCAGCGATCGCCATGACCGGCGCACAGGATTATCCGCCGTCAGCGCGGATAGGCGGGGTCGATGAAAGCCGTTTCATCCGTATAAGCGAAGCTGAGCCGCGCGCCGTCAACCATCAGGTCGCCAAGAAAGGGCGACGCCGGCGCAAGCGTCTCGGCGATGCGTCGATATTCGCGCTCGCGATGCTTACTCCGGGCTTTCCCGTCAGCGATTTCATCGCCGTCATCATAGTCGCCGGCGCGGCCCGAGCCGCGCGCAACATAGGCGCCGCTCGCCTCGTCAAACAGGGCGAGATTGACGCGGCCGTCATAAGCAACGGAGATCAGCGTGTAATAGGCGGCGTCCTGCGGTCCGACGCTGAGGCGTTTTCCGAAGCACTGCCTTGTGCAGAAATCAACGGCGTTGAACTGGGGCGCGACGGCGCGCGCTGCGTCAGGCGCCGGCGCGCCGTCGAGACTGGCGATCATCCGCGCATCGATAAGGTAAGGTTCCATTGTGGAATCGATACGGATGGGCGTTCCCCCGGCGACAATGTCGCTCCAGAAATGGCGGGCGACGGTCAGGCCGGCGAAAGCGGCGCGGCGCTCGGCGCGCGACCCGAACGTCGCCAACCTGCGGCCGGATGCGCGCATTTCATCTGCGACCGGCTGAGCGCTCGTCCCCGCAAAAAGCCAACCTTCGCCGTCATCGAGAATCGCCGACGCATTGAAGGCGCCGCCCCAGCGGTCATTGGCGAGAATGAGAAGGTCGTCATCGCCGTCGAGATCGAGATCGATAAGGCGCGCCGGGCAGCGCCCTTCGTCAGGATCGGGTTCGCGTAAAGTTTCTTCCTGTTCCGCCGCGCGCCGCCGCGCTTCCTCCGCCGTTTCCGTCGCGCGCCGACCGAGCCGCTGGCGCTGGCGCGCGCGTTCCGCTTCCAGGCGACGCTCTTCGGCAAAGGCTTTCATTGAGGAAACGCAGGCGGATACGGGATCGCCGCTCCCTGTCGGCAGCAACGCCGCATCCGGAATTTCACCATCGCCGATCAGAACAAGCGCGGCGCGGCGATCATTGAACGTTTCCTCAACGCCGCCATAGATGCGGCGTTCGGTCGGGTTTTTGGCCAGCAAGGCTATGCGCTCGTCACGCTCGCTCCCCGAACGCGCGGCGAGCTTTTCGAGCGCTTTCTCGCCCCAGCGGCCGGCGCGCTGATCGGCGAGAAAGCCGAAATCGAAATCGTCCGGTTCGACAATTCCGCGATCGAGCCGCGAGACCTGATCGGCGACGGCGACGCGCGCAGGGTCCATCAAGGGCGTCATCAGAGCGGTCAGAATGGCGGCGACGAACAGCGCGGCGGCGATATTGACCGGACGAATGAGCGCGAGCCACGAGCCCTGCGTCAGCGCCGCGGCGAGATAACCGACAGCGTAAAGGGTGACGATGAGCAGTTCCGCGCCGGCGAGAACGCGCGCCGGCGTGAAACCGTATTGATCGACACGCAGATAAAGACCGAGCGCGGCGAGCGCGACAATTCCGGCGAGCGGAACGGCTGAAAACCGCACGACCCCGCGCATCACCGCGTTTTTCGGCGGATCGCCCGCCTGATAGGCGGCGTTGATCAAGAGGATCATCGTCGCCGCCGCATTCAACAGCAGAACCGTCGCGCGTTTCGTATCCCATAGCGGCTCAAGCCCCGTAAACGGCAAGGCCGCCAGAAACGCCGCGAGAATGAGCGTCATCAAAATCGCGAGCCAGGAGAGCAGCGCAAGGCCGATCTGACGCGCGCCGCGCGTCAACCCGCTGTCGGCGTCAGTCAAATGCAGGCCGAGCGCGAAAACGATCGGCGAAGCGACAGCGCGGAAGAAATCGGAAAAAATCGCGCGCGGCACGATTTCAAGGCCGATGAGACGAAACATCGTCGCGCCGAGCGAAATGACGATCCAGAAGGCGATGACGAACCCGATCGACAGCGCAGCCTGAAAGCCGTGCCGCCAGGAACGGTCGAAATAGGTTTCGTAGGAAGCGATGCGGCGGCCGTCGTCGAACGCCGCCTGCACGAATTCATGGACGATGAAAATGACGATGAGCGAGAAGAGCCAGGCGGAAGTCGGGGCGCCGCTCCATGCCGATGGCGCGGCGAACCAGCCGAAGGCGAAGACGCCGAACGCCGCGATGATCGCCCACAAGGCGAGACGGCGCGGCGGCAGATTGCCAAGACCGAACAAAACGGGCAGCGGCGCAAAAAGCGCAAAGAGACGCAGCGTGTCGAGCAATCGACGCCATGTCGCTTCATCGAGGCTGAAAAGCGGCTCATACGCCTTCGCCTTGATAAGCGCGAAAAGAAGCAGGCCCTGCGCCAGCGCGACGACAAGCCGCGCTGAAAGAGTGAAGATCGGCGATTTGGTCGGCGTCGTCATGGCGTCCCCGCTTTGCCTCTATCCCGATCCGATCAGCCTATCATGACCGGGCGATGGCGCGATCATAGCCTTATTCGGGCGCTGCGGACGCATCTTGGCGCTGACGCGACGCTGCGACATATAAGAACTATGCTTGAAGGAGGCCCGCCATGACCTATGCAACGCCCGTTCGCGACATGCGCTTTGCGCTCGACCAGATGGCGGGATTTTCCGCGCTCGCCCGATCGGGCGCCTATCCCGATCTTTCCGCCGACATGGTCGACGCCATCCTCGCCGAGGCGGCGAAATATTGCGACGGCATGGTCGCGCCCCTGAACGCGACAAGCGATCGAACGCCGACGCGGCTTGAGAACGGCGTAGTCAGAACAAGCCCCGGCTTCAAGGAAGCCTACGCCCAATATGTCGAGGGCGGATGGAACTCGCTCGCCTTCCCGGAAGAATGGGGCGGCCAGGGGCTTCCCTCAACGCTCGCCAACGCGCTTGTCGACGCCCTAAACGGCGCGTCGATGTCCTTCGCGATCGGCACGACGCTGACGACGGGCGCGGTGAAAGCGATCCTTCACGCCGGCACGGACCGGCAAAAGAAAACCTATCTGCCGAAGATGGTGTCCGGCGCATGGACCGGCACGATGAACCTGACCGAGCCGCAATCGGGATCGGACCTCTCAACGCTGCGCACGAAAGCCGAACCCGTGGGCGATGGAAGGTACAAGATTTCCGGCCAGAAGATTTTCATCACCTATGGCGATCACGACATGACGGACAATATCGTCCATCTCGTGCTCGCGCGGCTTCCCGACGCGCCGGAGGGAACGGCGGGCATCTCGATGTTCATCGTGCCGAAATTCCACGTCAATGAGAACGGCTCGCTCGGCGAGCGCAATGATGCGCATGTGATCAAGCTTGAGGAGAAGATGGGCCTGCACGGCTCGCCGACCTGCGTCATGGTCTTCGGCGAGCGCGGGGAATGCTACGGCACGCTCCTCGGCGAAGAGAATAAGGGCCTCCGCAACATGTTCGTCATGATGAACGCGGCGCGGCTCGATGTCGGCCTGCAAGGCGTCGGCGTCGCCGAAGCCGCATTCCAGCGCGCCTTGTCTTACGCGCAGGAGCGCAAGCAGGGCCGCGCAAACGGCGTCAAATCGGGACCGATGATCCCGATCTACGAACATGCCGACGTCAGGCGCATGCTGTACTCAATGAAGGCGCTCGTCGAGGCCTCGCGCGGGATCTGTTACGCGAACGCCGTCGCCTATGATCTTGCGCGCCATGCGCCGGACGAAAAACAGCGCGCCAAGGCGAAGGCGCTCGAAGAACTGCTGACGCCGATCTCGAAAGGCTGGTCGACGGATCGCGCGAACGACGTCGCTTCGCTCGGCGTCCAGGTCCATGGCGGCATGGGCTATATCGAGGAGACCGGCGCCGCGCAGCATATGCGCGATGCGCGCATCGCCGCGATCTATGAGGGAACGAACGGCATTCAGGCGATGGATCTCGTCGGCCGCAAATTGCAGGGCGATGCGGGTGCCGCGATCAAGGCCTATATTCAGGACGTCAGAGAGGAAGCGACGATCGCAAAAGCGGCAAAGCGCGACGATCTGAAAGCGATCGGCGTGCGGCTGCTTGAGAGCGCCGAGGCGCTGAAAGCGTCGACCGGCTGGCTGCTTGAGGCGGCGAAAATCGACCAGGAGCACGTCCTCGCCGGCGCGACGCCCTATCTTAAGCAATTCGGCAATGTCGCCGGCGGCTATTACCTCGCGCGCGGCGCGATCGCCGCCGCCCTCGCCGTCAGGGAGCCGGGCGCCGACAAGGTCTATCTGGAAGGCCGGATCGCGATCGCGCGCTTCTATGCGGAGAATTACCTGACCGAGGCGACAGGGCTCACCGCCGCCGTCACGGCCGGCGCGGCGCCGCTAGCCCGCCTCGATCCGGCGGCGCTCACCGGCTAGGCGCAACGCCGAAACGCCATGAGAATGCGACGATGAGCGAGATCTGGTCTGCGTCGCCGCGCGCGCGCACAAGCGGCGAACGGGCGGCGTCGCCGGCAATCCGGTCATAGCCGGCGATTACCGCCAGCGACAGGCGATCCGTCAACGGGCGGATGAGAGTCGCGCCGGCGCCGTAGGACACGACGCCGCCTCCCGGATCATAGGCCGCAAGTCCGGACGCTGACGCCGCCGACTGATCGACGCCGTAATAGACGCCGATAAAGTCTTCGCCGGCGAGCGTCGCGCGCGGGCCCATGGAAAAACCGGTCGATCCCGACCTGAAACTGTAAGACGCGCTCACATCGGCGACGAGGCCTTCATGCCCGCCGACGCCGCGACGCAATTCGGCGCGCGTGCTGAAATAGCGTCCGCCGAATTCTACGAACCCCCCGAATTCGCCAGCCGCGCTCACGTCTGAAAACCCGTCGAGATCGTCGGTCTCGCCGGCGATAAGAAAAGGCGAGCCGCCGGTTCCCGACTCGCGGCCGAAACGGATTCGCGCGATCGGCCCTGCCTTCAGATAGCGCGTATTGATCACCCGATAGCCGATCCCTTCCGGAACCGAAGCGAAAAATCTGTCGCCGTAGGCGACGCGCAAATCCGGGTAGAGTGAAAGGCCGTAGTCGTCGGCGCCTGAATAGATCGGCGCAAAGAAAGGCGCGACCCCGGCGCTAAACGTCCAACTCTCAGCTTTTCCGGGCGGCCCCCCTTGCGCCGCGGCGAGCGTCGGCGCGGAGAGGATGAGAACGCAGGCGAAAGCGGCGCGAAAATACCCTTGAGACATGGCAAACCCGAAATAGCACAAGCTGGATACGCCGCTTGCGTTCGGCCGGATCGGCGCCGACGCCGTAAATGAGGCCGCGTATCGCCGTTCTTCGGCCGCCTTCATTGATTAAGTGTTCGCTCAGTTTTTTCGCAGAGGCTGCGATCAAAGGGCCGAACGGCCGCGCGATCGGCGTCATTTGAATGAAATTGCGAACGCGAAATGCACGGCCTCAGCGCTCTTGAATTCATAAAGCTCGCGATTTTTTACGCGAGCTGGCTCTATTTTCCCGCGGCGATCTATCTTGGCTGGGCGATTGCGCGGCGCGGGCCGGCGACGAAGATCGTCGCCGGCCTCACGCTCATCCTCATCTCAACGCTCGCCTACGCCCGTTTCATCGAACCGCGCATTTTGTTGACGGTCGAGCATAAGGCCGCGCTTGCGCGCTGCTTTCCCGAAGCGGGAACGGCGCGTCTCGCGGTGTTCTCCGACATGCATGAAGGACTGTTCAGGAATGCGGTTTCGATCAGCCGCATCGCCGCGCGCGTCAACGCCGCAAATCCTGACGCCGCCTTCATCGCCGGCGATTTCGTCTATTTTCTCGATCCCGCGCGCCATCCTGAAACCTTCGCCGCGCTTGAGACGATCAAAGCGCCGGTCTTCGCCGTTTTCGGCAATCACGATATCGGCCTTCCCGGCCCCGATGTCGGCGCGCCGCTCGGCGAAGCGCTGTCGCGCCTCGGCGTCACCATGCTTGACGATGCGATTACGACGGCGACGCTCAACGGCGCGGAGATCGAAATCGTCGGCCTCAGCGAATTATGGGCGAAAAACCAGAATCGCGCGCTTCTGGAAACGCGCGGCGACAGGCCGCGCCTCGTTTTGACGCACAACCCCTCGACCATTCTTGAATTGAAACCGCGCGAGGCGGTTGATCTTCTGATCGCCGGACACACGCATGGCGGCCAGATCAATATCCCGGTTTTGAACTGCATTCTTTTAAAATCCATGTGCCGCGTGACGCTTTACGGTTTTTCGGAAGAAGAGCGCGGCCTTGTTTTCGTCACGTCCGGAACGGGCATGGTCGGCCTGCCGATGCGCTTCAACAGGGCGCCTCGCATAGACGTGATCAACCTTTCATGGCGCGCCTGTTCGTAAGATATTGATCCGGCGCGACGCCGACAATTTCATAAAAATTCTTTCTACGGACTATTGCTTTACGACGCCATCGCTTTGCCGCATTGTTTCTTCATTCCCTGCTGAGGCTGCATTCGCAACCGTACGGGATGCGGGGAGAATATTCCCACACTCATTTCAAATCGGAGCTGTCATGAATTCCCTGAAAGAGATCAAGCGCCATGTCGACGGTCACGGATTTGGATCCGTCATCGTCGAGGATCATGTCGTTATCGACGTCGTATGGACGCGAAAAACCCTGAATGACGGCGAGCGAAAACGCGAAATGACCGAGCGCGTCTATTCGTTGGAGGAAGCCTGCGCCGTTATCGGCTGCCGCTGCGGCCCAGCTGCGTGATCGTCTTCCATTACTCGCCGGAATGTCTATGGTCGGCCGCTCTATCGAAGGGATGGCCGGCCATGACGACGCTCAAGGGAAAAACGCTTTTCATCACCGGCGCCTCGCGCGGCATCGGGCTTGCGATCGCCAAGCGCGCCGCCGCGGACGGCGCGAATATCGCGATCGCCGCCAAGACGGCTGAACCGCACAAGCATCTGCCGGGGACGATCTACAGCGCGGCTGAGGAAATCGAGAAGGCGGGCGGCAAGGCGCTTCCTCTCATTGTCGACATTCGCGACGAGGCGATCGTCAAGGACGCGGTCGCAAAAACGGTCGAGACGTTCGGCGGGATCGACATCTGCATCAACAACGCCTCGGCGATTTCCCTGACGGGAACCGAGGCGACCGAAATGAAACGCTGGGACCTGATGCATTCGATCAACGCGCGCGGCACGTTTCTCGTTTCGAAAACCTGCATTCCCCATCTGAAAAAAGCGGCGAACCCGCATGTCCTGATGCTGTCGCCGCCGCTCGATATGAGCCCGAAATGGTTCGGGGGTCACGTCGCCTACACGATGGCGAAATACGGCATGTCGATGTGCGTGCTCGGCATGGCGGAGGAATTCAAGGCGGACGGAATCGCCTTCAATGCGCTCTGGCCGCGCACGGCGATCGCAACGGCCGCCGTCGAGTTCGCGCTTGGCGGCGATGCGATGATCAAGGGATCGCGCACCGTCGACATCCTGTCGGACGCCGCCTATCTGATGCTGACGAAGCCGTCGCGCGATTTCACCGGCAATTTCATCATCGACGACAATTTTCTTTATGAGCACGGCGTCAGGGATTTCGAAAAATACCGCGTCGACCCGACGCGCAAACTCTTCCCGGACTTCTTCGTGCCGGACAGCGCGACCCCGCCGCCCGGCGTCGCTGCGACGCTGGCGACAGGCATGATTTGAAATTTTTCGCTCATCCCGGCGAAAGCCGGGATCCATTCAAACGGAATTTAGAAATATTGCATTGCGAGGTTACATCGCATCGTCATAAGCATCGCGAGCATATTCGTGATAAAGCTGGATCCCGGCTTTCGCCGGAATGAGCGGGGTGTGGAATGTCCTCACGTTTCAAAGTCGCCTCGCTGCACATCCACCCTGTCAAAGGCATGCGCGCCGTCGACGTGACGCGCGCGCAAGTCGAACCCCGCGGCCTCGCCGGCGATCGCAGATGGCTCGTCGTAGATCCAGCCGGCGTATTCCTGACGCAAAGAAGCCATCCCAGGCTTGCGACGATCGACGCCGCGCTTGACGGCGAGACGCTCATTCTCGCGACTGACGCGGGCGCGTCGATCAGGGTCGGAACGCCCGACGGCGCGGAACGGCGGCGCGTCGTTGTCTGGGATTGTGAAATCAACGCCGCCTTCGCCGGAAAAGCGGCGGCGAAAAGTCTTTCCGCTATGCTCGGTGAAGAGGTTGAACTCGTCCATATGGACGAGCGTGCGCTGCGCGAGAAAGCAAGCGTGTGGACGCCCTCACCCGTTCCGGTCAGCTTCGCAGACGCCTTTCCAATTCTCGTCACGACGACAGGTTCGCTGGCCGCGCTCAACGAAGATATCGAAAAACATGGCGGCGATCCCGTGCCGATGGCGCGCTTTCGTCCCAACATCGTCATCGACTGCGACGAGCCATGGGCCGAAGATCACTGGAGCCAGTTGAAAATCGGCGACGTCATCCTTGATCTCGTCAAGCCGTCCGACCGCTGCATCGTCACGACGACCGATCAGAAAACCGGCGAACGCATGGGCAAGGAGCCTTTGGCCTCGCTTGCGCGCATTCACCGCTCGACCGACCCGCGCATCAATGGCGTCATCTTCGGTGAGAACGCCGCGCCGCGAACGCTCGGCGAAATCAGCGTCGGCGATAACGTTAGCGCCGTCGATTGATATACATCGCGGTTATTCCTCGCCGTCGCCCTGCAAATTCTTGAAGTAGCGCGCGACCGGGTACCGCCGGAAACCGACCGCTTCATAAATGGCCCGCGATGGAGCGTGCCCCTGATCGCCGCCGGTCTCGACCATCGCCATCGCATAACCCTTGCGCCGCATCCAGGCGAAAGAAAAATCGAGCAGCGCCGCCCCGACCCCCATGCGTTGGCGATCCGGATCGACGGCGATGATTTGCACTTCTCCCATCGAATCCGCCTCGTGCCCGCGCAGCCCCACATACCCCGCAAGAACGCCATCGACTGATGCAATCCAGATTTCCGTCGCGGCGTCGGCGCAGATCGCGGAGACGTCCGCCCTCTGCCGCGCCTCCCAGCCGTGCGGATAGAAAGAGTCATACACGAATCCGTCGATCTCTTTCCGCATTTTTGGGAAAACCGGCGACCACGCGCGGACAGACAATTCGACTATCTCGTCGATCCTGCCGGGGTCCATCCGCGAAATGCTCAATGGGGCGCGGTCGCTCATGACAGTAAATGATTGGCGCCCGATCGCCTAATGATGATGGTGATGCGGTTCGATATTGATGCGCCCGCATTTGCCGCATTTGATTACGGCGCCATGCGCGTCCCTGTGCGCGACATTGACGAGCAGCTTCGTCTTGCATGAGCCGCAGCGATAGGTTTCGTCACCGCCGCCTTCCTTCAACGGCTTTCCTGCGGTGTGGGTTTCCACTTTCGCGCCTTTAACGTCATCGGCGTCGACAAGGATCATCTCAAATTGCGGCATACCGGTCTCCTCAAGACGCCGTGCGGCGGATGAACGCCTCATACCATGAAACGCCGCGGACGAGATCCTCGATCTTGAGACGCTCGTCCGTGCCGTGAATGCGCTTCAGATCGTCCGGTTCGTAGACGAAAGGCGTAAAGCGGTAATTGTCGTCCGCGGCGCCGACATAATGGCGCGAATCCGTTCCTTGCAGGGTCAGGAACGGCGCGACGGGAACGGCGCCGAAAACATCGCGCGTCGCCTCGGCGATCGCCTTATACGCCGCGCTCGTCGTCGAGGATTGCGGGCTCGGCTCGACGCCGCCGAGCGCTTCGACGGCAACGCCGAGCGCTGCGACTTGCCGCTCGGCGCGGGCTTTGACGCCGGCGACGCTGTCGCGCGGATGAATGCGGTAATTGACGACGGCGCTCGCATTTTGCGGCAGAACGTTCACCTTGACGCCGCCGTCTATCATTGTCGGCGCCGTCGTCGTCCTCAGCGCCGCCGCCGTCGTCGGCGATTCGCCGAGCGTCTTGGCGATGATCGGCTTTGTCAGCCAGAGATTGGCGAGCGCCAGGCGTTGCGCGAACGGCATTTCCGGCGCGATCGCATGAAGGAATTTCACCATGTCGGCGTCAATCTCGAGCGGATAAGGTTCGTCGTTGACGGCGAGAACGGCGCGAGAGGCGATTGAGACGGCCGTGTCTTTTCCGGGCGCCGAGGAGTGCCCGCCCTCGGCATGCGCAGTGAGTTTCAGCGTTGTCGACCCTTTCTCGGCGATGGAAATGAGCGCGACCGGCGTCGCGACGCCGGGAATGAGCCCGCGGCCGAGGCCCGAGCCTTCGTCCAGCGTAAAGGCGAAGCGAACGCCGCGCCCATCAAGCAGTTTCCGGATTTCGGCCGCGCCGGAAACGCCGCCGACCTCCTCATCATGGCCGTACAGGAAATAGATGTCCGTAGACGGAGCAAAACTCGAAGCGGCGAGGCGTTCGGCCGCCTCCATCATCGCGATCAGCTGGCCTTTATTGTCCATCGCGCCGCGCCCCCAGACGGCGCCGTCGGCGACGGCGCCCGAAAACGCGCCATGCGTCCAGCCCGCCTCCGTTCCGGCTTCAACCGGCACGACGTCAATATGCGCGATGAACCCGATCGGCGGCGCGCCGCCCGTTCCCTTCCAGCGATAGAGGAGCGAATGACCGTTGACGGTTTCGCGCGTCATCGCGGCGTGCGCGGCGGGATAGGACCGCTCCAGAAACGCCGCGAAGGCGCTGAACGCCGCCGCATCGATCTCGCGATCGCCCCAGGAAACGGTTTCAAGGCGGATCGATTCGCCGAGACGGTTCGCCATCGCCATCGCATCGGCGGACGAAGCGTCGATCGCCGGCGATGTCTGCGCGAGATTGCTTGCGCCGGGCAGCATCAGGGCGCGACCGACAAGAACGACGATCAGCAAGGCGAATGCGGCTGACAAGCCGATCAGAATTTTTTTCAGCATATCGGCCCTTTCCGATTGTCACCGCGCGCGCCCCGCCCCCATATGCCCCGAGCTCATGCCTTACAAAAGCGCGGAACGCAGCAACGCCGATGACGACGCTCCTATTCGAACATGACGCTTTCGGGGAACACGAAACGCCGCCCGGCCATCCCGAGCGCGCCGAACGATACTACGCCGCATCAAAGGCCCTGAAAACCGAACCGTTCGACGGCCTGGTCCGCCGCGAAGCGCCGCGCGCAAGCCGCGACGCGCTTCGCCTGGCGCATCGCGAACCCTATCTCGACCATATGAACGACATCGCCCCGAAAGACGGTTTCCTGCGCCTCGATCCCGACACCGTCATCGGTCCGCATTCGCTCGATGCGGCGTTGCGCGCGGTCGGCGGCGCCGTCGCGGCCGTCGACGGCGTTTGCGCGGGCGAAGCGGACAACGCCTTTATTCTTTCGCGTCCTCCCGGTCATCACGCGCCGCCGGCGCGCGCGATGGGCTTTTGCCTTTTCAACTCAGCCGCGATCGCCGCGCTTCACGCGCGCGCGGCGCATGGCGCCAAGCGCGTCGCGGTCGTCGATTTCGACGTTCATCACGGCAACGGCACGGAAGAAATTTTCTGGCACGACGAAAACGCCTTCTACGCTTCCAGCCATGAATGGCCGCAATATCCGGGAACCGGCCGCGCATCGGATCGCGGCGCCTTCGACAATATCGCCAACGCGCCGCTTGCAACCGGATCGTCGGGCGATGATTTTCGCCGCGCCTGGGGCGAACGATTATTGCCGGCGCTCGACGCCTTCAAACCCGACTTCATCGTCATCTCGGCGGGGTTTGACGCGCACCGCGCCGATCCGGTCGGCGGGCTGCGCCTCGTCGAAGACGATTTCAACTGGGCGACGCGCGAAATCCTCGCCGTCGCGAAAGCCCGCGCGCAAGGGCGCGTCGTCTCGATCCTCGAAGGCGGCTACGACATCCCGGCGCTTGCGGCCTCGGTCGGCGCGCATGTCGACTGCTTGATGCGGGCCTGAAAACCGCGCCATAACCAGACGAGAGCGAGGGCGAACGACGTCGGCATGACGGGACGGATCATCACAGCGCGGCACGGCCGCCCGAATGTGACGCGGGACATTCGCATTTCCGCCGCCGATTACGGCGCGTGGTGGATGGGCTATGACGAAAGCGGGCTGCATCCCGACGAGCAGCCGCCGCAGAGCCTCATCGACCTTGCGAGCGGCGCGACGACGGTTCTTTCCTCCACTTTGCCGCGCGCCATCGAAACCGCGCGTCATGCGACGAAGGGCGAGCGCGACGTGCCGGCCGATCCGATTTTCGTCGAGGCGCCACTGCCGCCGCCGCCGGTGCCCTTCCTCAAGCTCTCGCCGACGACCTGGGGCGTCATCTCGCGCTCCTTCTGGTTCTGGGGTTACGCGCCGAACGGGGTTGAAAATCACGCCGCCGCTTGGCGGCGCGTCGATGAAATCGCCGCGCGGCTTATCGACCTCGCCGAAAAGGGCGACGTTCTTCTCTGCGCGCACGGCTATCTCAACTGGATGATCGACCGGAAGCTGCGCGGCTCGGGCTGGCGGCGCGCCGGCCGCGAGGGCGGCAATCATTACTGGTCATGGCGCATCTACGAGCCGAAAGAGGCGCGGGCGCCCGCAAGCGAGACGCGCGCGGCAGCGGCCGCGGAATAGGCGCCGAAGAATGCTGCGCGCGGCGTGCGGCCATGCCATTCTTTCGCCGCCGCGACAAAGAGGCCGCCAATGTCCGCTCTCGCCGATAGCGCGCCGATCGACCCCTATTCGATCCCGCTTGCGGATATCGACGTCAGCCGATCCGACTATTTCCAGACCGGCGCGCATCACGCCTTTTTCAGGCGGCTGCGCAAGGAAGCGCCGGTCCATTATTCGAAAACCGGCCCGTCGGGCCCGTTCTGGTCGGTGACGCGCCATGAGGACATCATGGCGATCGACACGAACCATGAGGATTTTTCTTCCGATCGCGACATTGTCGTCGGAGACCAGTCGGACGAATTCTCCCCGCCGATGTTCATCGCCAAGGACCCGCCGGTTCACGACATCCAGCGCAAGGCGGCCGCGCCCGCCGTCGCGCCGCAACGGCTTTCCGAGCTTGAAGCGCTGATCCGTTCGCGCGTCGGCGCCATTCTCGATTCGCTTCCCGTCGGCGAGGAATTCGACTGGGTCGACAAGGTGTCGATCGAGCTGACGACGCAGATGCTGGCGACCTTGTTCGATTTTCCGTGGGAGGACCGGCGGCTGCTTCCCTATTGGTCGGACGTATCGACCTCGACCGAAGCGGTCGGCAATTTCGACCTGCCGCTCGAAGAGCGCCGGCGCATTCTGGGCGAGGAATGCCTGCCCTATTTCATGCGTCTGTGGGCCGAGCGCGCCGCCGCGCCGCCGAAATTCGATTTCATTTCGCTGCTCGCGCATGATCCCGGCACGAAGGACATGCTGAAAGACCCGATGGAGTTTCTCGGCAATCTGATGCTGCTGATCGTCGGCGGCAACGATACGACGCGCAATTCGATTTCAGGCGGCGTTTACGCGCTTAATCAGTTCCCGGAGGAATATGACAAGCTGCGCGCCGATCATTCGTTGATCCCGAACATGGTCTCGGAGATCATCCGCTGGCAGACGCCGCTCGCCCATATGCGCAGAACGGCGGTTCGCGACGTCGAATTCAGGGGACAAAAAATCGCCGAGGGCGAGCGCGTCGTCATGTGGTACGTCTCCGGCAATCGCGACGAGAGTGTCTTTGACAATCCCGACCGCCTGATCATCGATCGCCCGAACGCCCGCCGGCATGTCGCTTTCGGGTTCGGCATTCACCGCTGCATGGGCAATCGCGTCGCCGAACTGCAATTGAGGGTGCTCTGGGAGGAGATCATGAAGCGCTTCGCCCAGATCGAGGTCGTCGGCCCGCCGAAACTCGTCCAGTCGAATTTCGTCCTCGGCTATGAGACGCTCCCCGTGCGTCTTCACGCCTGAACCTTGAAAAAGACCCTGATACGCCGCACAAGACCGCCATGGCCAAGACCTCGACAGACGCCGCCGCCGGCCTTGAAAAGGTGAGCTTTGAAAAAGCGCTCGCCGAGCTTGAGGACATCGTCCAGAAGCTCGAGGGCGGCAAGGTCGACCTTGAGGAATCGATCGCGCTCTATGAACGCGGCGCGGCGCTCAAGGCCCATTGCGAGGCGAAGCTGAAATCCGCGCAGGAGCGGATCGAGAAAATCGTCGTCGCCGCCGACGGCAAGCCGAA
>CALAZI010000067.1 GCA_937895955.1 uncultured Alphaproteobacteria bacterium | reverse complement strand
GCCATGTCGCCTCCGTCGCCGATCATGTGACGGGCCTCGCCGCAATGACGGTTCTTGAAACGAACGAGGACCGTTTCCGCACCTCCAGGCTTGAAACGACTTTCTTTCGCCCCGTCATGAAGCCGCGCGCGATGATTGAGGCGCGAATCGTCAACGCCTCGAAAAGCCTCATTCATGTCGAGGCGGATTTCCTGAGCGGCGAGGGCAAGCTCGCGGCGCGCGTCGCCGCCGTGCAGATGAAAAGGATGGCGTAAGCGAGCCGCGCCCGCGTCATCGTGGATGTTCGGGTGCGGCGCTCAGCGCGCCGCGGCGTCTGCGAATTCAGCTAAGACCCAGAACCGCGACGGCTTCCCGCAGAGACTGTAGGGCGATGTCGGCGTCGGCGCCGTCGGCGCAGCCGGCCGTCCTCGCCATCAACGTCACAACGATCTCGTCATTGTGGTCTGCAGTCGTTGCAAAATATTGCTGGTAATAAATATCGCCGGCGGGGTCGAAGCCGTTACGATTCAGCCAGTCGAGGTCATGCTCGCCGACGACGTCTTCGTGCGGAATCGTCAGGCATGACGCGGGCGTCCGGCGAAACGAGGGTGCGGGCCAGTCCGAAACGGCCAGAGCGTCATAGTCGGAAGCGCCGCTGCCGTCGGCGACCCGCTCGGCGTGAACGACCACGGCGCTTCGCGCGAACAGGATAGCGGCGAGCGAAATTTCATAGGGCCGCCCGTTGAATGTATCGCGCCGGTGGATCGGACCGGCGACCCGCGCCGGCCGCGCCGCCGAAATGGCGAAGCGGAGCCTGTGCGTCGTTTCGATCCTCGTCCCGGAGGCGACAATATAGGCGAATCCCGCTTCGCCGACGGGCGCTGGCGGATCGTATGGCGTCGCGCAGGCGCACAGCGCGAAGGCGGCGAAAAGGATCGCGATCTTCAAAATCGGCCCTCCCTTATCGGCGCTGCATCGGGCGCCGCTTTCGGGCGCGGCGCAAGACGGTCCGGCGCAGCGCCGGAGCGCCTCGACGAAAAGACCGGCTTTCAGTCCGTTATTGCTGTCGGACCGCAGCGGGGTTGAGCGCCTTCTTGCCGGAGATGCAGCAGGTGTTCGATACCGGCGCCGGCGCCGGGCGCTTCACATAGCAAACGGCCTCTTTCTGCTGCACGCCGGGCCGCACATAGGTCCATGCGGCGCAGCCTTGATCGGCGTTGCATGCGGTCTGGCAGTTTTTCGGGTCGGCGACTGTAAGTACGAATCGGTTGTAGTCCGACCCCGGACGATCGGTGTTGTTTTCCATGCCGGCGGTAATGTTTTCCGCGAATCCGCCGCTTTCACGCGCCGCCGACGACTTATCGGGGGTGTCTTTAGCGAAGCCGCCGTCTTCGCGATAAGCGTCTGACTTCTTCGGCGGCACGCCCGAAATGCAACATGTGTTTGCAGAGGTCGCGGGCGTCTTGTCTTTCAGATAACAAACGGCCTTCTCGCCCTGCACGCCGGGGCGTACGTAGGTCCACGCCTTGCACTTGTCGCCGTCGTTCAGGCAGGCGGACCGGCATAGTTCCGGTTCGCGCTTGCCGAGGAAGAAGCTGCGGTAATCATACCCGGTGCGATCGGTATTGTCCTCCATGCCGGGAGCGATGGTCTCCGCGGGCGCCGACTCTGTCGCGCCGCCGGCGCATTGCGCAGACTCAAGCAGGCGCCAGCCGATCCTGTTCGAAGCGTCCTTGATGTCGAAATGCTGCCCTGAGACGGCGCCGTCCGCTGTAATCTCGCCCTCGTAAATGCCGGTGCTGCGCCATGTCATTCGGTCGCCGAGCGAAAGGCCGCTCGTATCCGAATAATAGTCAGCCTCCCATGAGACGCGGAACTTGACGATGTCGCCCTCGACGACGCCGCGCAGCTCGCCATTAACAGGCCATTCGCCTTCTCGCTCCGGAAGGCTTCGCGCAGTGTAATGCGCTCGCCCGCTGAGCGTCTGCCCAGTCTGCTCCAGTTTGGCGATGACGACGATATCGTTCGCCTGAATGATGGTCTTTTCGCCGCTCAAGTCCCATTGCTCGCAGGCGAGCGCGGGCGTTGCTGCAAGCGCGCCCAGAACGAGCGCCGCGAGTGTTCGGATAGTCATGGTGGTGTTTCCCCTGATCGCCCCCTCCAGCGGCTAAAATTCTATCAAGCGTCGCGACCGCCCGAAAGTAGGGGGTGGCGGGACTTGGGTTTCCCGCAATGCAGCGATAGAAGGCCCGGACCTGAACCAGTTTCGAAGATGACCCATGCCCGACCTTCTCCTCGAACTCCTTTCCGAAGAAATTCCCGCCCGGATGCAGCGCCGCGCCGCCGCCGATCTTGAGCGGATGATGAATGACCGGCTGCTCGCCGCCGGCTTTCTCCCCGAGGGGGTGAAGGCGTTTGCGGGGCCCCGCCGGCTCGCGCTGATCGCGACCGGGCTTCCCGCCCGCCAGCCGGACCGCAAGGATGAGAAAAAAGGCCCGCGCGTCGGCGCGCCGGAAAAGGCGGTTGAGGGGTTCCTGAAATCGGCCGGGCTTTCCTCGCTCGACCAGTGCGAAATCGTCGAGGACAAGAAGGGCGCCTATTACGTCGCGAAGATCGAAGAAAAAGGGCGCGATACGGCGGCCGTTATCGCCGAGTTGGCGCCCGCGCTGGTGAAGGATTTCCCGTGGCCGAAATCGATGCGCTGGGGCGATGGAGAGTTGCGCTGGGTGCGGCCGCTGAAATCGATCCTTTGCTGCTTCAATGACGAGATCGTGCCGTTCGAGATTAGCGGCGTTAAATCGGGAGACGTGACGCACGGCCATCGGCGTTTCTCGACCGGGCCGATCCATGCGCGCAATTTCGACAAATATGTTCCGGCGCTGACCAACGCCAAAGTCATTCTCGACGGCCGCGCGCGCGAGGAGATGATCGCGGCTGACGCGAAAACGCTATGCGAGGCGCAGGGGCTTGAACTTGTCGAGGACAAGGGGCTGCTCGCCGAGGTCGCCGGCCTCGCCGAATGGCCGGTCGTCATGATCGGCGCGTTCGACGAAAAATTCTTGATGCTTCCCGATGAAGTGCTGACCGCCTCGATGCGCGGGCATCAGAAATATTTCTCGGTGAAGAACCCGAAAACCGGAAGGCTCGCGAACAAATTCGTCTTCGTCGCGAATATCGACGCAAAGGATGGCGGCAAGGCGATGCGCGCCGGCTATGAACGGGTTCTGACCGCGCGATTGTCGGATGCGTGGTATCTTTATCATCAGGATCTGAAGACGCCGCTTGAAGAGCGTGTGAAAGATCTCGACCGCGTCACCTTTTTTGAAGGGCTCGGCTCGATCGGCGACAAGGCGCGGCGCATTGCGGCGCTGGCCAAGGAAATCGCCCCGGCCGTCGGCGCCGATCCCGCGCTTGCCGAAAAGGCCGCGCTGCTCGCGAAAGCCGATTTGACGACCGGCATGGTCTACGAGTTCCCGGAACTGCAAGGCCTGATGGGGCGCTATTATTATCTGGCGCAATCCGGGCTTTCGTCCTTCGAGGCCCGCCCTGACGGGCGGGCGCCTCAGGATGAGGTGAGGGCTGAAGTCGCTCCTCGTCCTGAGGTGCGAGCGGAGCGAGCCTCGAAGGACGCGGTGCAGATCGCCGACGCGATCCGCGATCATTACAAACCGCAAGGCGCCGACGACGCCGTTCCGACCGCGCCGGTTTCCGTCGCGGTGGCGCTCGCCGACAAGATCGATACGCTGACGGCGTTCTGGGCGATCGGCAAAAAGCCGACCGGGTCAAGCGATCCGTTTGCGTTGCGGCGGGCGGCGCTCGGCGTCATCGCGATGCTGCTTGAACCAAACACCGCTCATCCCGGCGAAAGCCGGGATCCAGGAAAACTCCAAGACTGGACCCCGGCTTTCGCCGGGGTGAGCGGGGGAAGAGCCCGAATGAGTCTCCTAGATCACACCTTTGTTCATGCCGCGCGGGAAGTGGATTTTGAATTTTCCGGTCATGGAATGCATACGCTAGTTGAGGTTGGTGCCGGCATTCAGGGCGCCGGCTATGGTCATTCTGACGCAGTTAAGGAAGCTGCGCACGATTTAGCGAACGAGATACTCGCCTTTTTCCACGACCGACTCAAAGTTTATCTGAAAGACAAAGGCCATCGTTACGACCATATCGACGCCGTGCTGACGAAAGCGGACGGGTCGCTCGAAGACGATCTCGTTCTCATCGTCAGGAAACTCGAAGCGCTTGAAGCCTTCCTGAAAACCGATGACGGGGCCAATCTCGCCGCCGGCTACAAGCGCGCGGCGAACATTTTGAAAGCCGAAGAGAAAAAAGGCGCGCTGCCTGACAATCTGACGGTTGATGAAAAGGCGCTCCAGCAGGCGGAGGAAAAAGCGCTCTACAAGGCGCTGAAATCTGCCGAAGACAAAGCGCTGAAAGCCGTCGCGGCGGAAAAATTCGAGGACGCCATGGGGGCGCTCGCGAGCCTGCGCGCGCCTATCGACGCTTTCTTCGACAAGGTCACCGTCAACGCGGACGATGTAAAACTGCGCGCCAATCGTCTGGCGCTTTTACAGCGCTTCATCGCCGCGACGGCGAGCGTCGCGGATTTGGGTAAGTTGGAGGGTTGAACCCTCACCCGCTCACTGCGTTCGCTGGCCTCTCCCAAGGGAGAGGCGGAGATGGCGCCCGCCTCTCCCTTGGGAGAGGCCGAAACGGCGTCAGCCGTTTCGGGTGAGGGGTTGACGCCTAAAACGGCGTTCTGAAATCCGCGAAGGAAACGGCGCCCGCGTCCTTCTCGGAAAGGACGGCGTTCGCCGGGTCGATCCCCCAATCGATCTTCAGCGCGGGATCGTTCCAGAAGACCGCGCCGTCATGGTCGGCGGAATAAAAATCCGAAACCTTGTAGGCGACTTCGGTGTCCGGCTCGAGCGTTGCGAAACCATGCAGAAAGCCCGCTGGGACGAGAAGCTGCGCGCCGTTCGCCGCCGACAAATGCGCGCGCGCATGCCGGCCATAGGTCGGCGATCCCTGCCTCACGTCGACAGCGACGTCGATGACGGCGCCTCTGAGAACGCGCACCAGCTTCGCCTGCGCGCGCGGCGGGGCCTGATAGTGAAGGCCGCGCACCGTGCCCGCCCGGCGCGAGAACGAATGATTGTCCTGCACGAATATTTCGGTGACGCCTGCCTGTCGAAAGCGCTCGGCGTTGAACGTCTCGCTGAAAAACCCGCGCGCATCCTCAAATCGCTTCGGCGTGATGAGGAGAACGCCCTCAAGATCGGTTTTTTGAATGTCGAGCATCAGCGGTCCGGGTCAAAGAGTGCGTCAAACGAATCTCAACAGGAGCGCGGCCGCGATGATCGCGACAATCATCATGAGGCTTTCGCGCGCATAATCGATCTTGACGAATTTCGCCGCGAATTTCCAGTTAAAGGGTTGCGCGGTCATCGGCGTCAAGACGGCGTAGACGATCGCCGCGTCCTGCCCATAGGCGTCATAGACGAGCGGCGTTCCGATGAAGAGGGCGAGGCCCGGCACGATGGTGATCCAGGTGAAGCGCCGGCTGTCGCCGCCGGTCAGCGTCACGGCCGAAAGGAGGCGATAGGGCATCATCAGCATCATCGGCGCGAGCAGCTTCAGATAATGAGCAACGCCCTGATAGGCGTCGGTGTAAAGAATGCGGATCATGAAATCGGCGAAGAAAACGACGCCGAGAAAGATGGCGAGACAGGCGGCCTCAAAGGAAAGACGCAACCGCCGATAATTGCGCGTCAGATCGCGCGGCCGGTCGCGATGGAGTTCGGCGAGCGTCGGGTGAACGACGCGCCGTTGTACCGTTTCGATGACGGTGCGTGCGCTGACGATCCAGATCGCGGCGATCGAAAAAAGCGAAAAGGCGTCAAGATCAAGCAGCCAGCCGAAAATGAGCTGGTCGCCGCGCTGAACGAGAAAGCCGAAGGTCGAGGCGATGATCAGCCATTTGCCGTAGGTGAAGATCTCGCGGAAGTGCTCGCGGTCGAAGGCGAAGCGCGCCGGCGGCCCTTTGAGGAAGAAAAAACTCCCGACGCATTTCGATGCGGCCGCCGCGATCGCGCCGATGGCGAGCGAATAAACGCCGGCGCCGGCGAGCGCCGCGGCGATCATCACCGCGACGGAAAAAACCTGCGAGCCGAGTTCAAGGCGGATGACGGGGGTTAGATCAAGCTTGCGATTGTGAAGCGCGATCCGCATGGCGTTAAAGCCGCCGATCGTCACCGCGCCGGCAAGGCAGAAAAGAAAGATCGGCAGACGCGGGTCGGCGTAAACGGATGTCTCCCGAAAGGCCCCGTTCGCCGCGAGCGACGGCAGGGCGAAGCCGATAAGGGCGAGAAGAAGCGCGATCAGAAGCGCCCGCGCCAATTGCAGCAGGCGCGCGGTCGCGAGGAATTTCGGGTCCTCGCCGTTTTTCGAGCGGACGATCGAGGCGTCGAGACCGAGATCGCTCATCATCGCGATCCAGACCTGCAGCGCCAGCGTGACGCCCATCAGGCCGAAGGCGTCGGGCGCGAGAAGGCGCGTCATGACGAGGTTGGAGGCGAGACGGATCGCCTGCGCCGCGCCGAAGCCGGAAAGCGCGACGACGCCGCCTTTGAGCGCGCGCGCCTTCAGCGTGCCGCCGCTGAAATGCTTCCTGATCATCGCCGGACTTTCGGCTCGATTTGGTTAACAAACTGCGCGGCCGTCGCCGGCCGCGCCGCAGCGATAGCGGAAAAAGAGGCGCAGACAAGGGCGAAGGCGCGACGGCTGTTGGCGCTGGCGCAAAACTTGATATTGAAGGCGCGCCGCGCAGGCGGGCGTTGCGCAAGGGTTTTCGCATGATCGACCGTTTCGGCCTCATTATCGGCGCCATGAAAGCCGGAACGACGACGCTGTTCGATCATCTCGCCCGTCACCCCCAGATCGCCGGCGCCAATCCGAAGGAGCCGGGCTTCTTCGCCTTTGACGACGTCTACGCCAAAGGACGCGGCTGGTATGAAGGGCTGTTCGCGTTTGATCCCGCCGTCCACAGGATCGCGCTCGACGCTTCGACGGATTACGCCAAATATCCGCATTGCGGCGACGTGCCTGCGCGGCTCAGGAATTTCGGCGGCGAATTCCGTCTCGTTTACTCGCTGCGAAACCCGTTGAGACGGATTGAAAGCCACGCCCAGCATGTGCAATCGCGGCGGCGCGAGGTCGGGCGGATCGATTCCGACCGTCCCGATCATTCGCTCGATGCGGGCGTCTCGCTTGTTTCGATGGATGTCTCCCGCTACGCGCTGCAGCTCGATCAGTACCGGGATTATTTCGATCGCGGCGGGCTGATGATTACATCGGTCGAGCGGCTTGCGGCCGATCCGATGGGCGTCACGCGCGCCGTCGCGGCGCATTTCGGTCTTGATCCAGATCTTCTTCCCGCTGAGGTCGAGCGGCGCAACAGGGCCGCCGCCAGCGCGCCCGCCCGCGCGACGCATCCGCTCTGGCTGGCGGCGGCGTCGGTCGCGCCGCTGAAGGCGGCGGTCAAGGCCGTCGCGCCGAAAGGCCTCTTGCAAAAGCTCCGGCTCAACACCCGGCCGAGGGTTGAGGCGAAGGGTCGTTTCAGCCTGACGGGCGATGAGGAAGCGGCGATCATCGATGCGCTAAGGGGCGATCTTTTGCGCCTGCGCGATGTTTACGGCTTTGATGCGGAAAAGGAATGGGGGATAGGACTATGATGCGAAGGGCGACGCATGCTGATTGAGTCGCTGAAGGCTCTTTTCGTCGTCTTTGTCATGTGCGCGGGCGCATTCGTCTTCGCGCGCATCGCCTATCGCGAACATTTGGACCCGAAGATCATCGACCGCTGGCGCAATGTCTTTCTCATGGCGACGATTGCGGCGTTCATCATTCCGAATTACTGGGCGTTTCTGTTCGTCTTCGGCGTACTGGCGGCCGCCGCCGCGGTGCGCGATCCGGTTCGGCCGGCGATCTATCTCCTGCTCTTGTTCGCCGTTCCCGCCGCCGGCGAGCGCGTTCCCGGTTTCGCCGGGATCAACAATTTTCTCGCGCTCGCGCCGTTCAACATTCTCGCGCTCGCCGTCCTCTTCCCGATCCTCTTCGCCGGAAGCCAAACGCGCAAGCAGCGCGGCGTCGGCGCGCTCGCCGATTTCTGCTTCCTCGCCTTTTCCGTTCTCTCGCTCGCGCTCGCTTTCCGCGATACGACAATGACCGACGGCATTCGCCGCTTCGCCGCCTATGTGCTGACGGCGTTCGGCCCCTATATCGTTTTCAGCCGCTATTACTGGTCGAAAGACAATCTGAAAATCGCGACGCTCGCCTGCGCCATTCCGTTGATCGCGCTATCGGGCGTCGGTCTCGCGGAGACGGTGTTGAGTTGGCACATGTACGCCAACGCCGTCGACAACTGGAACATTTCCTTCTTTACGCGCTATCTTGAGCGGTCAGGCTATTTGCGCGCCTACGCTTCCGTTTTCGGGCCGATCACTTTCGGCCTGTTCCTGACGATTGGGTTTTCGCTGGCGCTCGCCGTGATGGCGTCATCTAAGCGCCGGCTTTTTCCGATGATCGGCGTCATGGCCGTCGCCGTCGGGCTTATCGTCACTTTCTCACGCGGGCCTTGGATCGGCGCCGCCTTCGCCGCCTTTATCTTCGCAGCGACGGTCGACAAACCGCTCACCGGACTCATGCGCTTCGCCGGCGCCGGCTTTCTTGCGGCGATCGTCCTCCTGATGACGCCGATGGGGCCCAAGCTTATCGGAATGCTGCCCTTTATCGGCGAGGTTGAATCGAACACGATCAGCTATCGCCAGCGTCTGTTCGATGTCGGTTGGCCTTATGTGATGAAGTTTCCCTATTTCGGTTCGGACGATTATTTGCTCGCGCCCGAACTGCAGGGCCTCGTTCAGGGGCAGGGGATCATCGACATCGTCAACGCCTATTTGCAGGTCGCCCTCGACAAGGGCCTTGTCGGCCTCGCTCTTTTCCTCGGCGTCAGCGGCTTCGCGGCGCTCAACGGTCTTAACGCTATCAAGCGCGCGCGGGCTGTCGATCCGGAATACGCCGTCTATGTCCAGGGCTGGGTCGCGGCGCTCTTCGGCGCGATGCTGACCCTCGCGACGACGACCAATGTCGTCGCCCAGATCGCCGAGGTGCACTGGCTTTTATGCGGCGTCTGCGTCGGCGCGGCGCGATCGGTGCGTCTCGCCGCTGAGCAAGAAGCCGCCGGCGTCGGCGAGGAGGATGCGGGGCTTCCGACCCCGCCGAAATCCCCGGTCTCGCCGCCGCGCGCGGCCGGCCCGGCGGCTGAAAATCTGCCGCCGCATTTGCGGCAATACGCCAAGCGCCGAACATGACCGCCTTTTCATGAGGCCGAGCCGGCGCGGCGCGGCGTGGTTAACAATTTGTCTACACACTCGGCCTAACCCTTAATCGTTAACCATGCGCGCCGGCGATTTACGGCGGCTAGAACGGGTGACGGGTTATGGCGCGGCGTAGATTGCGGTTATTGGCGGGCGTCGCCGCGCTGGCTTTCTCCCTTGGCGCTGAGGCGCTCGCGCAGGGCTCGCTTTACCCCAAAGACGCGGCCGGAAAGGAAACGGCGCTGTCGCGCGCGCTCGGCGGCGCCGGCTATGTCGTCAGCACGATCGGCGCCGATGACGAATTTAACCGGCAAATTCAGGCGGCGGTCGCGCGCCATCCCGCGCTTTCCATGCAGACGTCGGAGGCCGCCATCGCGCGCGCCGAGGCGAAAGCCGCGCGCGCCGCGCTCTATCCGCGCATCAGCGCCAATGTCGACGGCGATTACGTCATCGCCCGACGGTTCAATTCCGGAACGCCGAACGTCGTTGAATCGCTTCGCCCTAAAGAGCAGGTCAACGCCGGCGTCACCGCAAGCCAGCTCCTCTTTGACGGCGGCGCGACCTTCGCGCGGATCAGAAGCGCCAAGGCCAAGCGCCGCGAAAGCGATCTGTCGATCGATGCGCGCATCAACGAGCTCGCGCTCGCCGCGCTCTCCGCCTATCATGACGTCGCCGTGCATCAGGCGATCCTCGCCCTCGGCGCGCAATATGTCGCGCACCATGAAAAGCTCTTATCGAACGTCAAAGAGCGCGAACGCGCCGGCGCCGGCGCGCGCGCCGACGTTCTTCGCGCCGAGGCGCGTCTCGCCGCCGCGCGTTCGAGGGTTGCGCAGATCAAGGAAAGCGCGCGCGTCGCTGATGTCCGATATGCGGAATATTTCCGTGAGGCGCCGGGAACGCTGTCTCTGCCGAATTACGAAGCGCTCGCCGTTGCGACTCGCGAAGAGGCGGTGACGCTCGCCTTCGCGAACAATCCGCTTGTCGCGGCGGCGGCCGCGCGCACCGAAAGCGCCGAGGCCGATCGCAAGGCGGCGAAGGCGGCGCGCCTGCCGGAATTGCGCGCCAACGTGACCGGAACGAGCTTCGACGTTCTCGGCGGCGCGGAGGACTATGACGTGCGCGCCGGCGTCAATCTTTCCTATGATCTTTTCGCCGGCGGCGCGCGCAGCGCCTCGATCTCGCGGGCGAAAAACCTCGCCGAGCGCCAGCAAGCCGAAGAAGATCGCGTCAGGCTCGAAATCGAGCGCGAGGCGGCGATCGCTTTTGAGCGCCGGGAAGCGGCGAATGAACAGCTCGCCGCGCTTGAGGCCGCGCTGATCGCCAACAGCGAGGCGCGCGCCATGGTCGCCGAGCGCTTCCGCGTCGCGCGCGGCGATCTGATCGACGTCATCCAGGCGGAAAACGACTGGTTTGAGGCGGGCGTCGGCTATCTCGCCGGTCTCGCCGATCGCGACATGGCGTCTTACGAGCTGATGGAATTCACCGGCGATCTCTTGCGCTTTTTCTCGCCGCGCGACGAAGACAGGGTTGAGCATCAATGAGCAGCGTTCGTTCGATCCTTAAAGACATCGCAGCGAGCGATCACTGGCTCGTCGGCCCCCTGTTCGCCAATTCGAAAGTCTACGGCCAGACGATCCTCGCGGCGTTCTTCGTCAATCTCTTGGGTCTCGTCTCGTCGTTTTTCATCATGACGGTCTATGACCGCGTTCTGCCGAACAATGCGATGGAATCGCTCATCGCGCTGACGATCGGCGTTCTCTTCGCGCATCTTTTCGATTTCATCCTTAAATCCCTGCGCGGCTACTTCATCGACGTCGCCGGACAAAGGCTCGACGCCTCGGTCGGCGCGCGCGTCTTCGACAATCTGATGACGATGCGGCTCGACGCGCGCCGCGGCGGCGTCGGCGCGACGGCGGGGCTCGTCAAGGAATTTGAAAATCTCCGCGATTTCTTTTCGTCCGCGACGCTGACGGCGATCGTCGATCTTCCCTTCATTTTCGTTTTCATCGGCGCGATCGCGCTGATCGGCGGTCCGATCGCCTTCGTTCCCTTCATCGGCGTCGTCGCGGCGCTTGCGATCGCGATGGCGACGCAGCCCCTGATCCTGCGCAATACGAAGGACGCGATGAAGGAAGGGCACGTCAAGCATTCGGTGCTGATCGAAACGCTTTCGGGCCTTGAAACGGTGAAAAGCGTCGCCGCCGGCGACCTCATGCGCAAGCGCTGGAAACGCGGCGTGCTGCAGCAGGCGCGCATCGCGACCGTCGGCCGCTTCATCAACCAGCTCGCCGTCAACTTCTCAGGCTTCGCCCAGCAAGGCGCGCAGGTCGGCATCGTCGTCGTCGGCGTCTTGATGGTCGGCGCGCATTCCTTGTCGATGGGCGGGCTTATCGCCTGCGTCATCCTGACGGGCCGCGCCATGGCGCCGCTGGCGCAGGTCGCAAGCCTGCTGGGGCGCGTCGCCGGCGCGCTTTCCTCTTACAAGGCGCTCGACGAGTTGATGGCGTCGCGCTCTGAGGTCGATCCTTCCCGCGATTATCTTGCGCGGTCGTCGCTTTCCGGCCGTATCGAATTTCGCGACGTCAGCTTTTCCTATCCGGGCCAGAAGGCGAAAGCGCTCGACAATGTCTCCTTCACGATCGAAGAGGGCGAGCGCGTCGCGGTTCTCGGGCGCAACGGCTCAGGCAAGTCGACGATCATCCGTCTGGCGCTCGGCATTTTCGAACCGACCGAGGGTCAAGTTCTCGTCGACGAAACCGATATCCGTCAGATTAAGCCGTCGGATCTGCGCGCCCATATCGGCGCGGTCCTGCAGGACGTTTGCCTTTTCTCCGGCTCGATCAAGGAGAACATCGCGCTCGGTCTTGAAAGGATTTCCGACGAAGACATTTTGACGGCGGCGAAAATCGCCGGCGTCCACGATTTCGTCGGCGCGACGGAAGCCGGCTACGATCAGCGGCTCGGCGAACGCGGCGAGGGGCTTTCCGGCGGCCAGCGCCAGTCGATCGCGCTGGCGCGCGCTCTGGCGACAAAGCCGGCGGTCTTGCTGCTCGATGAGCCGACTTCGGCGCTCGACAGCCAGGCGGAAGCGGAAATGATCGCGCGCCTGCGTCGCGCGACGGAGGGGCGCACGCTCCTTCTCGTCACCCACCGCATGTCGATGCTGAAGCTTGTCGACCGCATCATCGTTCTTGACCGCGGCGCGATCGTTCTCGACGGCGATCCGAATGAAATCATACGTTCGATGACAAGCAATGCCCGCGCCGTCGCCGCGCAACCGGACGTGCGGGAAATTTCCGGCCCCAGGGCCAAACCGATCAGGGCGGCGTAGATTATGACTCTGGTGCTTACGGCCGACATCAATGTCGATGAAGAACTGCCGATCGAACCCTCGAAGGCGGCGCAATATCTTCTCTACGCCATCGCCGGCCTGCTCTTTTTCGCCTTTCTCTGGGCGTCGATCGCCAAGCTCGACCGCGTGACGCGCGGCGACGGCAAATTCGTGCCGTCAAACCATCTCCAGCAAGTGCAGTATCTTGAAGGCGGCATCATCGAGGAAATTCTCGTCAAGCCGGGCGAGGACGTCAAAAAGGGCCAGATCCTCGTCAAGCTCGATCCGACGCAGATCAACGCGCAGTTCACGCAAGGACGCGGCGGCTATCACATGCTGGCCGCGCGCATCGCCCGCCTTGAAGCGGCGGCGGCCGAAAGAGCGATTGTCTTTCCGGCAGACCTTCAACGCGCCGCGCCTGAAGTCGTCGCCAATGAGCGCAAACTTTTTGAAGCCCGCCGGCAGGAATATGAAGCCGCGCTCGCCGTTGAGGCGGGAAAGCTCGCCGAGGCTGAGGCGGCGCTCGCCTATGCGAGCGAAACGCATGAACTCGCCGCGCAGGAGCTCGCGATCGTCGAACCGCTCGTCAACAAGGGCATCGAGCCGAAGCTGGAACTCATTCGCGCGCGTCAGCGCGCAGCCGGCGCGCTCGGCGAAAAGCAGCGCGCGGAAATCGCGGTCAAGAACGCGACAAGTGAAACCGACCGCATCAAGTCGACCTATTTCGCCTCGATCGCTGATGAGCTTGGTAAGGCGCGCGCGGAGATGACCGGCGTTTCCGGCGAATTGCCGGCGCTGCGCGACAAGGTCGACCGCACCGAAGTCAGGAGCCCCATCGACGGCGTCGTTCACCGCGTTCTCGTCGCGACGATCGGCGGCGTCGTGCAGCCGGGCCAGACGATCGTTGAAGTGGTGCCGCATGGCGACACGCCGCTTGTCGAGGCGAAAATCAAGCCGGCCGATATCGGTTTCCTGCGCGTCGGCCAGGAAGCGCGCATCAAGGTGAGCGCGTATGATTCATCGACCTACGGCTCGATGAAGGGGACGATTGAAACGATCAGCCCCGACGCGATCGAAGACGAAAAGGACGGCCAGCGGCACTTCCTCATCACCGTCAGGCTTGAAGACGCGGCGCTCAAGACGAAAGACGGCGCGTTGCCGCTGATGCCGGGCATGGCGGCGGAGGTCGATGTTTTGAACGGCAAGCGCACGGTCCTCGCCTATATGCTGAAGCCGATCGCCGAGGTTTCGAACAAGGCGCTTCGGGAAGACTGACGCAGACAGCCGCCCATTCCCTCCGCGAAACAACGGCGCTTTTCCACAGAATTTTCCGCAGCTTCCACAGCCGGCGAATCGTGCTGTGAATCTTCGGGGAAAATGGTCCCGCCGGCGGCGTTGGCGCCGCTCGCGAACGGGGCCATTCATTCCGGTCCGCCGCAATTTATCGATCCCCGCAGGAGAGATCATGCCTGACGCTTCCGCACCCGCCCCCTCAACGAACGCCAAGACGGGTCTTCTGACGCCGTCCTACGCCTACAAGCCGTTCCGGTATCCGTGGGCCTATGATTTCTGGAAGCGCCAGCAGCAGATCCACTGGATGCCGGAGGAAGTGCCGCTCGGCGAGGATTGCAAGGACTGGGCGAACAAGCTCTCCGACGCGGAGCGCAATCTTTTAACGCAGATTTTTCGGTTCTTCACGCAGTCCGACGTTGAAGTGAACGACAATTACATGGAGCGTTACGGGCGCGTCTTCAAACCGACCGAAATCAAGATGATGCTCTCGGCCTTCTCCAATATGGAGACGGTTCATATCGCGGCCTACGCTCTGCTGCTTGAAACGATCGGCATGCCGGAATCGGAATTCACCGCCTTCCTCGATTACAAGGCGATGCGCGACAAGCACGACTTCATGCAGAAATTCGGCGTCGAGACGAATGAGGACATCGCAAGAACGCTCGCCATGTTCGGCGCCTTCACCGAAGGGCTGCAGCTTTTCGCCTCCTTCGCGATGCTGATGAACTTCCCGCGCTTCAACAAGATGAAGGGGATGGGCCAGATCGTATCCTGGTCGGTGCGCGATGAATCGCTGCACTGCGAGGGGATGATCCGCATGTATCACGCCTTCGCGCGCGAGACGGGCTGCGTGACGAAAGCGGTCGCCGACGACATCGTCGAATGCTGCCGCACCGTCGTCGGCCTGGAAGACAAATTCATCGACCTCGCTTTTGAAATGGGCCCGGTCGAGGGGATGACGCCGAACGACATCAAGCAATATATCCGCTACATCGCCGACTGGCGTTTGGGCCAGCTTGACCTGCCGAAACTCTACGGCGTTGAAAAACACCCGCTGCCCTGGCTCACCGAGATTTTGAACGGCGTCGAGCACGCCAATTTCTTCGAGGCGCGTGCGACCGAATATTCAAAGGCCGCGACGCGCGGCGAATGGCACGGCGATGACGGCGTCTGGTCGAATTTCGACAAGATGCGCGAAAAGCGCAAAGCGGCCGAGGCGAACGCCTGATTATTTGCCGAACAGGCGAAACAGAACGGTTGCGACGATCGACAGGATGATCATCGTCGCGACCGGGAAGTAGAATGAAAACCCGTCGCCCTTGATCGCGATGTCGCCGGGCAGCCGGCCGAGGCCGAGCTTGGAAATGACCGGCCAGAAAAGCCCGGCGGCGAGAAAGAGCGCGCCGATGATGATGAGCGTCTTCTGCATGGGCGGAATTTTGGGTCGGCGCAGCCGGCGTTCAATCGGCCCGGCGCGCCTTCCGGAAATGGACTTTTCAGCCGGACGCGCTAATACTGCGCCGCAACAAGGAAGACGGCCGCGACGGCCCGGACCAGAAGGCGACCCATGGCGAAAGACCCCGAACGCATCACCATCCTCGCGCGCGAATTCACCGCCGCGGCGCTTGAATTCCATCGCGGCAAAATGGCCGAGAAGGGCTATCGCATGGAAGGCTCGATCACGCCGCGCAGCTTCAAGATGATCGAGGGGATGGCCGCGCCGAAAGACCTCTTCGACGGCGAGCCGCTCTTCGCCGTCACCTTCGTCAAACGCGAAGCGGCCGAATAACGTCGCGCCTTCTTTCAGGAATTGAAAAAACCCCGGCGGTCGCCCGCCGGGGTTTTTTTCAGTGAGGCGATGGCGTGACGATCAGCCGTGGCCGCCATTCTGGCCGTCCGGATCATCAATCACCGTCTTGCCGTTGAGTTCAAATCGCAGCCCGTAGCGGTAAAGCACCCCGTCGTCATTCTGGTCGATCAAGGTCAGCGACTGGCCGTCTGGGCTGACGGTGAAGTCGAAGAACTGGTTGCCCCTGTAGGGGCCGCGCGGACTGCCCGTCGCCTCATCGACATTGACCTTCTCGACGATCCAGATCGCATCCGTCGCATCCGGCTTGAATTTGATGCCGGGAACGGAGCCGCCCGCGATCGTGAAAGTCAGCCTGATGGTGTTGTATACGGCGCCCTGCTGGGAAAAATCGAAATTTCCCTTCTCGTCGAAAAACGGCGCTTTATAACTGAATGAGTAACCGCCCGCGCCGTCTTCCGTGATCGTCACGGCGGCGTTTACCGGGACGGTTTTTCTTGCCTCCGGCGTTACATCATGAGCGCAAGCGGCGAGAAACGCCGCCGCGGCGCTTATCAAGGCGAATTGACGAATCATAAGTCAGCTCCCCGCTGGTGTTGCTGGATGCGGAAGAGTGGCTGAGTTCGCTCAAAGCGTAAAGCAGGTTTCTAAGCCTTGTTATTAGACGCTTATTTCGCTGAGCCTTGAAGGGGGGCCGTATTAAGAGACAAAAAATCCGGGTGTCTGACGCCAAGCTTGTCAAGTTCGGCGATAAGCGGGGCCGCTTTCTCCGGCTCGCCCGCCTGGACGTAAACACAAGCCAATTGAATTTTAGCCGCCGCGGAAATGCGGTCTCTGATGGGCGCGATAGCGGCGATTGATCGGCCCAAGATGGCGGCGGCGTCGTCGTCAGCGCTGCGCCGCCGCGCTGCGCGCGCCAGCGTAAGCGACGCTTCGGCGATAAAATCGGCGCTGTCCTTAGCGTCGTTTTTAATCGCGTCCGCAACCAATTGGTCGACTCGCTCGACGTCCGCCGACGACGCTCGCGGACCAAGCAATTCAATACGCCAGGAGTGAGCTTGGCCGAGCACCGTATAATACCATTGCGGGGCGTCCTTTGTCAGGGACGACTCGATCAGCTTGATCGATTCGTCCGCCGATGTTTCGGCGCCGCTCACATCGCCGAAGTAGAACTGGTAACGCGACTTTTCGCGCATGATGTGGCTGGCGTTGATGTTCCAGTTGGCGTTATTTGGGTCACGTTGAACGAGCGCTCTCGCCGTCGTTTCCGCGATAGCGTTTGCTTTTGACGCTTCGGCGATATCGCCTTTCAACAAGTATGCGCCTGCAAGACGTCTTTGTGCGGTTACGACTGCGTCTAGCGCCGAATAATCTTGCGATTCAAGGTCAGCCAAGCGCCCATAGGCTTCGAGTTGTCTTTGTATCTGCTCGATCGCCCCTTCATGATCTCCAAGCTGCAGTCGTACAAGCCCCAGCCACGAAATCGCATAGCCGTAAGCGCGCCTCAGATTATCGTCGTCAGGATTCGCCGCCAACAATCTGCCGCGCACGTCAATGGATTTCTCATAATAGGGAATGGCTTCGTTAAATAAACCGGCTTCAAACCGTACATTTCCAAGATTGTTAGTCGCGTATGCAAGTTCTAATTGGGATCGTGGATTATCGCCATCCACTTCAATCAGGCGCTGCGCGAGACGCAAATATTCATTGTTTTGTTCTTCCTGCTTCTTCCTGTCGTAGCGACGGATCGCTACTTCTCCGACGTAAAAGACGTTTTGCGCGTGATCGAAAATCCGGTCGGGATTGTTGGGTGAGCGCCTCAACAATTCGGCGGTCGCCGCTTCCGCCGATTCATACGCCTTTTGCGCGTTATTGAGATTGTTGCGCCTGTAATCGATCGTGCCGAGCTGCATCATCGCCTTGGCGCGGCGGGCGAGGGCGTCGTCATCGAGCGATTTCGGGTTCTGGCCCGCATAGTAACTCATCGCGCGCGCGACGACTGCTTCCAGAACGTCGAGGCGTCCGACAGGCTCCAGCCGGTCTTTCAGGTCCGTCAGCATGAATTCGATGAGGTCTTCCGCCTCGCCGCGCATGTGCGTCGCTTCATTGCTCTTGTTGATTGCGAAAACCGAGAGCGCGATCGTCGCGGCCATGCCGGCGAGCGAGGCGCCGGTGATCGTCCAGGCCTGGCGCGCGCGGCGCTGCGCGTCGCGACGGACGAGATCGTCGAGGCCGACGCCGAGCATCCCCGCCGCGACCTTGAGCATGGCGTAGCGCTTGCCGTCGCCATGCTCACGCGCATCGGCGGCGAGCGGCTCGGCCGGCCTGTCGGTAAGCTCGCCGTTTTCGTCGAGCGCGATGCGCAGCGCCGGCGGGAAGCATTCCTCATCCTCGCGGCCCGGCATGGACGACGCGAACGGTTCGCCGGCGACGATGACGGCGAAGACGCGGCCGGGCCCGTGCAGGCGGTGAAAGAGCTTGATTTCCTCATTCACCCATTTCGATTTCGCCGCGCTCGGCGAGCACAGGACGATCTGGCATTCGCTGTCGGCGAGCGCAGCCTGGATTGCAGCGTTGAGATTGCCGGCGACCGGAAGGTCCTCGCGGTCGCGGAACACCGGCGCGAGGCGGACGGACTTCCCTTGCGCCGTCAGCTTCTGCGCAAGCGCGGCCGGCGCGCGAAATCGCTCAAGCGATCGCTGCATCCAGCCGCCCCAATTTTCATCAGCATGGCTGTAGCTGATGAAAGCCTTGAATTTCTTGTCGCCCATAGATCACCCTTGCGGGGAATCTACCGATCATGCGCGTGATGGAAAAGGGAAAAGCTGTCTTTTCGCTGCGCGTTTGCGGCGCCGTCAGCGGCAGACGGCGGCGATCATCGCCCAGTCGTCGTCGCTGATCGGCGGCGATGCGCCCTTGCGCGCTTTCGCGCGCGCCGCCGCGATGCGGCCTTGCGTATCCGGATGGCTCGACAGCCAGGACGGGATCTCCTCGCGCGCGTCATCGTCGTCGTCGCGGTTCCGGTCGAAATTGCTGATCGCCTCAAAGGCGCGCGCCAGCGCATCGGGATCAAGATCGGCGCGCAGCAGGATCTCGGCGGCGATCCCATCGGCGGCCGCTTCCTGGCGCCGGCTGTGACGAAGCTGGTTCAATTGGCCGGCGATGATCACCGCCTGCTGCGCGGCGCCCGATCCGCCGGTGACGATGTCGAGCGCGACGCCGACGCCGGCGTTGCGATAGATCGCCTTCATGCCGTCGCGCTGGCGGACATGGCCGAGCTCATGCGCCATGACGGCGAGGAACGCTTCCTGATCGTCTTTCAGAAGGG
The DNA here is from genome assembly GCA_937895955.1 of uncultured Alphaproteobacteria bacterium. Taxonomy (GTDB): domain Bacteria; phylum Pseudomonadota; class Alphaproteobacteria; order Caulobacterales; family Parvularculaceae; genus Amphiplicatus. The sequence goes on along the minus strand of CALAZI010000067.1, from coordinate 12,840 downwards.
CTAGAAGCCCGCTTGTCGCCATGACCTGTCCGCCGGGCAGAGCGAAGGCGTTCGGCGCGCGCGACCGCACAAGCTGAAAACGGATCGGGAAACCGACATTATTTTCCGCGGCGAAACGGTCGATCGTCGGCTGCAACGCTGCGACGGCCGGCTCGGCGTCCTTGCAGGGACGAAAAATGAACGTCATCTGGCGGGAGAGATTTTCTCCCATCCTGATTTCAAGGTCTTTCGGCGTGGCGCGGGCGAGCGGGCCGGAAGCGGCCGGCGCGCCGAAAAAGATGGCCGCGCCGATGGCGGCGGCGGCGAGGATCATCGATATGATCAGCGTCGCCATGCGCCGGCGCTCCTTAACGCCGGAGGCGAGGTCGGGAAGAAACGTTTCAAGCGCATCGAGCGCTTCCGCGCCAAGCGCGAGGCGCGCATGCTCATCCTTGCGGTCGGCGAGGCGGATTTCGGTCTCGTTTCGCGCCGCGATCGCAATTCTTTTTGCGGGCCAGAAAATATCGATCCCGTCGCCGGCGATGGCGACGCCCGAGGCGCTGATTTCGGCTGCGACCTGATGCGCGCGCGCCGTCCGGCCGTCGAAATAGCGGCCGGGATATGTGCGCCCTTGCGTCATTAAAAATTGGAAACGAGATCGAGACCGTCGGCGAGTCCCTCGCCCTGTTTCGGCGCGTCGACGGTCGATTGCTCGACCGCGTTGAAATCGATCGATCCCGACAGGGCCATGCGGTTGGCGATCCGCTTCCACACCCGCATTTGCGCCGCCATCGCGCCGAAGCCGAGGGTGAAGACGATGAGCAGCATATTGGTGATGACAAGCTCGATGAAGTCAAAGGTTCCAAAGCGGGAGCTCAGCTTCACATCGCCGACGCTGAGGCTTTTGATGATGCGGCGAAGCATCACCGCGTAATGCCAACTGGCGGCGAGGCCGATGAAAAGGCCAAGCGGGATAATTGACAGATAGAGAATGCCGATCGCGCGCAAGTCCGGCTGGGCCGCATCGATATTTTCGAAAATATTCTGCGAAAACATCAGGCCCGCCCAAAGGGCGTAGGCGATAACGACGCCGATCCAGGCGACGGCGTAGCTTGCGTAGACCGGTTCGCGCTTGGCTTCCGGCGTGTCTTCGAATTTGAAAGGCAGGCCGCCGTAATAGGCGTTCGACCACATGCGCCGCGACAGACGGATGCGCGCCGCCGGTCCGTACCAGCCGAGCGTCAGCGCGGTCAGAATTCCATAGCCGAAAGCGGCGAAGCCGTAGCCCCACGCCGATCCCGTCTGAGCGAAGCGAATGCCGCGCAGCTTGGTTCGGGAAAGGTGATAGCGCCGGGCGAGGAAGATCGCGACGCCGATGAGGACGAAAAGGAGGAGGTAGATCGGAATGAGAACGGCGACGAACCCTTCCGGCCCAAGCAGCAGCTGGGCGAGGAACACGGCGCCGATCGTCGGCGCCATCAGGGTGAAAATGGCGAGGAAGAAGCCGATGAAGAGTTCAAGGCCTCTTCCGGCATATTCAAGCGGCTCGCCGGCGACTTCCGTATCGGCCCACAGGCGTCGGCGGAAATGCGTGCGGCCCCAGAACCGGAAGATCGTCAAGGTGACCAGATTGAGCAGGATCGTGTAAAATCCGATCCACAGCATTGCTGGGATCGCGGATCGGTTGCGGACGCTAAGGTCCTGATTTCCGGCGGCGTCCGTCATGATTCCCCCTCGCTTTTCACGGTCATGATTTCATCGGCTGTACGCGCGCGTCAATGGGAAATAAGGAAGCGCCATGCCTGAACTTCCCGAAGTCGAAACCGTGCGTCGGGGTCTTGCGCCGTCGATGGAAGGCGCAGCCTTTGAGCGCGTCCTCGCTCGGCGCAATGACCTGCGCTTCGATCTGCCTGCCGGGTTCGCCGGACGGCTTGAGGGCGCGCGCGTCGACCGCCTTGCGCGCCGCGGGAAATATCTCGTCGCGCCGCTCTCTTCCGGCGAGAGCCTCATCATGCATCTCGGCATGTCGGGGCGGTTCACGATCGAGCGCGACGGGAATGATGCGCGCCCCGGCGCTTTTCATCATGCGCCGCAGCCGCACGCCGCGCATGATCATGTCGAGTTTTTCATGCGCGGGCCGCAGGGCCGCGCGCGCATCGTCTTCAATGATCCGCGACGCTTCGGCTTCATGGACCTTGCGCCGAGCGCGACGATCGAACGATCAAGGCATTTTCTTGGAATGGGTCCAGAACCGCTGGAAAGCGGTTTCACGGCCAAGAGCTTGGCCGCGGCGCTCAAGGGCCGCAGGACGCCGATGAAGGCGGCGCTGCTTGACCAGAAACTCATCGCCGGCGTCGGCAACATCTACGCCTGCGAGGCGCTTTTCGAGGCCGGGATATCGCCGCGACGCGCCGCCGCGACGCTGGGGGCCGGGCGCGTCGAGACCCTTTGGCGGGCGATCCGGGCCACCCTGACCGACGCCATCGCGGCGGGCGGTTCGTCCCTGAAAGATTTCGCCGCCGCCGACGGCTCGCTCGGCTATTTCCAGCATCGGTTCCGCGTCTACGACCGCGAGGGCGAGCCCTGTCCGCGCTGCGCCCGTCCGGTCCGGCGCATCGTTCAGTCCGGCCGCTCGACCTTCTATTGCGGGGGCTGCCAGCGATAGGCGGGAAGGGCGGCCGAAAAGCTTGCTGCGCCTGCGTTGACGGGCCCGGATCGCAGGTCTATAAGCCGCGCCTCATCGCTCGCCCCTGGCGGCGAGCCGGTTGGGTTAATCATTGATTTTGGCCGCTTTGGCGGCCGAGCGGAAGCAGGATCCATGGCGAATACGTCGTCGGCGAAAAAGATGGTGCGCAAGATCGCGCGCCGCACCGAAGCGAACAAAGCGCGCCGTTCGCGCGTGCGCACCTTCGTGCGCAAGGTCGAAGAAGCGATCGCCGCCGGCGACAAGGCCGCCGCCGCGGCCGCGCTCAAACAAGCGCAGCCCGAACTTCACCGCGCCGTCACCAAGGGCGTTGCGCACAAGGCGACGGTCGCGCGCAAGATTTCGCGTCTTTCCGCGCGGGTGAAAGCGATCACCGCCTAAGGCATTGAGAATTCAGGTTTGATTTTCGGCCTCGCGCAAACAAACGCGAGGCCGAATTTTTTTTGCGCGGCGCAATGCGAAAGAGGCTTGCATCGCATCGCATGAGGGCGCACGGTTTGCCTGATGCAACGCTTGCGCATCTAAAGTTTTTTCCACTTCTATTGTCGGCGTAAACGCTAAGTTTTTGTTTTGGCGCAAGGCGTGAATTGTCAATGCGCGCATTCGCCAAAAAAGAGTGAAAATTCGAAGTTCAATCTATTTACACGAGAGAACTGCGGAGCTAGGATCAAAAGCACATTACGACGGACACGGACGATTTTTCGATTTCTGCGTTTCGTCATTCAGGTTTGTGTTTTGTCAAATCGTTCCGCGAGTTCTTTCGCGGATTGCTGAAATCCAAAGGCGCTTCGGCGTCGATGAATTGAGGGGCTGCTCATGCGCCGGTCATTTGCTGATTGGGGAAGTCAATTGGTCAACGGCGCGCACGCGGTTTCTTTCATTCTCAAACGGTCGTTTTTGAAAACGGCTCCTTAAGCGCATAGAGCGCCGCCTGGCGGTCGGGCGGCATTCTTTTATCGTGTGGCGGGCGGCCAGCGACGTTTGTTCTTGCGCGCTGTTTCGCTGTTGGCGGCATCTAAGACTCGGGGCGAACATCAATGAAGTCCGAAAAAGCCTCTTCTGCGGAAGAGAGTTTCACCCTTTTTCGCGAGACGCTGATCAAGAGATACGGCGCAGCGGTTTACAAATCCTGGTTCTCCGATCTTTTGCTGGATGACGCCTGCGACGGCACGGTGACGTTGTCGACGGAATCCGATTTGCGCCGCGACCGTCTCGATCAGCAGTTCAAGCCCGGTCTCCTGCGCGCGTGGAGCGAGGAGATTTATCCGATCAACCGGCTGCTTTTCATCAAGCGCGATGCGTTAAGCGCCGGCGCCGCCAAGGTCGCCGCGATGGCGCCGGCGCGGGGCGCGAAAGAGGCCATGCCGGCCAAAATCGGCCTTAACGGCGTCGCCGCGCGCGCCGAGCGCTGGGCCCCGACGCTCGATGAGATTGCAACGCCGCTTGATCCGCGCCTGACGTTCGAGACGTTTGCGGTCGACGAGACGAACGAAGTCGCCGCGGCCGCCGCGCGCCAGATTTTTCTCGACGGCGCGCCGCGCGAGATCATCTATCTGTTCGGGCCGTCGGGCGTCGGCAAGTCGCATCTGCTTCAGGCTTGCGGCAATGAGTGGACGCGCCGCTTTCCGGGCGGCCGCTGCGCCTATCTGACGCACAACAATGTGCAGAACGGCTGCGTCGGCGCGCTGTTGTCGAATTCGACGATGGATCTGCAGCGCGACTTTCTCGCGCATGACATCGTCATGATCGACGACATTCATTTGCTCGCCGGCAAGAAGCGCACGCTGGATGAAGTGCTGAATCTGATGAACGCCATTGTCAGCGCGGGCCGTCAATTGCTCGTCGCCGGCGAATTGCCGCCCGCCGCGCTCGCCAAGGCCGGGATTAACGAACGCCTGACCGATCGTCTCGCCGGCGGGCTCGCGGTGCGCGTCGCGCCGGGCGGCGAAAGACTGCGCCGCGAAGTGCTCGCCAAGCATCGCGACGGCGCTGATCTCCAGTGTCGCATCGCCGACGAGGCTCTCGATCTCATCGCCAGGCTTTTCTCTTCGTCGATGCGCGAATGTCTCGGCGCGTTCAAACAGCTCGCCCTCATGTTCAAGGACAAGCCGGTCGAGATCGGTCCGAACGAGGCGATGGCCGCCTTGCAGGCGCGGCTCGGCGAACGCCGCCGCAAGGCGACGCTCGATGAGACGCTCGACGCGGCCGCCGTCGCCTTTGATCTCAGCGGCGAGGAAATCCGCGGCCGCGCCCAGCCGCAGCGGATCGCCCGCGCGCGCCACGCCTTCGTCTATGTCGCGCGCACGGTTCTCGCGGAGAGCTATCCGCGAATCGCGCGGGTTTTGGGCCGCGATCACACGACCGCCATGTCCTCTTTCAACCGCGCCGAGGCGCTCATTGTGCGCGACAAGGCGTTCAAGGCGGGCGTCACCGCGATCAAGGTCGCGATCGGGGCTGAATTCGACGCTGAAGACCTCGTCAAATCAAAGGCTTGAACAAGCCTTTTGACGGCCGCCGAAAGGCCGCTTGCGCTGGCCTTTCGCGGCGGTTTCAGCCTATAATCCGGCATCGATTCCGCGGGCGGATTTCGGGGGTCCGGGCGGCTTGCGCCAGCCTCCCGATCTGCGCCTGCTTCACGCATCCGGCGGCACGGAAAAGAGCGCTGAAAAGGGCGCTTCGCTTTCGCGCCGCCGCCAGATTTTGAAAGAGCGCGGCAGCATGAAGGTTACTATCGAACGGTCGGCCCTCGTGAAGGCGTTGGGCCATGTTCAAAGCGTCGTCGAGCGCAGAAACACCATTCCCATTCTTTCAAACGTGCTGCTGCAGGCCGACGGCGGCGCCCTGATGCTAACCGCGACCGATCTCGATATCGAGATTTCGGAAACCGCGCCGGCCGATGTCGCGCGAAAAGGATCGACGACGGTTTCCGCGCTGACGCTTTATGAAATCGTGCGCCGCCTGCCGGAAGGCGCGCAGGTGCGTCTCGACCTTCAGCCCGATGAAGGCCGGCTTCAGGTGTCGGCCGGGCGCTCGCAATTCGCGCTCGCCGTTCTTCCGGAAGAAGACTTCCCGACATTGACGACGAGCGATCTTGACGTGCGCTTCACCATGTCGACGCAGGACCTTGCGCGCCTGTTCGACAAGGCGCGCTTCGCGATGTCGCAGGAGGAAACGCGCTATTATCTGAACGGCGTCTATCTGCACGCCGTCAATGACGGCTCGCAGAAGCTCCTGCGCGCCGCCGCGACCGACGGCCATCGTCTTGCGCGCCTTGAAGCGCCTTTGCCGTCGGGCGCGGAGAAAATGCCCGGCGTCATCGTGCCGAGAAAGGCGGTCGCCGAAATCGGGCGCCTGCTCGCCGACGCCGACGAAACGGTCGATATTTCGGTCTCGGAGACGAAAATCCGCTTCGGCTTCGGCGCCGGTCATCTGACCTCGAAGCTGATCGACGGCTCTTTCCCCGATTACGAGCGCGTCATTCCGAAAGGCAATTCGAACGTTCTCAACGCCGAAACGAAAGATTTCGCGCAAGCCGTCGATCGCGTCGCGACGATTTCGGCCGACCGCACGCGCTCGATCAAGATGGCGATCGAGAACGACCGCCTGCGCCTCACGGTCAACAATCCGGAAGCCGGAAGCGCGCTTGAGGAATTGTCGGTCGATTACAGCGGCGATCCGCTCGAGATCGGTTTTAACGCGCGCTACCTCCTCGACATCGCCGGCCAGATTGAAGGCGCGTCGATGACTTTCCGCCTCGCGGATCCCGCGAGCCCGAGCGTTGTGACTGACGAAGACGATCCGCGCGCGCTTTACGTGCTGATGCCGCTGCGCGTCTGAAGACCGGAACAAATGGCGACACCATCGGCGATCCGCAAGCTGGACGACGACGCGGCGTGGAGCGGCGTTGCAGCGTCGCCGCGCGCGCGCATTCGCCGACTGACGCTCGCCGATTTCCGCAGCTATGAGCGGCTCGATCTTGCGCTTGACGGGCGCCCCGTCGCGCTGTCTGGGCCGAACGGCGCCGGCAAGACGAATGCGCTGGAAGCGATTTCGCTTCTCGGGCCGGGGCGCGGGCTGCGTCATGCGCGGCTTGAGGAATTGCCGCGGCTTGACGGCGACGGCGGCTGGGCGGTTTCAATCCGGCTTGAAACGGCGGGCGATGAAATCGCGCTCGGCGTCGGCGCCGACGGCGCGCGCGACGCCGACCGGCGCCGCTGCCGCATCGACGGCGGGACGGCGTCGGGCCCGTCCGCCTTCGCCGATCATCTGCGTCTCGTCTGGCTGACCCCGGCGCAGGACCGCCTGTTCCTGGAAGGCGCGGGCGAACGCCGGCGTTTTCTCGACCGCATGGCGATGGCGCTCGATCCGGCGATCGCGCGCGTTTCGTCCTCTTACGAAACGGCGATGCGCCAGCGCCAGCGGCTGCTTGATGAGCGCAGCCGCGACGAGGCGTGGCTCGCCGCGCTTGAACTGCAAATGGCCGAAGCGGGCGTCGCGCTCGCCGCCGCGCGCCGCGACATGGCGGGCGCGCTTCTCGCCGCCGCCGTTGAAGATGAAGACGCCGCCTTTCCCGCCGCCGACATCGCGCTTGAGGGCGACATCGAGGCGGCGCTCGCCTATCAGCCCGCCGCAGAGGTTGAGGAAGAGTTCCTGGCGCGATTGAAATCGAACCGCCGCATCGATGCGGAGGCGGGGCGCGCGCTCATCGGTCCGCATCGCAGCGACATGCTCGTTGCGCATCGCGCGAAGGGCCGCCCGGCGCGGCTCTGTTCGACCGGCGAGCAAAAGGCGCTTCTGATCGGCCTCGTTCTCGCCAATGCGCGCGCGCTGTCCCTGAAAGGCGACGGCGCGCCTTTAATTCTTCTGCTCGATGAAATCGCGGCGCATCTCGATGAAGACCGCCGCGCCGCGCTTTTCGACATTCTCGACGATCTTCAATTCCAGTGTTTCATGACCGGCACCGACGCCTCGCTTTTCAGCTCCTGGGGATCTCGCGCCCAGGCGTTTGACGTGAAAGCCGGCGGCGTTTCGGAAATCGGCTAGCATCAGGAAGAAAAACCATGGCGAATCCCGCCGCGAAAAAAGAAGGCTCGGACGGCTACGGCGCCGACTCGATCAAGGTTCTGAAAGGCCTTGACGCCGTCAGAAAGCGCCCCGGCATGTATATCGGCGACACCGATGACGGATCGGGCCTGCATCACATGGTCTATGAAGTCGTCGACAACGCGATCGATGAGGCGCTCGCCGGTTTCTGCGACGACATCGAAGTCCGCCTGAACGAGGACGGCTCGGTCACGGTCAGGGATAATGGTCGCGGCGTGCCGACGGACATTCATCCGACGGAAGGCGTTTCGGCGGCTGAAGTCATCATGACGCAGCTCCACGCCGGCGGAAAATTCGACCAGAATTCGTACAAGGTCTCGGGCGGCCTGCACGGCGTCGGCGTCTCCGTCGTCAACGCGCTTTCCGAATGGCTCGACCTCAGGATCAAGCGCGGCGGCAAGGAGCATTACATGCGGTTTCGCATGGGCGTTCCCGAAGCGCCGCTGAAAATCGTCGGCGAGACGCAAGACACCGGAACGGAAGTGACGTTCCTGCCGTCCGACAAGATTTTCACCGGCACCGAGTTTGATTTCGACACGCTCGAGCATCGCCTGCGCGAACTCGCCTTCCTCAATTCCGGCGTGTCGATCCGCCTCAAGGATGCGCGCCATGTCGAGAAGCGCGAGGAAAAACTCTATTACGAGGGCGGCCTCGTCGCCTATGCGCGTTATCTCGACAAGTCGAAAACGCCGCTTATCGACGCGCCGATCGCCTTTTCGACGGAGCGCGACGGCGTCACCGTCGATGTCGCGATGTGGTGGAACGACAGCTATCACGAAAAGGTGCTGTGCTTCACCAACAACATCCCGCAGCGCGACGGCGGCACGCACCTTGCGGGCTATCGCGCCGCGCTGACGCGCATCATCAACAATTACGCGGCCGAATCCGGCATCGCCAAGAAAGAGAAAATCTCGCTCACCGGCGATGACGCCCGCGAGGGATTGACCTGCATCCTGTCGGTGAAAGTGCCGGACCCCAAATTCTCCTCGCAGACGAAAGACAAGCTCGTCTCGTCCGAAGTGCGCCCGGTCGTCGAAGGCGTCGTCGCCGAAAAGATCGGCGAATGGTTCGAGGAAAATCCGGGCGAGGCGCGAAAAGTCGTCGGCAAGATCGTCGAGGCGGCGATGGCGCGCGAAGCGGCGCGCAAGGCGCGCGAACTGACGCGGCGCAAATCCGCGCTCGACGTCTCCTCGCTGCCCGGCAAGCTCGCCGACTGCCAGGAGCGCGATCCGGCGAAGTCGGAGCTTTTCATCGTCGAGGGCGATTCGGCGGGCGGTTCGGCGAAACAGGCGCGCAACCGCGAAAACCAGGCGGTGCTGCCGCTGCGCGGCAAGATTTTGAATGTCGAGCGCGCGCGTTTCGACAAGATGCTTTCAAGCCAGGAAATCGGCACCCTCATCACCGCGCTCGGCACCGGCATCGGGCGCGACGATTTCAACGCCGACAAGCTTCGCTACCACAAGATCGTCATCATGACCGACGCCGATGTCGACGGCGCGCATATCAGGACGCTTCTCTTGACGTTCTTCTTCCGCCAGATGCCGGAGATCATTTCGCGCGGATGCCTCTATATCGCGCAGCCGCCGCTCTACAAGATCACTCGCGGCAAGTCCGAGCAATATGTGCTCGATGATCGCGAGCTTGAGGATTATCTTTATTCCGAAGGCGCTTCCGACGCGCAGCTTGCGCTCGCCTCGGGCGAGACGATCGCCGGCGCCGATCTCGCCGACATCATCGCCAAGGCGAGGAAGGTGCGCGAGGCGATCGACGAATTCCCGCAGCGTTTTTCGCGCGACATCATCGTGCAGGCCGCGCTCGCGCGCGCGCTGCATGAAGCGCCGGCCGACGCCGAAAAGGCGCAGGCGCTCGCCGACCGCGCGGCGGAGCGGCTCAATCTCATCGCCGATGAATTCGAACGCGGCTGGACAGGCGCGATCGACGGCGAGGGCGGCTATGTCTTCGAACGCGAATTGCGCGGCGTTCGCGAGCGCCATGCGCTGACGCGCGACGTGTTGATGTCGGGCGATGCTCGCCGCACGCAGGAAGCGATGAACGAGCTGGCCGACATCTTCGCCAATCCCGCAATCTGGGCGCGCAAGGACCAACGCGAGCGCGTGACCGGGCCGAACAGTCTCTTGCGCGCGGCGCGCGCCGCCGGCGAGAAGGGCGTCGCGATCCAGCGCTACAAAGGTCTCGGCGAAATGAACCCGAACCAGCTTTGGGAAACGACGCTTGACCCGGCCGCGCGCGTGCTCTTGCAGGTGAGGATCAAGGAAGCCGACGACGCGGACGACATTTTCTCCAAGCTGATGGGCGAGATCGTCGAGCCGCGCCGCGAATTCATTCAGGAAAACGCCCTGACGGCCGAGCTTGACGTGTAGGCGGCTTGATTTTCCAGGATCGTTAGACAACTCTCCCCCGACGCACTCGCGGGGGAGTGGGGATGAGGGGAAAATTCGTATCGGCGAGATTCGCCAGCGTTGAGGATGAGATTGCGCGCGCATTCAGCGCCGGCGATGCGTGGCGGCCGCGCCGCGGCGCCATCCAGGAAATTCGCGCTTCATTTATCCGCTCACTGTTGGAAGCGCGAAATGCGCGCTCGTCAGGTCAACCTGAAACGCCTTTCATTCTCAATGGCGCCGGCCGCCTCAGGATTGTCGGTCGGCTCGACTGGAGCGGATTGCTTCTCGAGGCCGACGTCATTCTCAATGACATCGAGATTGAAGGCTGCATCAATCTCGAAGGCGCGGGGTTTGCGTCCCTTATCATGCAGAATGTCAGAAAGATGGGGCGCGCCGGCGCGGTTTCTCCGGCGTCGCACAACCTGCGCGCTAAGTTCGCTGATCCGGAAAAAGAAATCATCGAAGACACTGAAAGCGATGAGTTCGCAACCCTCGTTAAAGACAGTGCAAAGCTGTCGGCGAGCCGGCTGATTGTTCGCGGCAATCTCGTCCTAGAGAACCTGACTGGATTCGATCGGCTGGAGCTTGATGATTGTGACATCGGCGGCTCGATGTCGCTTCGCGATCTTAAAATTCCAAAAGGTTTGAGCGTCCGAAACGGAAAAATCGGCGGCGACATCGCCATCGGCGGCGATCACGGGCCGACACGTCTCGAAGTCTCCGATGGGGACGTCGACTTCAGCGGCGTGTCGACAGGCGGGCGGCTCGATCTAAGCGGGCTGTCTGTTCATGGCGTCGACCAGACCAACGATCGAAAAAGTTTGCGAGGCATAGCGCTTGAGATACGGGGAGCGAAAATTGGCGGCGATCTGCGATTTTCACGATATTTGCTGAATGGCAACGGCGTTCAGAGCATAGAATATTTTGAGGCGACGTCTGGATCCGTTTTGGTTCATTCAACACGAGTCGGCGGCGATTTCAGATGCGAAAACGGCTTTTTCGGCGGGTTCAATCACAGCTATTTCAATAGCCTCTCAATCTATAATTGTTCGGTTGAAGGCAAGCTTGTTCTGAAGAGATTTGCGCGCAGCGATCGTGCCGGGACGGTAAAATTCAAACCGAGCGCAAGGAATCGGCCGGTGGAGACATCGTCGTCCAAACGCGATGACGCAGACGGTTGGTCTCTTGATGCGAAGATTTCGCCATCAAGCGGCGTTATTTCGTCGAGAATTGTCGTGTTTCAATCCAATGCAGAAATTTTTGAAATCGGCCGACCGACGGATAAGAAGGAAGCGCTTCAATGGAAAATTTTCGACATCGGCGATCGCCAGATAACCTTGAAAGGGTTCACCTATAAACGGCTCGAAGAATCGACATTCAACCCCCAGGAATGGGATGATCTGCTTGGAAAAAATGAACCCTTTACCGGCCGTCACGGCAGCGAGTGTTGCGGCACTCGGCGCTTGCGCGTCGCACATTGCGTCTGCGCCCGCGCCGCGCCTTTCGACACCGGGCCGTGGACGATCGCGTCGAACGTGTTGGAGCAGGAAGGGCAGGAAGATGCGGCGCGCGAACTAAGGTACAGGCGTGAAAAAAGATTCTTTAAATGGGAGAGAGAGCAATTCGCCTTGCAACCGACAAGCGGCGGTTTCTTTAATTTGGTCTGGACGTTTTTTATTGGAGTTTTCATAGGCTACGGTTTTAAACCTTATCGTGCGCTCCTGCACGCATTCGCAGGAATCGCCGTCGCTTTCATCCTTGGGGTTTGGGGGTGGGAATGCGGGCTATTATCGCTGTTGTCCGGGGGGGAGTTCTCAGGAGAGCCCGCGACTCGCGAATATCTGTCGTTTGAGCCGATGACGTTCGCATTTGATACGTTTCTTCCGATTTTGGATACGCCGCAGACCGCATACTGGATGTCGACAAATCGGTATCTCGAATGGTTATTTCGTTTTGTCGGCTTTTGGGGCTGGCTGACTTTCGCTTTCGGCGCGATATCGTTCACGCCGCTGGTCAAAAGGAACTGACCGGCCGTGTTTCGATCGATCTTGCAATTCCTGTTCAATGAGAGAGTCGAGCGCGCCGCTGCGCTGGTCGCCGAAAGCGAACCGCCCGGCGCGTACACGGCTGTTCTTTTTCGCGAGGCGGGCCCGAAGGGACGCTTTTTGCTGCAAAAGAGGATTCGTCGCGACAAATTGTATTTCGGACGCATCGCCATGTTCGGCGGTCATCGCGAGGGAGATGAGACGCCCGAAGAATGCGCCATACGCGAAATAGAAGAGGAAACCGGCGTGCGCCTCGGTCACGGCGAACTGGCGCGCGTGGCGGCGATCAAGACTTTTGACAACAAGGGCGATGTCGCTGTCGGCCATCTTTTCATTGTCGATGATTTCGATCCGGAAAGGCTTGATCGGCGGCGCATTAGCGAAGAGGGCAGACTTGTTCGCTTGCGCGAGAATGATTTTGCGCGAAATTTTCGACGATTTACGCCGATTACCGCATTGGCTTTACAGCTTTATTTTGACTACCGGGAGCTGCAGGCGGGCGAATAAGGCCGCATGAGCCGCTAGTTGAAAGTGAGACGGCTTTGGCCGGTTTTCGCCAATTTTTCATTGGCTGGCGCTTCCGGACCGCCTAAACTCCCGCCGGTCG
>CALAZI010000066.1 GCA_937895955.1 uncultured Alphaproteobacteria bacterium | reverse complement strand
GCGGCGCGCAGGCGTTCGCCGACGAACAGCGCAGCGAAAACGCCGGCGCCGATCAGCGCCTTGTTCGCGACAATCGCTTCGCCGATCATTTTTCACCGTCGCGCGGCTTGCGCTTTTTATCCCAAAATTCGAGGCGCTTGATAATTTCGCGTTCAAAGCCCGTCTCGCGGGGTTCGTAAAATCGCCGCCGCTCCATATCAGGCGGAAAATAATCCGATCCGGCGAAGGCGTCATCGGAGTCATGATCGTATTGATATCCCTCATGATAGCCGAGTTCTTTCATGAGTTTCGTCGGCGCGTTCAGCGCGTGCATCGGCGGCATGAGAGAGCCCGACTCGCGCGCGGCGGCCTTCGCCATGTGAAAAGCGGCGTAGGAACGGTTGGATTTCGGCGCCGTCGCCAAATAGGCGACAAGCTGGCCGATGGCGATTTCGCCTTCCGGCTGGCCGAGAAATTCATAGGCGTCGCGCGCGGCGATGGCGAGCGGCAAAGCATGCGGATCGGCGTTGCCGACATCCTCCGACGCGATGACGATGAGCCGTCGCAGCACAAAACGCGGATCTTCGCCGCCGACGATCATCCGCGCCGCCCAGTAAAGCGCTGCGTCGACATCCGATCCGCGAATGGATTTTTGAAGCGCGCTCGCGAGATTGTAATGCGACTCCTGCGCCTTATCGTACACCGGCGCGCGCCGCTGAACGATCCTTGACAGGATTGCGACGTCGATCGCTTCGTTTTCAGATTCGGCGAGCACTTCTTCGGCGAGATTGAGCGCAAATCGTCCATCGCCGTCCGCCATTGCTATCAGCGCCGCGCGGGCGTCATCCGTCAGCGGCAATGCGCGGCCCGCATGGGTCTCAGCGCGCTTCAGCAGTTTCTCGATCGCGGACGCATCGAGGCGATTCAACGTAAAGACCTGGGCGCGCGACAAGAGCGCGGGATTAAGTTCGAAAGACGGGTTTTCGGTCGTCGCGCCGACCAGCGTGATCAGACCCGATTCAAGGTGCGGCAGAAAGGCGTCCTGTTGCGCCCTGTTGAAGCGATGAATTTCATCGACGAAGAGCAACGTTCCCTTGCCGACCTTTCGCCGTGCGGCGGCGCGGTCGAAAACCTTGCGAAGATCGGCGACGCCTGAAAAGACCGCCGAAATCTGTTCGAAATCGAGCGTCGTCTCCTTGGCGATGAGCCGTGCGATCGTCGTTTTGCCGACGCCCGGCGGCCCCCAGAGGATGATGGAGGAAAAACGCCCCGCCTCGATCATTCGGCGAAGCGGCGCGCCCTTCGAAAGCAGATGATCCTGACCGACGACCTCATCGAGCGTTTTGGGGCGAAGCCTGTCCGCAAGCGGCCGCGGGGCGTCCTGATCAAAACCCGCCGCGTCGAAGAGATCGCTCATCAACCCTTACCGGCCGACGCGCCAGGCGATGATCCGGTCGCCGCGATCGACATCGATTGTCCAGCCGGTCGACGGCTTGGCGATTTCGCGTTGCAGGTCCGACGTCGTCGAAACCTTGACGCCGTTGACGGCGAGCACGCGGAAGCCCCGACGCAGGCGCGAGCGATAGGCGAAGCTTCCTTGCGCCACCTCTGTGACGACAACGCCGGTCAGAAGCGGGTTAAGGCCGAGCTCTTCGTTGAAACGCGGCGACAGGTTGGCGATCGTCACGCCGTTAAGGGGGTGTGAGCCGGCGAGCGTGCGCTCATCGCGCGTCGGCGTTTCCGGCGGCAGGGAGAATATCATCTCCGCCTTCATGCGCTGGCCGTCGCGAATATATTCCAGCGTCGCCCGGTCGCCGGGATTTTGAACGCCGACGCGATAACGCAAGGTCTCAGCGTCGAAAACCGGCTGGCCGTCGATCGATACGATGACGTCGCCCTGTTTGACGCCCGCGCGCGCCAGCGGGCCGAGCGGATAAATATCGCCGACAATCGCGCCGATCGGGCGGTCGAGCTTCAAGGCTTTGGCGAGATCGGTCGTCACCGTTTCCGTCGTCGCGCCGACCCAGGGGCGATGCAGCGCAACGCCTTTCGTCGCAGTCGCCAGCACTTGTTGAACGAGGCGCGCCGGAATGGCGAACCCGATCCCATTCGAACCGCCGGAGCGCGAAAAGATCGCCGTATTGACGCCGAGCAGCTTGCCTTCGACATCAATGAGCGCGCCGCCGGAATTGCCGGGATTGATGGCCGCATCCGTCTGAATGAAGAACTGATAGTCCGAGATCGAAACGGCGGTGCGCGCCAGCGCCGAGATGATGCCGCTCGTCACCGTCTGGCCGACCCCGAACGGATTGCCGATCGCGAGCACGATATCGCCGACCTCGGCCGCGTCGGAATTGGCGAATTCAAGGAACGGCAAGGGCTCGCCGGCGTCGATCCTTAACACCGCAAGATCGGATTGCGGATCGGTCAGGAGAACGCGCGCTTCGAACTCGCGTCGGTCGGACAGGACGACCTTGATCTCCTGCATGTTCTCGACGACGTGATTGTTGGTGACGATGACGCCGTCGCGACTGACAATGACGCCGGAACCGAGCGAATTCTGCTGCTGCGGGCCGACCCCGAAAAAGCGATCGAAGAAAGGGTCGCCCGTCGAGCGCTGGACGACCCTGCTCGTATAGACATTGACGACCGCGGGCGCCGCGTCCTCGACGATCGGCGCGAACGACATTTTAACGTCGGCCATGGTCTCAGGGGCTTTGCGCGGCGCCGTTGCGATCGCGTCGCCTTTCATTTCCGCCGCCGGCGGGCGCGACGCCTGCGGCGCCTGCGCGGCCGCAGCGCCCGCCGCAAATCCGGCCAAGACCGCCAACACAAAAAGACGCATATTCGAACCCTTCCTGACGCACGCCCAGCCGCCGCATGTGGGGCCGGCCTGTCGGTCATGCAAGAATGCAGGTCAATCTAGCGATCACTGCGGCCGCGCGAAACCCGGCCTGCCGACGCATGGGTTTCCCCCCTAACGGGTCGCTTCGAGATGAAACGCAACCGAAACGTCAAATCCGACCCATTCGTCAGTCGCAAATTCGCCCTGCCCGACGCCGAAATCCGTCCTCACCAGGGTCGTTTCGCCGTCTGCGACCGCCCTGTCGCCGTCGATCGCGAGCGTGAAAGGCAGGCTGAGAGGCCGGCTCGTTCCGCGAATCGTCAAGGCGCCGCGCGCTTCATAGCGACCCTCATCGACGCGGACGACTTCATCGGCGCTGAACGTCGCCTCCGGAAACGCCTTGGCGGCGAACCAGTCATTTGTCGGCAAGGCGCCGTCCCTCTGACGGTCGCCGGTGCGCGCCGAGGCGGTTTTTATAACGACCGAAATTGTCGCCGTTTCAAGATTGTCGGGATCGAAAACGATTGAGGCGTCGAATTCCTCAAACGAGCCGCTGAACGCCTTTCCGGTCTGGGTTGCGGTGAACTCAAGCCGGCTTGCGGTTTCATCCATCGTCCAGCCGCCTGAATTGTCGGTTGAGAGCGTCTCGTCCGCCTTCGATCCGCAGGCGGCGAAAAACGCAACGGCTGCGACAGCGGCGACAATCCTCATGACGTCAGCCCTTCACGAAGGGCAGCATCCGTCCAAGAACGCCGTCCTTGTTGACGAAGTGATGCTTCAGCGCGGCGGCGACATGCAAACCGATGAGGCCGATCATGGCGAAAGCGAGATATTCGTGAATCTCGGCGATCTCGTGCGACAGCGCTTTGCGGTCAGCGACGCCTTCGAAGAAAGGAAGATGCGGCCAGGGCAGGACGCCGAAGAGATAGGTCGGCACGCTGTCGGCGAGCGGCGAGGATGAGACGACAAGCCATCCGACCAGCGGCAGGGCGATGAGAAGCGCATAAAAGCCCAAATGCGCGCCGCGCGCCGCCGCCTTTTCCCAAACGGTCATGCCGTCAGGCAAAGCGGGAACGGGGTGCGTCAACCGCCAACCGAGACGTACGAAAGTCAGGAACAAAATCGTGACGCCGAAGGATTTGTGCCATTGATACAGTTCGAATTTCAGGTCCGCCTGCGCGTCAGGCAGCTTGTGCATGTAAAAACCGCCGGCGAGCTGTCCGACCACCATGACGGCGATGAGCCAGTGAAGCGCAATGGCGATTGAAGCGTAACGCTCTGAAGGCGCGGCGCTCATTGCTCGGTTTCTTCTTTCGGCATCAGAAATTCGGATTCAATCGAGATCTGGACCTCGTCCCCGACCATCGGGACATATAGTCCGGCATCGTAATCGGAGCGGTTGAGTTTTCCGGTCGCGGAAAAGCCGAGCTTGTAGGCTTTGGCGAAACCGTCATCGGCCGCGCGGTTGATCCTGACATCAAGCGTGATCGGCTTCGTTACGTCCTTGATCGTCAGATCGCCGGTCATTTTTCCCGTGTTCGGCCCGGTCAATTCCATGCCGGTGCTTGTGAAAGAAATTGTCGGATAGGTCTCCGCCTCAAAGAAGTCCGGCGAACGCAAATGATCGTCAAGCGCATCGACGCCTGAATCAATCGAGCTGACGTCGATTGTCGCTTCGACGCTTGATTGTTCCGGCGCATCCGGATTCCAGTCCAGCTCCGCGTTCCATGTCCGCCACCTCACAGTCGGACGCGAATAGCCCATATGATCATAGGAGAAATAAATATAGGCGTGCTTTGGATCGTTTGCATAAACGCCCGCCGGCGCCGCCGAACGGTCGACCGCCTCTTCCGCCTGAGCCGCCTGTTCGCTCGCCGCCGGCTGCGATGCGGCGGGAGGCGACGAAGCGGTCGGCGCGCTTGTCTCGGAGTTTCCGCAAGCAGCAAGCCCCATAGCGGCGGCGGCAATCAATCCTTTGCGCATCATCCCTCTCCTGTGCGACGGCGGCGGTGGAAATCTAGGATACATTATACGATAATGCGCCAGTCCCGAAGAGGCTGCGCCCTTGCGATCACTTTTTAGTCAATCGCCGGGCGCGTACTCGCTGACAATCTCATCCATTCTGGGCCGCAGACGTTCCTTTGGCGCTTCTGACGCCGTCCCAATATAGATGAACCCGGCGATCTTTTCGCCCGGGCGGACGCCGAACGCTTTTACCACCGTCGAATCATAAGCGCACCATTCGGTAATCCAACAGGCCGCAAAGCCGAAAGCGGATGCGGCGAGCAGCAGATTCTGGCAGACGGCGCCGACGGTCAGAACTTGTTCCCATTCAGGGGTTTTATGTTCCGGCGTAACGCGCGCGACGACCATGACGACGACCGGCGCCCGCGCGAAACGCTGGCGCTCGACATCAAGCCGCGCTTCCGCCGCCGCCGGATTATCCTGATGCAATTTCGCCGCTAGAATTTCACCGGCGCGCAGGCGCGCGTCGCCCCGCATGACGACGAAACGAAAGGGAAAGAGGCGTCGATGATCAGGCACGCGCGCCGCGATCTGAAGCATCGCGGCGAGCGCATCATCGTTCGGTCCCGGCTCCGTCATCCGATCCGCAGACGTTGAACGCCGAAGCGCCAGCATCCGACGCGCTTCGACGGAGGGATGCGCCGGCTCCATCGGCGTCCCGAATTCAGGCGCCGTCAACGATTCACTTTTTGATTTACGCACTATTCGATCCTCAGCCCAAAAGACGCAACTCTACCCTCGCCAGGGAAATACCGCTCCGACCCGAAAGCGAAATCCGCCCGTTCGGCATAGGCCTTGTCGAACACGTTGCGTAACGCAAAGTTCGCCGTCAGCCTTTCCGAGATTCGCAAGTCGCCGCGGAGGTGGACGAGAGAATGACCGGGATAAGTAGCGCTGTTTGCAGCGTCCGTAAAATACCTTCCGACATAGAACCATTCCAGTTCGACGGTTAAAGGAAAATTTTCTCGCGCCCAGCGCCCACGCAGCCCGGCGAGCCATCGCGGCGCGGTGTCGACATCATCGCCGGATGAAATTGCCTCGCTCGCCTGCGCCGCATTTGTGATCACACGATTGAAGCGATAGGTGTGCCGTCCGTAACTTGCATTGCCGTCCAGCGAAAAACCCGCGGGCAACGCGGCTGTCACCTCCGCTTCAGCGCCGAGATGGCGCGTGCGGCCGTTATTGACATTAAATCCGTCCGCGTCGCGAAAGAAGAAATTGCGCTTCCACATATAATACCCGGCGACGTCGTAACTGACGGCGCCGAGGACGCCCTTCGCGCCCATCTCAAAGGCGTCGATGGTCTCAGCTTCAGCTGGGTCGTCCGTCTGGTTGATTTGCAGACGATAAAGGTCCGCCGTCTGCGGCGGACGCGCGCCGCGCGCATAGCTTGCATAAACATTGGCGTCACCCATGTCATAGATCAGCGACAGTTTCGGACTGAAAGTCGAATACTCGTCTGCGCGATCATCCGGGCGCAAGAAACGGCCGACGACGCCTGACGCCGTTCGATTATCGTAAACGTAGCGCGCATAATCGAAGCGCCCCGCAACGGTCGCTTCCAGACGCTGCGTAAGGTCAAGAGAAAGGCTGATGAAAGGCGAGGCGGAGAACGCTTTGACCGCATAATCGTAATGCAGCCCTTGCGTGTAGGAAAAGATTGTCGGGATCGACTGAAATTCGGTCAAATCGCCTTCTGTGTAGTCCAAATCGACACCGATGATCGCCGACATGACGCCGCGATCCAGATAGAAAGCGTTCTGCGCGCCGACGCTCCAATGCGAGTTTGTTTCAATCGCTTGCGACGGAAAGAAATGCAGACGAAACCGCATGTCGTTCCAGCGCGCGAAAGGCGTCAGCGACAGCGTCGTCTCCTCGCCGATATCAAGATCGACGCGGCTTAAAAGACGAATGCCTTTCGCATCGCGAAAGGCGTTCGGATTCTCATTGGAACGCCGCAATACGGGGTCGAGATAGGCGTCCATCCCCTGAACGAAACCCGCCGTCTCCTGGTTGAGATTGTAACCGGCCAGGATCGTCGAAACAGATGCGCCGTCGCCTTTGTAATCGTGACGCAATGAAATTTTTTGCTGGTCGGCGCCGCTGTCGGCGCGAAATCCCGGATCGTCAAGCGTTGAGACGGCGCCCAAAAATCCGGACCGGCCGATCGACGCCGAATAGACGCCGCGCGCCTTGATGCGGCCGATAGTATCGACGCTCGCTTCTGCCAGAAAATACGGCTCTTCGCTGGGCGCGCGCGTCAACACATTGATGACGCCGTGAATGGCGTTTGCGCCGTAGACGGCGCCCGAAGGGCCGCGCACGATTTCTATGCGCTCGGCGATCTCAGAATGCGCCTCCAGCAACTCGTTGACATTGGCGAAGCCGGGCGCCCGCAAAGGCACCCCGTCTTCAAGAAAGAGGAACGATCCGGCGCCGGCGCCGCCGGTCAAAACCGGCGACCGGATCGCCGTCAGATGCTCCTGACCGTTGCCGCGATGAATGAGCACGCCTGCGTTGCGGTTTAGCGCCTCGGAAGGGTGATCAGCGCCGATGCGCACTATTTCATCGCTATCCAGCGTCGAAATCGACAGCGCTGTTTCGGATTTTACGGCTTCGCGCCGCGTCGCCGAAACGACGACCTCATCAGTCGCCGCCTCAAGGGCGACGGCAAGGGCGAAAAACGCGAGGGTCACGATGAACGGCTCAACATTGCGGAACGGAACGGCGCTGGGCATTCTAAGGCGAAATCGCAGCAGAATGAAAACCGTTCCCATCGCCCTGACCCATAGGGTTCGCCTGCGCCCGCGCCGCCCCTGAGAGGAGAATCATGTCGCTTACCTCTATTCTTTCGGTTGTCGTCGCTAATCTCGCCATGCTCTGGCTGCTTTTGCTTGCGCTTTGGGCGCTTAGCGTCCGCATCAGGGACGCCAGCATCATCGATATTTTCTGGGGACCGGCATGCGCCTTCGGCGCCATCGCCACTTACGCGCGCATCGACGGCGCGTCGCCGCGTGATTTCGTTCTGACGGCGCTTGTGACGGTTTGGGCCGCGCGTCTCGCCCTTCATCTCGCGCGGCGGAATCTCGGGCATGGAGAGGATTTCCGCTACCGGAAGATGCGGGAGCGGCAAGGAACGGACGCGGCTTTCGCGCGTTGGAGTCTCGTTTGGATTTTCGGCCTGCAGGGTTTCATCGCCTGGTTCGTCTCCCTGCCCGTCCAGATTGGACAGTTCGGCGAGGACCGCCCGCTCGGGTTCATCGGCTGGCTTGGCGCAGCGATATTTGCGGCGGGCCTGGCCTTCGAGGCGCTAGGCGACGCGCAGCTTCGTCGCTTCAAGGCCGATCCCGCCAACAAGGGCCGGCTGATGACAAAAGGCCTTTGGTCATGGACGCGCCACCCGAATTATTTCGGCGACGCGGCCGTCTGGACCGGCCTGACGCTGATCGCGCTGGAATCGCCTTGGGGTTGGCTGACGATGCTGTCGCCGTTCGTCATGACCCATTTCCTGATCAACGTTTCGGGCAAGGCGATGCTGGAGCGGTCGATGGAGAAGAAATATCCGGAATACGCCGACTACAAGAAAACGGTCAGCGGCTTCTTCCCGTTGCCGCCGAAATCCTAACCGAACGGCCAGACCGCCATGCCGTGAGCGGCGTTGCGCACATCCATGGTGAGGTTGATCGACTTGACCCGTCGGCCGGCGGCGAGATCGTAAACGGAGACGGTCGTCGGCGACGATCCGCCGGCGAAAACGAGATCGGATAATTGGCAAAGTCCGCGTCCGAAGGACTGACGCGCAACGCCTGTCTTGTCGACATCAACGAACGTCAATTCGCTTTCGGGGTAATGCGGCACAGGGATCGCCACATGACGGTCAGGCGTCCACCAGACAAGGCTGTCAGCCTCGGTATCGTTCAGCAATACGCCGCCCTTGAACGGGCGGGCGTTGTGGGTTCCAAGCGGAATCTCCGCGACGATCGACACCGTTTTCGGCGTCACCTGCAAAAGCGCCCCGAGCCTGAGGCCGGAAACGAAGACGCCATATTCGTTAGGATGAACATTGTTGAGATGGAACCCGGTAGACGGCGCGGCCCCGCCTTGCGCGTTCGGGTTGAAAAGGCGCGCGGAATAGGCGCCGTCCTGTTGACGCAATTGAATGCCGAGATTGAATTCGCGTCGCGCAAGATCAAAGCGCAGCACGCTGTCGAAGCCCGTCGATGTCAGATAAAGGGCGCCGCGATATTCCGCGATCTCATGGCAATGTTTGAGATAAGGATTTCGGTAAGACGCGACAATCTTGAATTGGCGGTCGAATACGAAAAGTTCGTCGCTTGCGGCGATGAAGATCGCATCGCCGATGATCGCAATGCCGCGCAAGCCGCGATCCGCGCCGCGCCCGTCAAAATTTATCCCGCCGTCATTCCAGTCGAGCAGCTGTTCGCTCGCGCCGCTTTCAAGATCGACGCGGTAAAGCCCGCCATGACTGTCGCCCTGTTCTGCGCCGCGGACGACGGAACTGACGAGAACGCTAGGAAGGGGTCCCATCTTCCACATAGTCGAAGATCATATGGACGCGATCTTCGCGGCTCGGGTTGGCGACATAGTGAAAGTCGAGATTGCTGACTTCGTAGGCGACGCCTTCCTTCAGATTGAAATGCTGGCCGGCTATGACGAAATCGACCTCGTCATTCGTGACGAGGGGCACGTGAATGCGGTGACCGATGGCGAATGAGGGATGATCGTCAAAATGTTCGTCGATCGACATGCCGGCTAGAAGTTTGGCGAAGACCGCGCGGATGATCGTGCCGTGAATCGAATAATGCTTGCGGATAATCTCCTGCATCACCGGCAGAGCGTATCTGGAATAGGTGTTCCACCCGCTGTGCCTGGAAATTTTCAGCTCCGGCCAGCCTTCGACAAACAACATGATGATCGAGTGCGTCTTGGCGTGAACGTCGAACGACTTTTGGCGAAGCTGCTCAGCAAGCCATTCCTGCTGGGTCGCTGCGCAGACCGCGTTCTTGAGGGCGACATGATCGACCGGCCCAAGCGTTTTCAGCGGAACGTCAAGTTTCATCTTTCACTCGGCGCAAAAAACTTGCGGCCGCCCCGTATAGGGCGGCCGCAGGGGAATCTAGCGGTTCATCGCCGAGGCGTCCAGTTCGGCGCGCCTACCGCACCAATTTGACGCTGCTGCCGGCTCTGAGGTCGTTGGCGTCGAGAAGGCCGTTAATCACGATGAACCGCTCTTCTTTGGCCGTCTTGAAAGACGTCCGCGCTGCGAGCGACGCCGCGGTGTCGCGAGACCCGGCGCTGACGATGCTAATGCGCTCAGCTTTCGGAACCTGCACGGAGTTCGGATCAATCGTCCTAAGCGAGGCGATCGTATTGTTGATCCCCTGCTGAAGGCGGCTGGTGTCGTTAGCGGGCGTCACCCAGAGGAAGATGTACTTCGTCGTTCCTTCCCATGAGAGAACGAAGGCCTGAACGTCGACCGTTCCGCTCTGGGTTTGCGCGCGCGCCGAGCCGACGGCGCCGGACCGGCCGTTTACAGTGAAATTGCGCGCAGGCGCCAGATTGACGCCAAGCCCCTGGGAAATCTGTCCCTCGATAATCGCCGCCGGCGTCTCAGACGAAGCGCCGCCGGAAAACTGCATCTGGCCGCCGCTTTGCGAACGGCCGACCACCGCAGACGGCGTATTGATCAGCTGGAATTCGGACGGCGCCGTGAAGGCGAGGCGCATTCCGGGATGAATGAACTCATTGCCGTTGCGGATGAAACCCTGCTTGATCGGATCATCGCCATAGAGCATGCCGTTGATCATGTTCATATAGGCCGCGCGGCTGCGATCGGACGATACGGCGCCGGCGGAGGCGACGGCCTGCGCTTCGGCGGCGGCGCGGCGAACGCGGTCGGCGGAATTAGGGTGCGTCGACAAGAATTCGGGCGGACGCGAATCCTGGCCGGCGACTTTCATTTCAATATCCGTCCAGCGGCCGAGCGTCTGGAGAAAATCAGCTTGCGCGGTCGGATCGTAGTTGGCTTTCGCGAGCATGCGGACGCCGATGAGATCGGATTCATATTCCTGGCCGCGCGAATATTTCAACAGATATAGCTGACCGAGCTGGCTCGCGAGCTGCATGCCCTGCTGGCTGCCGGTCAGAATGCCGACAACCGCAGCGCCAAGGCCCGTCACGTTCGACCGGCTGACGCGCTGCGCCGTGTGGCGTGCGTAAACATGGCCGAGCTCGTGACCGAGAACGCCGGCGAGTTCGGCTTCCGAGTTCGCCAGAGACAGAAGACCGCGCGTCACATAAATATGACCCGGCAAGGCGAAGGCGTTGACGACCGGGCTGTCCAGGGTCGTTACGACAATCGGATCGTTCGGATGATCGCCGGCCGCAATCAGCCGTCTCGCAACGCCGTCGACATAGGCGCGCAATTTCGCATCTTCGACTTCGCCGCCGAACTGGGCGAGAATTTGCGGATGTTGCTGTTCGCCGATCGCCTTTTCCTGCTCGCGCGACAGGCCGAGCGGTCCGCCGGTCGATGCGCAGGCCGTGATCGCAAAAGCCGCGCTGACGATAACCGCCTTACGCAGGTGCCGAAAAAAGCGCGCAGGCGCGCGGCACCCGACAAACAATGAGTTCATGACTTAAAACCCCTCCGTTAGACCGCCCAGACACCCCTCGCCCGGCATCCGTTCAATATAAAACAAGAAAGGCGGGGTAAGCCACCCCGCCTTCAGACCGCATGAAACCTCGGATTTCCCTCAGGAAATTCCGAACAGGCTTTGCGCTGCGACCATGCAAAACAACATTGGGAATGAAAGCAGCGTGTTGGTCCGCGAAAAAAGCATGGCCGTGCGCGCGGCCTTCGCCTTGTCATCCGCGGCGATATCCGGGTGACGGTTGGCGATGTTGAGCGCCTTTTGCTGGTTCGGCCAAATGATGAACCAGACATTGAACCACATGATCGCGCCAAGCCACATGCCGAGGCCGATCATCATCTGGCCGGTCGTGCCGCCGGCGAGGCCAAGCGTCAGAGCCGGAACGATGTAGCCGTTGAGCATCGCCAGAATGAGGCCAGTCACGATCGTCGACATGGCGCCCCAGCGAAACCAGAACAGCGCCGCCGGCGCGATATGCTTGCCGATCGCCGGCTTCTGCTCATCAGGGATCGACGGCATCGTCGGGATCTGCACGAAGTTGAAATACCAGAGCAGGCCGATCCACATCACGCCGGAGATGACATGCGCCCAGCGGAAGAGAAACGGCCAGAACGGCCGGATGAGATCGCCCCAGACCGTCAGCGAAAGGACCGCAAGCGCAAGCGCAAGGACGGAACCCGCTATGACCGTGTTGCGCAGATTGGTGAGAATTGCCGCCATGATTCGTCCCTTCCCGGATTGACGTGAATTATCCGGCGCCCCGCCGGTGCGATCAAACCCAACTTGTTGATTGGAATGCGAGTCTCGCCGGCGTTCAAGCCGACAGGAAAAACGCCCGCCGGGGAGAGAAACGGCGGGCGTTTATCGACACGTCGCACAAACACACATCAGGGCGCCTGTTCGCCGGCCGGTGATACGCAACCGACGCTGACGCGACGCTGGCGGGATGAACGACGACGCGGGGGAGAGAAGCGTTCGCCCGGCCCGCCAGCCATCGCAAGCGCCCTTGCGACTGGGACCATTTAGGAACGCGAATTGTTGCAGCGCAGGACGAAAAAGCGGCGCAAATGCGGCGCTCAATCACGAATTGTAAGCGGCTTTTTCGTTCGCTCAGGAGGTTTTTTCGACCTGTGCGAATTCAAGCTCGACCGGCGTCGCCCGGCCGAAGATCGAAACCGCCACCTTGACGCGCTGCGTATCCTCGTCGACGCCTTCGACAACGCCCGAAAATGAGGCGAAGGGGCCGTCGACGACGCGCACGTTCTCGCCAATCTCGAACGTGATGGTCGAGCGCGGGCGCTCCGCCGATTCGGTGGCGACGCCGCGGATCCGGTCGACTTCTTTCTGGCTGACCGGCATCGGCTTGTTGCCGGCGCCAAGGAAGCCCGTCACTTTCGGCGTTTCCTTGATCAGGTGATAGGTCTGATCGTTAAGGATCATCTTCACCAGAACATAACCCGGCAGATAGCGCCGCTCGGAAGTGACCTTCCGGCCGCGACGGACTTCCGTCACGTCTTCAGTCGGCACAAAGACCTCTTCGATGAGATCGGACATGCCCTTTTCCGCCGCGGCGAGGCGGATCGCTTCAGCGACCTTCTTTTCGAAGTTCGAATAAGCGTGAACGATATACCACTTGAATTCCATGGTCTTGTCCGTCTGCTGAAGGTTTCGCCTAGCGGCCCTGCGATGCGCAATCGATCGGAAGGATCGTGCACACGCCAAACCGGATCGTCTGGTCTACGAGGAGAAAGAATATCGCCATGATGACGACCATGACGAGAACCATGAATGTCGAGATGCGCGTTTCTTTCCAGGAGGTCCAGGTGACTTTTTCGGCTTCGGCGCGAACCTGACGCGCAAACTCCAGAGCGCCCGTTTTCTTTTTCTTTTTGACTTCCTCGGCGCTGCCTTCGATCGTCGAAGCCTGTCCGCCCTTGTCGCCGCCGGTTTTCTTTTCGCCCGCCATGGAGCCGAATTCCTCGTGTCCGGAAGGCAAGGGTTCTCGTGCGCCGATCCCGACGCGCCCTACCTTCTGATTGTTTCGGAAGATGGCGGCTTAGGTAAACTTTTTCCCGGGCCCGTCAAGACCGACCGCGCCCGCCGCCTATTGAATTAACCCGGCATCGGCCCTATTCGAGGCGCGGCCTAGGGGTGTAGCTCAGTTGGTAGAGCATCGGTCTCCAAAACCGAGGGCCGGGGGTTCGAGTCCCTCCGCCCCTGCCAGC
>CALAZI010000065.1 GCA_937895955.1 uncultured Alphaproteobacteria bacterium | reverse complement strand
TCGGCGATGACGCCTTTGACGGCGGCGTCGATTTCCGCCTCGTTCATCTGCCGGGGCAGGAATTCCTTGATCACCGCGACTTCCGCGCGCTCCTGCTCGGCGAGATCGAGCCGGCAGCCCTTTTCATAGACGGTCGCGGATTCCTCGCGCTGCTTCACCATCTTCATCAGGATGGCGAGGATTTCATCGTCCGAAACGCCGTCGCAGCGGTCGCAGGCGCGCGCCGCGATGTCCCGGTCCTTGATGGCCGCGTTGATGAGGCGCAGCGTCGAGACGCGCACCTTGTCGTCGCGGGCCTTCATCGAGGCCTTCAGCGCGGAATCGATTTTTTCTCGTAACATGACAGTCTCCACTGGGCGCGCACGCCAGGACGCAGGCGTCGCCCCCGAAACAGGAATTGGTTCCTAGACCCTTGATTTTCCTGGATAAATTTCAGCTTCTGCTTGTTGACCGGTGAAACGGTTTCGCCTAGCTTCCGTGCAATTTGCGCGCCGCACAATAAACGTTTCATGACAGGCGCGCCAGCCGCACGAAAAGAGATATGCCGAGATGAAGCTAAGTCAAGCGACCGCCCCCCGACCGACCGGCCTGATCGCCTTCGCCGACGGATTCATCCTTAAGGGAACGGGGGTCGGGGCGACCGGCGAGGCGGTCGGCGAGGTCTGCTTCAATACGGCGATGACCGGCTATCAGGAGATCCTTACGGACCCCTCCTACGCCGCGCAGATCATCACCTTCACCTTCCCTCATATCGGCAATGTCGGGGTCAATGGCGAGGATATCGAAAACGCCTCCCCCGCCGCGGCGACGGCGGCGCGCGGCGCGATCTTTCGCTGCCCGATAACGAGCCCTTCGAATTACCGCGCGCAGCTCGATTTTCCGGCCTGGCTCAAACGGCGGGGCATCATTGGCGTCGCCGGCGTCGACACCCGCGCGCTTACTTCGCTTATCCGTGAAAAGGGAATGCCGCACGCCGTCATCGCGCATAACCCGGCCGGCGTCTTCGAAATCGACAAGCTGATTGCGAAGGCGCGCGCATGGGAAGGTCTTGAAGGCAAGGATCTCGCGAAGGACGTCTCGACGCTGCAATCCTATTCGCACGCCGAAACCGCCTGGCGCTGGCCGGACGGCTATGGACGCGCGGACGGAACGGGACCGCATGTCGTCGTCATCGACTACGGCGTCAAACGCAATATATTGCGCCTGCTCGCCGACAATGGCGCGCGCGTCACCGTCGTGCCGGCGACGGCGACCTATGAAGACATCATGGAAAAGAACCCCGACGGCGTCGTCCTGTCGAACGGGCCGGGCGATCCGGCCGCGACCGGCGCTCATTCAATCCCGGTCATCCGCAGGCTGATCGATGAGAAGGTGCCGACGCTCGGCATCTGTCTCGGCCACCAGATGCTCGCGCTCGCCGCCGGCGCGAAGACCGTGAAAATGGCGCAGGGCCATCACGGCGCCAATCATCCGGTGAAGGACCTTGAAACCGGCAAGGTCGAAATCGTGTCGATGAATCACGGCTTCACCGTCGACGCCGCGACCTTCCCGGACAATGTCGAGCCGACCTTCACCTCGCTCTTCGACGGCACCAATTCCGGCATCCGCCTGAAAAACGCGCCGGCGTTCTCGGTGCAGCATCACCCCGAAGCCTCGCCCGGCCCGCAGGATTCCTTCGGCGTCTTCAAGAAATTCGTGGACGGGTTAAAGGCGGCTTGAGGCCCGCCCCTCGCCAAGCCGGACCTGAGCGTCTATAGAGCCGCCAAAATCAATCCCCGCAATTGAGACGAGACCTATGAAAATCGCCGGCAACGCCATCCGTCAGGGCATGGTCATCGAATACAAGGGTAAGCTCTGCGTCGTGATCCGCGCCGAACACCGGACGCCCGGAAACCTGCGCGCCTTCAACCAGATCGAGATGCAGGACATCATGTCCGGCACGAAATATAACGACCGCTTTTCCGCCTCGGAAATGGTCGAGCGCGCGCGTCTTGAGCAAAAAGACCATCAATATCTTTATGATGAAGGCGACATGCTCGTCTTCATGAACAGCGAAACCTATGAGCAGATCTCGATCCCGCAGTCGATGATCGGCGATCAGGCGGCGTTCCTTGAACCCAATATGACGGTCGTGATCGAATTCCATGAGGAGCGCCCGCTCGGCGTCACGCTCCCCGAAACGACGATCCAGACCATCCGGGAAACCGAGCCGACCGTGAAGGGCCAGACGGCGTCGTCTTCCTATAAGCCGGCGATCCTTGAAAACGGCGTGCGCGTGATGATCCCGCCTTACCTCTCTGAAGGCGAGCGCATCGTCGTCCGTATCGCTGACTGCGAATATGTGGAGCGCGCGAAGGAATAATCGGTCGATGCCGGCATCTTCCTTACGCGAACCCTCCTGGATCGCTTCGCGATCCGACCTCCCTTTTCAAGGCAGGTGAAGGCGAGCGTGGGCGCCGGTCTTCCCCCTCCCTTGAAAAGGGAGGGTTGGGGAGGGTTAAGTAATCCAACTGCGAACCGAGTTGCAGGAATCAGCCGATGTTCCACCCCCTGATCGACGGTCTCGCGACATCGCCCGACGTCTTCATTCATCAGTTCGATGTCGCCGGCGATCGGGCGCTCCTTGTCCGCATCAATGCCGAGCAGCGCCGGAAGGCGAGTTTTCTCGACGATCGCATTCTCGGGTCCGGCGTTGAAGGCGGCTGGGCGAACTGGGCGCAGATTGAACCGGCGGCGCGCCGCGCGCCGGCCGCCACGCCGTCTTTCATTTTCCATATCGGCCATTGCGGCTCGACGCTGATTTCCCGCCTGATCGAGGAGGCGACGGGCGTACGTTCTCTGCGCGAGCCGAACGCCGTCAGGACGCTGGCGATCATCGCCGACGATGTCGCCGACGGCCTCAGCCTCTGGAACGCGGAGACTTTCCGCGACCGTCTCGCGCTTTATCTCAACACCGCCTCATCCGGCGCGCCGACTGTCATCAAGGCGACAAGCTGGTGCGGCGATCTCGTCAACCGCACGCAAGGTCCGGCGCTGTTCTGTCATTCGAAACCGAACGCCTATATCGCGACGATGCTCGGCGGCGCGAATAATTCCGTCGATCTGAAACTCAACGCGGCGATCCGCTTGCGGCGGCTGCGCCGGCTTTGCGGCGATCCTCATTTAAGCGACGTGGCGAAACTCTCGCCCGGCGAGCTTGCGGCGATGAGCTGGGCCGCGGAGGCCGCGACGATGGCCGCCGCCTCGGCGAAAGACGGCGCGCGCCTTCACGGGATCGAGTTCGACTCATTTCTCAATGACGCCGAAAAAACGCTCGCCGCCGCCGTCGCTCATCTCAGTCTTTCATCGTCCGCCGAACGGATCAATCGCGCGCTCGCCGGCCCCTTGATGCGCACTTATTCAAAGGACGCCTCGTTCGATTATTCCCCCGACGACCGGCGCATGCTGCTCGCCGAATACGCGACGGCGCACAAGGATGAGATCGCGCGCGGACTAAGATGGCTCAACGCCGCCGCAAAGGCGCATCCGCCGATCGCCGCCGGGCTCGCCCGTTTCGGCTGAGATTGCGAAAGCCGGACCGCTCGCCTATCGATGGGCGATGACCGATACGCCCCCTTTCACCGTCCAGATTGTTCCCGTCACGCCGTTTCAGCAGAACTGCTCGATCATCAAGGCGGCGAGCGGCAAGGCCGCCGTTGTCGATCCGGGCGGCGAGCCGGACAAGATCATGGCGGCGGCCGAACAAATGGGCGCGACGATCGAAAAGATCTGGCTGACGCACGGCCATCTCGATCACGCGGGCGCGGCGGAGGAAATCAAACGCCGCACCGGCGCGCCGATTGAAGGCCCGCAAAAGGAAGAAGTCTTTTGGCTGTCGCAAATTCGTGAGTCATGGCGCAAATTCGGCGTCGAAGACGGCGAGGACTGCACGCCGGACCGATGGCTTGAAGACGGCGACACGCTGGAGCTAGACGGCGTCAGATTCGGCGTCGTCTATACGCCGGGCCACACGCCCGGCCATGTCGTCATCTTCAACAAGGAAGCGCGCATCGCCTTTGTCGGCGACGTTCTTTTCGCCGGTTCAATCGGGCGAACGGATTTCCCGCGCGGCGATCATGCGACGCTGATCAAATCGATCACCGACAAACTCTGGCCGCTTGGCGACGACATGCGTTTCGTTCCCGGCCACGGCCCGATTTCGACATTCGGACATGAAAGACAATCCAATCCCTTCGTCGCCGATCATCTGACCGGCTACAAAGGCGCGGCGACGACCGCACCGGATGAAGCGGCGCAGAAAACATCCAAGCGCTGGCAGTAGCTTCCTTCTCCGCTCATCCCGCCGAAAGCCGGGATCCATTCTTCAATAGTTTTGGACCCCGACTTTCGTCGGGGTGAGCGGGTGGATTTTTATCTCAACTTAAACTGCGCCAGAGCGGCTTTCGCGATCGGCGCGCCCCATTCCTGCACGAAATGGCCGGCGTCGGCGACTTCCATCGGCTCGGGGCAGTTGCGGATGAACTTTCTCAGGAAATGCATTGAAGGCGGGCCCAGAACTGGGTCCTGCATGCCGATTGCCATAAAGCTTTCGCCAGCCCAATCCTCGCTCCAGAACTTGCGCGCTTTCAGTGACGTCTCGACGCCTTCCTTGGACAAGGGCGTCAGGTCGTCGGCGCCTTTTTCCTTAAGCATGACAAGCTCGGGAAAGCGGCGGACGCCGCCCTTGTAGGATTGATCCGGAAACGGCGCATCGTAAGCGGCCATTTCATCATCGCTCAGAATAGGCGTCGCGCGCTTCATCAACTCGCCGACTTTCAGATCCGGCTGCGAGCGGTTGAAAGCGCGCCACATGGCGAAGCCTTCCGGCGCTTCCTCGCCGCCCGGCAGACCCGTATTCATGACGATCAGGCGCGTATAGCGGTGCGGCGCCGCCATCGGCAGCGTCAGGCCGAGTACGCCGCCCCAGTCCTGCACGACGAGGCAGATATTCTTCAGATCGAGCCTTTCAACGAAGGCGAGCAAGGCGTTGCGATGCGCATGATAGGTGTAGAAGTCGTCATCGACCGGCTTGTCGGAGCGGCCGAAGCCGAACATGTCGACGGCGACGGCGCGATGCCCGGCGCCCGTGAACACCGGGATCATCTTGCGGAAGAGATAGGCCCATGACGGCTCGCCGTGAATGCAGAGAAATGTCGCCTTCGCATCCTTCGGCCCTTCATCGACATAATGCATCCTGAGGCCGTCATAACCGGGCAGGTTTTCGACATAGCGCGGCGGATAGGGCCAGTCGGCGAGATTTGCGAAACGCGCGTCGGGGGTTCTGAGGGCTTTGATCGGCATTTGGACCTTCCGGCGCTGGAATTGGACGGGGCGTCCAAGAGACTGCCGCATGCCCGATCCCGAGGTCCACTCACTTATGCAGCAGGATCGGGACCGTCTTTGATCCATGAAGACTTCAGGAACAATGCGCCGATGACGATCGCCGCGAACGCGCCCGCAGCGACAATGACCGGCGATGGATGCTGCGAGGCGGTGGCGTAGCCGCCCACGCCAAGCGCAATGACGCAACACGCCATGATGAGCGTGTCAGGCTGGAAGATGATCTTTCCCAAAAGTACGGCGTAGCGGCCGACTGGAATTGCGAAAACGGCGATCATCGCCAATCCGAGCGCCAGGCGTCCCGCTCCGAACTCCATCGTCATCGGAATGTTCAGAATCATATGCGCGATTATGGCGGGCACGACCGATCCCGTCGTCAACGTGACCAATCCAAACAGGAGCGCGGCGATGATGACGCTCGCCATCGTCGCATAACCAAGGAAGTCGCCATTGACCAAATATTGAAAATGGAGACCCGCAAAGATGAGCGAGGAAAGGACGAGCGCGGCGCCCGGCCGAAACGCCTCGACCAATCGCCCGAGCACATAGGACCGCCACATGAGTTCTTCGATGATCGGAACGAGGAGGAAACTGCCGGTCGCCGCGAAGACCCAGAAGGTCCAGTCCCAGGGGTTTGACTCCATCACCGTCCACAGGACCGTATCCTTGCCGAGCGGCCAGATTTCTTTTGCAAGAAAGATCGCTTGCGTCGGAATTGAAGCAATGAGCCCCGTAATGACGCCAAGCGCGATGAGGCGCATCATCCCCATCGGGCGGGCCGTGAACGCATAGTGCCGCGGCGCCGTTCGCCGCCGCAGCGCGGCGAAGAAAATGACAAGCGCGAGCGCCGCGCCGTATTGCAGCGCGAACTGCTGGCCGATGGCGAGACTGGAGGCGAGATAGTCGGGCGCAGTCCCTGTCGCCAGGCCGAGCGTTTCGCCAAGTCCCGGCGAAACCAGCCGTTGGGCGATGACCGCGGCGGCGACGCTCGCGACAACAACCAGCACGACTTCGACGAGCGCCAGAAATTTGGACGCAAGACCGAGAGCCGGATCAGACGGCGCATAGAGGATTTGGGGGCGGGAGAGCGAAGCAGGCATGGCTGGCGATTCTCCGGAAGGGTTTGGCCGCGGAAAACTGAGCCTGCCCGCGCACGGCGTCGCCCGTCCTCGCAAAAAATCGGAGTCTGCACGTCGAATATGTTTTATTTCAGGGGGTTAGCCCGCAGGGTTTCTGCGCGGAATTTGCTCGGGGTGATCCCGAGATGCCGGCGAAATGCGCTGTTGAACGCTGATTTCGACCCGAAGCCGGCGTCGAGCCCAAGCGAGAGAAGCGTGATGTCCCTGTTGGCCGGATCGGCGATCAGCCGCTTCGCCTCCTCGACCCGATACCGATTGATGCAGTCGAAAAAATTCTCGTCATTCGCCCGCACCGCCCGTGTCACCTCCTGGCGCGGCCAGCCGAGCTGATCGGCCAGCACCCCGATTGAAAGGTCCGGTCTGAGAAAGGGTTTCGCCGCCGCCATATGCGCCTCGAACGCTGCAAGGCGGGCCGGCGCTTCCGCATCGGGCGCTTCAGCGTTGGGCGTTCCGGCGGCCGGCTCTTCGACAAGCGCATAAGCTTTCGGAATTGCGCCTGACCGAAGGCCTTTATAGGCGACAAAGAGAATCTGTCCGGCGATGATCGCCGCGCCGATCGTGGTGATTGTCTCGATCGAGGCGCCGCCGGCATTCGACGCCACACTCACGGCGATCAGCGCAATATTGAGGGCGACCGTCGTCGCCGCCCAGATTCGCACCCAGCTGAAAGCGACAGCGGTTTCATCCGAAAGGAAGTTCTTCAGGGCGGATTCGCGCGGCGCGGCGGTTCTATAGGCGAGGATCGGATAGGCGCTGACCGCCAGCAGGAGGAACACGGGCGCGGCGGCCAGCGCCGCCATCATGCGCGGCGCGGAGACTGTAATTGCGCCGCCGATATTTTCCGCGCGGGCGGAAAACGCGAGCGTGATCAACAAGACGAGATTGATCAGCGCAGGCAGGAAATGCGGCCATCGCATTTTCACCGGATCGCCGGCGGCGGCGCGGGCGAAAAACCACAGGAACACCGGCGTCAACATGATGGTCGATGAAGCGATCGCCGCGAGCGCGAAGCCCAACGCGCCGCTTAACCGCGCCGCGCCGATCCATCCCAGAAAAAACAAGGCGTAGGAAACCAGCCAGCCGGCGAGATGCGCGTCATTCTCCGAAAGCGGGCGCCGGCTGAGCGTCAGCGCCGCCAATAGCGCGCAGACGCACAGACCGAAGCCAAGCGATAAATCGAGCATGATTGTCTGGCGCGCCGCGATTGCGATTCCCGGCGCACCTTAGCTTGCGCCGTTCTCTTTCGCCATCAGCCAGCCCGGCGCTCAGGCCGGCTTGTTCGCCTTGACGAGGGAGCCGTCTTCAACGCCGCCGCCCGGGAAGAGAACCATCCTGTCGCCCTCTTCAAGCCCTTCGAGAACTTCGGCGTCAACGCCGTTATTGCGGCCGATCCTGACGACCGTCCGCCGCGCGCAGCGATTGACGACTTTGAAGACGGCCCATTCGCTGTCGACGCGAAAAAGCGCGCTTGCGGGCGCGCGCAACGCATTTTCGTCTTCCGATATCACGACGCGCGCCTCGACGCGGCGCCCATCGCCGAGCCGTTCGTCGTCATTGCGT
The DNA here is from genome assembly GCA_937895955.1 of uncultured Alphaproteobacteria bacterium. Taxonomy (GTDB): domain Bacteria; phylum Pseudomonadota; class Alphaproteobacteria; order Caulobacterales; family Parvularculaceae; genus Amphiplicatus. The sequence continues at coordinate 8,785 of CALAZI010000065.1, read as the reverse complement.
CCGGCGAAGTCGATGATCGTTTTGACGCGCTGTTCCTCAACGCCGAGCGCCGAGACCTTGGTGAAGCCGAGCGGCTCGATCCGGTTGACGACGCCGTCGCGGCGCCTAGTCGACGCCGACGAGGCCGAGCTGGCTGAGCAAGTCGTATTGATCGAGTTCGGTCCATTCCTCGAAAATCTTGCCGTCTTTCAGGTGAAATATCGTCATCCCCCGAACCGTAATCGAGCGGCCGGTTGCGGGAAGCCCGTTTCCCTCGCCGGTGTTGGTTCCAACGCCTTCAAAATGAACGGCCACATGGTCGCAATCGGCGACGGTGCGCAGGACCGACACCTTCAGGTCCGGGAACGCTTTGCGCCAGCCTTCGGAAGCGGCGCGGTCTTCCGCGCGATAGGCGTCGCGGGTCCTTCCATGGGCGACGAAGTCGCGATGGTAGATATGCTCATTCTCGTCAATCCGGCCTTTCGACAGGATTTCATCAAATACGATTTTCACAGTCGCGATATTCCCGGCGACGAACTTCGACGAGCATCGTTCGCCTGACGCGGCGTGAAACGCCGGCGACGCCAGCAAGAGCGCGGCGGCGAACGCAAAAGCGATTGTTTTCATGCCTGTCTCCTTCCCATGAGGGCCTTACACCGTAAGGGATTTGCCAGGCATAGCCCTTACAGTGTAAGACGCCAAGATGAAATCAGCCGGGTCGGTCAAAAAAAGAGACGGAGCGTTATCGCGCCGGCGAATCGCCGAAGGCGCGCTCGACATTCTTCGCAGTCGCGGGCTGGGCGCGCTGAGCGCGCGTCGGCTCGCCGCCGAAATGGGCTGCGAGGCGATGTCGCTCTATCATTATTTCGACGGGATGGAGGATATTCTCGACCAGCTTGTCGATCTCATTCTTGAAAGCCTCGCCCCGCCCGCCCGCCAGCGGACGAGCGATCCCGAAAAAGCGATCCTTGCGCGCGCCCGGCGCTACCTGGATCTGTCGCGCTCTGATCCCGAATGCTTTCGCCTTATCGCAACGCGCAGGTGGTTAGGACCGAACGGCGCGGCGCGCGCGCGGGAGATGACTGATCTCTTCATTGCGGCCGGCGTCGAAGAGCGTAAGGCTTTGGCGGCGGCGCGCGCGCTTGGCGCCTATATTCACGGCGCCGGGCTTGCGCTCTCGGCGTGGCGGAGCCGGAAGGAGGACGCCAGACCCGTGATCGCCGACCTCGACGCCGGATTGAAAACGCTTATCGCCGCATTGATTGCAAAAGGGTGACGCGGCGCTAAGGGGTCAGGTTCGCCTTGACGCGCGTTCCGTCGCTGACCCCGCCGCCCGGAAAGAGGACGATGCGGTCGCCTTCTTCGAGCCCTTCAAGCACCTCAGCGTCGACGCCGTTATTGCGGCCGATCGATATTGCGGTTCGCCGCGCGGCGCCGCCTTCAACGCGATAAACCGCCCATTTGTCGTCAGCGCGGAAAAGCGCGCTCGCCGGCACGCGCAGCGCGTCAGCATCCTCCCAGATCACGACGCGCACCTCGACGCGATAACCGTCGCCGAGCCGTTCGTCGTCATTGCGTCCGGCGAAGTCGATGATCGTATTGACGCGCTGCTCCTCAACGCCGAGCGCCGAGACCTTGGTGAAGCCGAGCGGCTCGATCCGGTTGACGACGCCGGCGAGCGTCTCCTCGCCGCCCCATTTGTCGATGATGACGCGGTCGCCCGGCGACACCTTCACGGCGTCCGACGACAACAGCTCCGCGACGACTTCAAGATCGCCATGCGGATCGCCGACTTCGATAATCGGCGCGCCGGCGTTGAGGACGGCCTCGCTTTCCTGAAAGACGCGCAAAATATGTCCCGACACCGGCGAGCGGATATGGATGGCCTCATAATCGCGGCTGTCGGGCTCTTCGCTTTCAGGGGCCGCGGCGGACGGCTTCAGCATCGCCTGCGCGCGCTCAAGTTCGGCGGCGCGCATCGACACCGCGGAATTCGCCGCTTCGAGCGCCGCCATGGCGCTGCGATAGGAGATTTCCGCGCGGTCAAGGCCGCGTTTGGCGAGCGCCTCGCCCTTAAAGAGTTCGCGCGCGCGCGCGACTTCGTCTTCAGCGAAATCGGCGTCGGCTTTGGCGCGACGCGCCTCGGCGCGGGCGAGCGACAATCCGGCGCGCGCCGCCTCGACCGCCGCTTCCGCCTGCTCCTTCGTGCGGATGTCGAGCGCGGCCGGCAAGACCGGCGTCATTTCAGCGACAATGGTTTCGTCCTTGACGACTTCGGCGCCGGGATCGATGCCGACGCGCAAGAGCCGGCCGTTGATCGGCGCCGAGATGACATAGCTGTCGCGCACGCGGGTTTTCGCTTCCTCATCGATCGTCACCATCATGGGCCCGCGCGTCGCCGCGCCGATATCAACAATCGCCGCCCGCGGCCAGAACGCGAAAAGAAGGAAGGCGGCGATCAGCAGCCCGCCGATCGCAATAACGCTGATGCGCGATTTCAAACCTTTCATCGCCGTCACTCTCTCGATTTCAGGACCGGTACGAGGTCGAATTTATTGATGTCGCGCTGAACGAAGGCGCCGGCGAGGATCGCCGCCGCAATGACGACAATCGCGGCGTAGCCGAATCCCGCCGCCTTGACCACGATCGGGATCATATAAAGATCGGTGCTCATCGCCGTCGCGACATAAGACCACAAGAGAAAGCCGATCAGCGAACCGACGGGCAGCGCGATGATCGTCAGCGCCGCCAGCTCGCCAAGCAGCACATAACCTGTCTCAATTTTCGTAAAGCCGAGGATACGCAAGGTGGCGAGGTCGCGTTCGCGCTCAATGAACGCGATGCGCGCATTGTTGTAAACGACGCCGACCGCGATGATGATCGAGACGACGGTCATGATATCGCGAAACGTCCCCGGCCCTTCGTCGAGCAGCTTTTGAAAATTCTTATAAGCTTCGCGGCGCAGGCTGACGCCGGCCGCCATCGGCGTTTCTTTGAGGCGCGCGTATATTTCCTCGCGCTTGTTCGGGTCGATTTTAAGCAGCACGCCGGATATGCGCTCCGGCTCCTTCAGCGCGCGGTCAAGCGCCTCCTTCTTCATATAGGCGGGCGTGCCGATCATCGCCTCGATGAAGCCCGCGACCGGGATTTCCAGCGTCGGCCGGCGGCCTTCCCTCACCTCGATCGTCAGCATGTCGCCGACGCCGATATCGAGAATGTCGGCGTATTGTTGCGCCAGGATGACGCCGTCGCCATGCGTTTCAACCTCTCGCAAATCGGAATCGAGCGCGCGATTGAGGACCGGCGCATCCGGGATTCCGGTGACGCCGGCGAGGCGCTCCTTGCCGTCATGGATGAAAAGCGCCGGCGTCGACCGCATCGGTTCAACGTAAAGAACGCCGTCCATCGCCTTGAACTCGTAGATCGCCGTTTCCGACAAGGGCTCGGCGAAAGTGACGAGAACGTCGCTGCGGTCGATGACGTTGAAACTGGCGTCAAGCATGTAATCGACGGCGTTATGGTTGAACCGCATCATGACGGCGAGCCCCATCGCCGCGCCGATGCCGATGACCGTCAATCCGGCGCGGAAAGGATGGCGAACGATGCGGCGCAGGAACATCCGCGTCGGCTGGTCGATCCTGAGCAGTTCCGCGCCGACGACGCCGCCCCGCCGGTAATTCGGCGGCGCCGGCGGGCGCATGGCGACGGCGGGCGTCAAGCGCGCCGCCGCGGCGACGGCGACGATGCCGCCGAGGCCCGCCGTCAACCCGCTCGCCATCAGCGCTGCGTTCACCGTTCTGAATTCCGGAACGAAAATCAGGAACGGGAAATGAAAATAGTGCTGATAAATCTTCGTGATCATGCGGCCGAGCTGCATGCCGCCGATCCATCCGGCCGCCGTTCCAATAAGCGCGATCACAAGCGCAAATGACAGATAGTGGAACGCAATGGCGCCGTTGGAAAAACCGAACGACTTCATCAGTCCTATCTGGGTGCGCTCGGTCTGAACGAGGCGCGTCATGACGACGTTCAACAAAAACGCCGATACGATAAGGAACAGCGGCGTCATCACGCGGTCCATGACGCCGAGCTGCTTAAGTTCCTCCGTCAGATATTTGTTGGAGATCTGATCGGCGCGCGCATAGGCGCCGATCGCGCCATAGGGCGCTAACAGCCGGTCAAGTTCGGCGATGACGGCGCGATCATCGGCGCCGTGCGACAGCGTCAGAACCGCCTCATTGAACGCGCCGTCGAGATCATAGGCGGCCTCCATCTCAGCGCGCGGCGCCCACAGGACGGCGTAACGCGCCGGGTCCGAGGCGAAATCGCCCGGCGGGATCATGTAGATGAATTCAGGCGAATTCGCCGTTCCGGCGATGCGAAAAACGCGCCGCGCCCCGTGCATGGTGACGGCGATTTCATCGCCCGGCGAAAGTCCGTGCGCGGCCGCGAACGGCTCCAGCAGCAGCGCCTCGCCGCCGCGCAGCGCTGACGGCATGCCGCCCCGCGCGATCGCGACATTGTTGATCCGACGCGCAGCATCCGGATCGATCGATACGAATTGCGCGCTGATCGGCGCCGCTTCATCCGGCAGATCGACAAGCCCGCCGCCGACAATGCGTCCCTCGACGGCGGAGACCCCGCTGATCGCGCGGATGTCGGACAGGATTCGGTTTGGCGCGCGTTTGGCCGGCGCGAAGATTTCGGCGAACTGGTAGCGCGCGTAATAGACGCGCATCGTCGTATCGAGCGAGGCCATCATGCCGCGCGACATGACGAGAAGCGCGATCCCCGCGCCGATGACGAGAATGATGGCGAGGACCTGCCCCTTGACGCGCCATAAGTCGCGCAAAAGCTTTTTGTTGAGGGTCTTCACGCCGCCGAGGAGTTCGTTCACCAGACAAGCTCCTCAGGCTTTTTCTTCGTTTCGTTGACATCGACCTTTCTCAATTGCCCGTCGGCGAGGTGAAGGACGCGGTCGGCGATGGCGCCGGTCGCGGCGGCGTGCGTGATGATGAGCGTCGTCGCGCCGAGCGTCGTGTTCAGGTCTTGCAAGGCCCGCAACACGCCGACGCCGGTCTTGATGTCGAGCGCGCCGGTCGGCTCGTCGCAGAAAAGAACGGTCGGCTGCTTCGCGATGGCGCGCGCAATCGCGACGCGCTGCTGCTCGCCGCCGGAAAGCTCGGACGGGAAATGGTCGGCCCGGTTTTTCAGCCCGACGCGATCAAGCGCCTCCATCGCGTCCATCGGCTTTTCGGCGATCTCAGCGACAAGCTCGACATTCTCGCGCGCCGTCAGCGACGGCATCAGATTGTAGAACTGAAAGACGAAGCCGACATGCTTGCGGCGATAGCGCGTCAGGCGCCGGTCATCCATGCGAACGAGATCCTCGCCGAAAAACAGCGCCTCGCCCGATGTCGCCCGGTCTATGCCGCCGAGAATATTGAGAAGGGTCGACTTGCCGCTGCCGGACGGCCCCAGAAGGACGACAAGCTCGCCCTTCGGAATTTCAAGGTCGACCCCGCGCAGCGCATGGACAGCCGTCGGCCCCTCGCCGTAAATCTTGGCGAGGCCGCGCGTTCTGAACGCCGGCTGTTCGTTAACGCTCACGCCTTCTATATAGGCCGGACGGGGCGTTGCGTCTTGATCAGGGTCAGCAAACGCGGCGATTGGTCCCCGCATCGTGGGAGCGCCGATCTGGCGTTTCGGCCCGCCGCAGCTTATGTAGCGGCGATGAACCAGGCGAACGACACGACCGGCGCGCGCTTCCCTATGGCGGAAGCCCGCCTGATCGCGCGCCGCTTCACCGAGCCGGATCCGAAGATCTACTGGCCGGATTTCCTGATCAGCGCCGCGATCGGCTGGGCCGCTTTCGCCGGCGCGGTTCTCGCCGCGCCGTTTTCGTTCATTCAGGTCGCGCTCGTCCTCATTGCTTCGGCGGCGCTCTTTCGCGCGGTTCTTTTCACGCATGAGCTGGCGCATATGAAAAAAGGGACGTTCGGAACGTTCCGCCTCGTCTGGAACGCCGTCGTCGGCATTCCCTTCCTGGTACCGTCCTATTCCTACACCGGCGTTCACCTCGACCATCATCGGCCGGGCGTTTACGGTTCGACGCGCGACGGGGAATATGTCTCCTTCGGCGCCGGGGCGCCGTGGAAATCCGTCGCCTATGTGCTGCTCTCCTTCGTGCTGCCGTTTCTCCTGCTTGTTCGCTTTGCGGTCCTGACGCCGCTTTCATGGATCATCCGCCCGATGCGCAACCTCATCTGGCGGCGCATGTCGTCGCTGGCGATCGATCTGAATTACAATCGCCATCCGAAGAACAAGGAAGATGACGAAACCTGGCTGGCGCAGGAAACGGCGGCGATGATCCTCGTTCTCGCAATTCTCGCCGCTATCTGGTTCAATTATCTTCCCGCTGCCGTTCTCGGCGTCTGGTACGCCGTGACGACGACGATCCTGTTCTGCAATTCGATCAGGACGCTCGGCGCGCACGCCTATCGCTTTTCAGGCGACGTCACCGTCAACAAGCTCGACGAGTTTCTCGATTCGATCAATGTGCCGTCTGAAGATCCGCTGTCGAAGATCATCGCGCCCGTAGGCCTTCGCTTTCACGCGACGCACCACCTCTTCCCGGTGACGCCCTATCACAATCTGCCGAAGCTTCATGCGGCGCTTGTCGCTGAATTATCAGACAATCGCGCTTATCTTTCAACGTCGCGCAAAAGCTTCGCTCACGCGGTTCAAACGCTCATGCAGGACGCGCGCGAAGCCGATCGCCGTCGGCGCGAAACGCCGCGCGCAGCCGCCGAATAACCCCCCTTTGCGTCGCCCCGTTTGCTCGCGGCGTCGAACTGGGCTTGCATCGCGCGTCATCGATCGCAGACTGGGCGCATCGCAAATGAAGGGGCGCGATTTCATGGGCAAACGACTTGTCGCGGCTCTTGCCGCAGCATTCGCATTCAACGCGACGGCCGAGGCGCAGTCGATCAGCGTAATGGTTGATGCAGACTACGCCGATTTCCTACTTGCGAAGACCTGCAGCCATGAAGAGATCGACGAGGCGGCCGTCAGGGCGATGCCCGTCGTTCAGAGCCAGGTCAAACATCATGCGAACCTCACCGGCGCGCGCGACATGGAGGCGTTTCTGGCCGGGCTGAACGCGGCCGCGAAATGCGAGGTTCCAGAAAACGACGTTTACGAATTCGGCCCCCTCGTCAAAGAGAAGAAAACATTTCGCGCCGCCGTCGATTATTTCAAGGACCGCTCAGCCGATCTTGAAGTCTATGTCGCGGAAAGCCTCAGCCCCTATGTTCCGGCCGATGTCGATTACAAGGGCGAGCTAGTTCTTTCCGTCGTCGGCAACAATTGCGGCGGCTTCGCGATGGACGGGCGCTTCTACCTGGCGCTTTCCTGCATCCGCGACGACGTCGAGGGAGAATTCGAGGCGGCGAAAATCATGGCGGCGCATGAGACCTTCCACGCGCTGCAATATGAATTCTTTTATCCGTTCAATGAAGACATTTCAGCGGTCAAATCGCGCAATGAAGCCTTCGACTATCTCTTCATGAATCTCCTGACCGAGGGAACGGCCGAATTCGCCGCCAGCACGAAAGACGTCGAAGGCGACGGCGTGCTGTCAGGACTGACGCGGCGTTTCGCGCGCAATGGTTATCGCCAGGCGGCGTTTCACATCCGGACCTTCGGCTATATGGCGGACATTCTGAACGCAGGCGATGACCCTGTCGCGCGGCTGAAGGACGTCTACAATCTCGGCTTCGGCGGCCAGAACCGGCAGGTCTTTTATTACGCCGGCGCGGTGATGGCGGCGCATGTCGACAAGACCTATGGGCGCGAGGCGCTCATCTGCATCGTGTCAAAGCCGCCGGAACAGTTCGTGCGCGCCTATGAGGCCGCCGCGCGCGAGCGCGCTGACGTGAATGCGCCGCCGCTTGCGCCCGCCATGATGAAGGCCGCCGAGCGTCTCAGCCGCAAGCGCGCGAAGGATCTTCATTATGAGCGCTGCATCGAATAGAGCGACAGGCCGGCGGCGATAAAGCCGACCGCGAATAAGACGCCGGCGATCTGAAACCCAAGTGCGCCGTGCCCGAGCGCGCCGCCGGCGACGCTGGCCGCGACCGATAGAATCCATGCGGCGCCGGCGAGACGCGCGATGTTCTTTGCGATGAGAACAACGCCGAAAAAGAGAAGGCCGATGCCGATCACCTGCGCGCCCGCCTGATAAACGTCGATCCCGTAAAAAACGCCGTCGGGACCGGTAATGGATGCAAGACCGAGCGCCGCAATGAATGACGAGAGAAATCCAGAAACGCCGAGCCGCCCGGCGTTGGCGAAGTAAAACCCCGCAAGACCGAAAAGAAGCGAAAAGTCAATGACAAGCGCGAAAAGCTCCAGCGAAGGCGTCATTGTCGACCAGTCGAGGAAGGGCGATGCGAGCCGCAAGGCGCCGCCGCTGATCGCTGCGATCGCGCATAGGGGATAGGGAGAAAATTGCGCCATCGGTGCCTCCTGTCAGCGCGCCTGTATAACGCGTTTCGGCGCATTATGCAGCCGTGAGCGCAGCGCCCGCCGCCGCCGCGTTCCCTTTCCGCGAAGTCGGGCTATATAGATCGACCGATCAGAGTGGAGACTTCGAAGAAATGACCGAAAAATCCTGCGATGTCGTCGTCATCGGCGCGGGGCCCGGGGGCTATGTCGCGGCGATCCGCGCCGCGCAGCTCAACATGAAGACGATCATCGTCGAGCGCGAGCATCTGGGCGGGGTCTGCCTCAACTGGGGCTGCAT
>CALAZI010000064.1 GCA_937895955.1 uncultured Alphaproteobacteria bacterium | reverse complement strand
TCGAACCGCCGACCTACTGGGTGTAAACCAGCCGCTCTGCCAGCTGAGCTAACCGCCCGAGAATGGCGGTCTCGTAGCGCGTCATCATGCGCGGAACAAGAAGTTGAAACGCGCGCCCGCGAGGCGAACGCCCCGCGGGCCTTGCGAAAAAACAGATTTAGTTGAGCGCGTCCTTGAGGCCTTTTCCGGCGGTGAATTTCGGCTGCGTCGAGGCCGGAATCTGGATCGTCTCCCCGGTGCGCGGATTGCGCCCTTCGCGCGCCTTGCGCTTGGCGGCGGAAAACGTGCCGAAGCCGACAAGACGAACATCGTCGCCTTTTTTCAGCGCCGACGTGATCGCGTCGAAAACGGCGTCGACCGCGCGTGTCGCATCCGCTTTGCTCATATTGGAAAGATCTGCAACGCGATCGATAAATTCGTTCTTGTTCATTCGCTCGTCCTTTCTGTTTCGTCGCGAATAATCTTGAATAGGTCTGACCCGGATTATCGCGCTCCCTGACCCCTCTGGCAAAGAAAAAGGCCTGTAAGCGACCGGCTTTTAGGGAGATTCGCGGCGCGGCGGACCGGCTTAAGACGCTTTCTTGCTTTTGTGCGCCGCACGCATTTCCCGCCAGCATTCATGTTCATGCGCAATGCAGCGTTCGATCAGTTCGCGCCAGACGGGTTCGGCGATTCGTTTTGAAAGACCTTCGCGCTCGGCTGCGGCAAGAACTTTTTCCACAACGTCTTCAATGCGCCATTCGAGCCGAACCTCGCTTTCGCGATCCTTGATGCGGGCGGCGGCCTCGATATAGCCCTGCCGCTCTGCGATGAGCTGGACGAGCGCGCGGTCGATCCGGTCGATCTCGGCGCGGACCTCGCTCATCGAGACGCAATCTCCGGCGCTCGTGACGGCCTTTTCAGGGAGCTTCATGCGATCCTCTCTAGGCGCTCCCCGGCGGGCGGGAAAGGCCCGGCCGGTGGGGCAAAGCGCCCCGCCGCATCAAGGCTTTATTAACCCCCTGAGCCCCCTCAAAAAATTCGATTTTTCCATACGCGCACCCCTTGCGCCTGCGCAAATTATGCGCTATATGACAGTTCAATGACAGTTTTGTCTCAGTTGGATGACAGCCGAAGGCGCAAGGGCGGAAGCGGTCATCCCGACAGGTAAAAGGAGTTGAACCATGGCGGCTATTTCTCGTCCTCATGTCGGGCACCACACCGGCGGATTTGAAGGCCTGCTTCGCGGCGCGCTCTATCTCGCCATGGCGATCGGCGCGATCGTGATAGCGGTGCCGGCGGCGATCGCCACGGTCGGCTGAGCCCGCCTCAGCGACGAAATCAAAAAAACGCGGCGCTTCGGCGCCGCGTTTTTTTTCGCCCAAAACCGGCGCGGCGAAGGGGCGCGAAGACGCCCCGCCGCCCCGGCCTAATGCGTGACGACGCTTTCCCCGCCATCGACATCGGCGGCCGGCGGCGGCGCGACCGGCTCCGACCATTCGATCGGCGTCGGCTTCTGCGTCAGCGCATGCGCCAGAACCTCGTCGACCCGGCTCACCGGGATGATCTTGAGGCCCTTCTTCACATTATCCGGGATCTCCGCGAGGTCCTTTTCGTTTTCCTGCGGGATAAGAACCGTCTTGATGCCGGCGCGGAGCGCGGCGAGGAGCTTTTCCTTGAGACCGCCTATCGCCAGCACCCGCCCGCGCAGCGATATCTCGCCGGTCATCGCGATGTCCTTGTGGATCGGCACGCCGGTGAGGACCGAGACGATCGCCGTCGCCATGGCGACGCCGGCCGAGGGTCCGTCTTTCGGCGTCGCGCCTTCCGGGACGTGGATGTGGATGTCCGTTTTGTCAAAGGTCGGCGGCTCAATGCCGAACTCCGTCGCGCGGCTCTTCACATAGGACGAGGCGGCGGAAACCGATTCCTTCATCACCTCTTTCAGATTGCCCGTCGGCGTCATACGGCCCTTGCCCGGCATCTTGACGGCTTCGATCGTCATGATGTCGCCGCCGACCGACGTCCAGGCGAGGCCGGTGACCACGCCGATGCGGTCCTCGCCCTCGATCTCGCCGTAGCGGTATTTCGGAACGCCGGCGTAGTCGGCGATGTTCTTGGCGTTCACCTCGACCTTTTTCGCCTTGCCGGTTTCGATGTCGCGGACGGCTTTTCTCGCGAGGCGCGCCAGTTCGCGCTCAAGGCTCCTGACGCCCGCCTCGCGCGTGTAGCGGCGAATGAGCTCCATCAGCCCGTCATCGGTCAGCTTCCATTCCGACGCCTTGAGGCCGTGATCCTTCATCAGTTTCGGGATGAGGTGACGCCGCGCGATCTCGCGCTTTTCATCCTCCGTGTACCCCGGAATGCGGATGATCTCCATCCGGTCGAGAAGCGGCTGGGGCATGTTGAGGCTGTTCGCCGTCGTGATGAATAGGACGTCGGAGAGATCGTAGTCGACTTCAAGATAATGGTCGTTGAAGGTCGAGTTCTGTTCCGGGTCCAGCACTTCCAGGAGCGCCGAAGACGGATCGCCCCGGAAATCCTGGCCCATCTTGTCGATCTCATCGAGCAGGAAGAGCGGATTTGATTTCTTCGCCTTCTTCATCGACTGGACGATCTTGCCGGGCATCGAGCCGATATAGGTGCGGCGATGGCCGCGGATTTCAGCCTCGTCGCGCACGCCGCCGAGCGAGACGCGCACGAATTCGCGGCCCGTCGCCTGCGCGATCGATTTGCCGAGCGATGTCTTGCCGACGCCCGGCGGTCCGACGAGGCAAAGGATCGGCCCCTTGAGCGTTCCCATGCGCTTTTGCACGGCGAGATATTCAAGGATGCGCTCCTTGACCTTCTCAAGCCCGTAATGGTCGGCGTCGAGAATCGTCTGCGCCTTGTCGAGATCGTGCTTGATCTTCGATTTGTTGTTCCACGGAATTGAAAGCAGCCAGTCGAGATAGTTCCGGACGACGGTCGATTCCGCCGACATCGGCGACATCTGGCGCAGCTTCTTCACCTCTGCGTCCGCCTTGGCGCGCGCTTCCTTCGAAAGCTTGGTCTTCTTGATGCGGTCCTCGATTTCCGCGACTTCGTCGCGCGAATCGTCGCCCTCGCCGAGCTCCTTCTGGATCGCCTTCATCTGCTCGTTGAGGTAATATTCGCGCTGCGTCTTCTCCATCTGGCGCTTGACGCGGTTACGGATTTTCTTCTCGACCTGAAGGACGCTCATCTCGCCTTCCATCAGCGCGTAAACGCGCTCCAACCGGTCGCCGATGTCGAAAATCTCAAGCAGCTCCTGCTTTTCGGAAATCTTGATGTTGAGATGCGAGGCGACCGTGTCGGCGAGCTGGGCCGGATCGTCGATCGAGTTGATCGAGACGATGACTTCCGGCGGCACGCGCTTGTTGAGTTTGCCGTAGGCTTCGAACTGCGCGACGACCGAGCGCGCGAGCGCGTCGGTCTCGGCGTCTTCGCCCTCGATCTCCGGCGGCGTCGTCGCTTCCGCCTCAAAGAAATCATCGGTCTTGGTGAACCGCTCGACCTTGGCGCGCTCTTCACCCTCGACGAGCACCTTCACGGTGCCGTCAGGCAATTTCAGAAGCTGCAGCACGGAGGCGATGACGCCGATCGAATAGATGCCGTCGGGTTTGGGATCGTTGTCGCTTGCGTCCTTCTGCGCGACGAGAAGAATTTTCTTGTCATGCTCCATCACATGCTCAAGAGCGCGCACGGATTTGTCGCGGCCGACAAAGAGCGGAATGACCATCGTCGGAAAGACGACGATGTCGCGGAGCGGAAGAACGGCGTATGTTTGCGCTTCAGACATTTAGCTTCCTTTACACGCGGACCCCGAATGGGCGTCCGGACCCGCGTCCGCCCCTATCTTGACGGCATCTCCTTAACGCCTCGCAGCCATAGCATGCGTTTTCTGGAAACCCGCCGAAGCCAGGACGGCGACGGACGCCGGCATAATGTGGCGTTCCGCCCTGCGGATTCAACCCGCGACGCGGGATGCGGGAAATTAAGGCGCCGGCGCCGTTTTTCCGGGCCCAAACGAAAACGGCGCCCGACGGGCGCCGCTTTGATCGGGTCAGCCGCCGGCCGGTCAGGCGCTGGCGTCGACTTCCATTTTTTCCTTGCCGCGATCTTCGTAGATCTGCAGCGGCTGGGCGCGCCCGTCAACGACCTCGGCGTTGACAACGACCTCGACGACGCCCTGCATTGAGGGAAGCTCGAACATCGAATCGAGGAGGATGCCCTCCATGATCGAGCGCAGCCCGCGCGCGCCGGTTTTCCTGGCGATCGCCCTCCTGGCGATGGCGAGCTTGGCGTCCTCGGTGAAGGTCAGCTTCACGTCCTCCATCTCGAACAGTCGCTGATATTGTTTGACCAGCGCGTTTTTCGGTTGAATGAGGATCTGGATCAGCGCCGCCTCGTCGAGATCTTCCAAGGTCGCGATGACCGGAAGACGTCCGACGAATTCCGGGATGAGCCCGAACTTCAGCAGGTCTTCCGGCTCGACGGTTTTCAACACGTCGCCGACGCGGCGGTCGTCAGGCGCGGCGACTTTCGCGCCGAAGCCGATCGACGTGCCGGCGTGACGGTTAGAGATGATCTTTTCGATCCCGGCGAAGGCGCCGCCGCAAATGAAGAGAATGTTCGTCGTGTCGACCTGCAGGAATTCCTGCTGGGGATGTTTGCGCCCGCCCTGCGGGGGCACGGAGGCGACCGTGCCTTCCATGATCTTCAACAGCGCCTGCTGGACGCCCTCGCCCGATACGTCGCGCGTGATCGAGGGATTGTCCGACTTGCGGCTGATCTTGTCGACCTCGTCGATATAGACGATGCCGCGCTGCGCGCGCTCGACATTGTAATCGGCGGCCTGAAGCAGCTTCAGGATGATGTTTTCAACGTCTTCGCCGACATAGCCGGCTTCGGTGAGCGTCGTCGCGTCGGCCATGGTGAACGGCACGTCGAGAATGCGCGCCAGCGTCTGCGCCAGCAGCGTCTTGCCCGATCCCGTCGGTCCCAAGAGCAGAATGTTGGATTTGGCGAGTTCGACGTCGTTGTTCTTCGAGGCGTGATTGAGGCGCTTGTAGTGATTGTGCACCGCAACGGAGAGCACCCGCTTGGCCTGTTTCTGGCCGATGACATAATCATCCAGAACCTTGCAGATCTGATGCGGGCTCGGCACCCCTTCGCCGGCCTTGACCAGCGAGGATTTCGACTCTTCACGGATGATGTCCATGCAGAGTTCGACGCATTCGTCGCATATGAAGACGGTCGGTCCGGCGATCAGTTTCCGGACTTCATGTTGGCTTTTTCCGCAGAACGAACAGTAAAGGGTGTTCTTGCCCTCGCCGCCGCCGCTCTTTCCGCTAACCTTGCTCACGCTATACTACTCCCTTGAGGAGTCCCGACGGCGCCGGGAACCCGGACTGGCGCTGGCCCTGCCCTAGAACAACACCATACGCGGACATCCGACAGGTGCAGATTTTGCGCCATTCCGTCGTCCCGAGCCGATGCTGTTCCCTTCACCATATTCGATCACAACCGCAACACGCTGATCAAGCCGACTTTTCGCCCGGCTGGTAACCCTTTCGCGACCCCGGCCTAGTCGTCCGCCGCCGGCCTGGCGTCGAGGACCTTGTCGATAAGGCCGAAATCAACCGCCTCCTCGGGCGACATGAAATGGTCACGATCCAAGGTTTTCTCAATGACATCATAGGGTTGGCCCGTATGCTCAACGTAAATCTCGTTCAGCCGGCGCTTCATTTTGATAATATCCTGCGCATGGCGCTCGATATCGGAGGCCTGGCCCTGGAAGCCGCCTGAGGGCTGGTGAACCATGACCCTGGAATTCGGCAGCGAGAAACGCATGCCCTTTTCGCCCGCAGTGAGGAGAAGCGAGCCCATCGAGGCCGCCATGCCGATGCACATGGTCGAGACGGCCGGGCGGATATATTTCATCGTGTCGTACATCGCGAGGCCGGCCGAGACCGAGCCGCCCGGGCTGTTAATGTAAAAGGCGATCTCCTTTTTGGGGTTCTCCGCCTCAAGGAAGAGGAGCTGGGCGACGATCAGCGTCGAAACCGCGTCATGCACCGGCCCTGACAGGAAAATGATCCGCTCCTTCAGGAGGCGGGAATAAATGTCGTAGGCGCGCTCGCCGCGGCTCGATTGCTCGACGACCATCGGCACCAGCGTGTTCATGAATATGTCTTGGGGGTCCTTCATGGATCTCTCTTCGTCAGGCCGGGCGCGCCGCGCCCCGCGGGATTCCTTTTCGCCGTCCGAGGTGGAGCGGCTTGGTTAATATGGGGTTGAAAGACCGTCGGCCAACGCCTCGCCCGCCAACCCCGCCGCCACCTTAAAGCGCGCGGTTTAAGCGACGGTTATTCTAGGCGAATTGCAAGGCCTCGCGCGCCGGGGCGCGCGCAAAATCCGGATCGCCGCAAAAACGACCGCTGAACGCCCTATCGAGCGTCATCGAGGGAATAGCCCAACCGCCGCGCAACGGGTTCAGCGAAGGGTCGAACGAGCGCCGCCATCGCCCGCTCGCGCGGATCGGCGAGCAAAGTTTTCCACATGTCGAAATATTTGAGATTGAGATCGTCCTTAACGCCGTCCGGCGCGGATGCGAGGGGCGAAAGGCCGATCCTGTCGGTTAACGGGCGCAGCGCGCCTTTCGGGTCGGCGACGAGATCCTCATAGCGAATGACGGAAACGCTGTTCAGCTTTTCGGCGTCCTTGAGCGCGCGGCCGTAACAAACGGCCCAATTGGCGATGATCCCCGGCACCGGATTGAGACGGCACCATTTTTTGGTCGCGACCGACGCGGCGATAGGATGACGCGCAATGAGAATGAAATGGCTGTCCGGAAAGCACGCCTGCAGATAGCGCATGCGAAGGATATTCGGCGGCGACTTTTCGATCAGGACCGGTTTCGACAAATCCCAATAGCGCGCCCAGTCGGCGAAGAGCCGATCGGCTTTATCGGGCGCGGCGAGCGGCGATTTTTCGGTGAGATAGGCGGCGGGATCAAAGCCGAGCCTGCCGACGGCGTCGCCGCCGCGGACCGGGCCCGAAGGATAAACCGATTGAAGATACTGCCCCTCATCCATCTTCTCGCCGGTTTTTGAAAAACCCGAAACGTCGGGATGCTCCGCCAGCATATTGGCGAGCATCGTCGTGCCGCAGCGATGAAGACCGGCGACGAAAATGAATTTTCGCGTATGGCGCGTCGCGTCCATTAACCTTCAGGCGAATGCGTCGCCGATCGATAAGCGATTTTCAGGCCGCGGGCGAGCGCGTCCGATCGCGCAAAAAAAGAGTAGCGGCGGACAGGCCGCGACTCGCAAGGCGTATCGATGAAGCCGGCGCGGGCTTATTCGTCCCCTTCCGGATCCTTCATCAGTTCGTCTTTCGAGACTTTCTTGTCCGAAATGTCGGCCTTTTCGAGAATGAAGTCGACGACGCGCTCTTCAAAGAGCGGCGCGCGAATCTGGGCGATCGCCTGCGGGTTCTGCTGATAGAGTTTCAGAACTTCCTGCGGCGAGACCTTCTGGCCCTGCATCGCGAAAAGCTGCGCGTCGCGCAGCGCGGCCTGCTGAACGGCGCGCTGCAGCTGGTCGGAAGGGACCTGCACGTCGGCGCGGCGGCCGATCTCGGCGAGCACGAGCCCGAGGCGCACGCGGCGCACGGCGATTTTGCGATATTCCTCTTTCAGCTCGTCTTCCGACTTGTCCTTGTCTTCCTCATCGCGTTCGGCGTTCGCAACCTGCGCCCAGATCTGGTTGAACTCGGCGTCGACCATCGATTTCGGCAGGTCGAAATCATGCGCGGCGTCGAGCTTGTCGAGCAAGGCGCGCTTCACATGGCTGCGCGACATCGCCTTGTAATCGCTTTCAAGACGCTCGCGCACGCGCGTCTTCAATTCGTCAAGACTGTCGAGGCCGAGCTTCTTGGCGAAGTCGTCGTCGACCTCGACGTCTTTCGGCGCCTTCACTTCCTTCACCTTGACGGCGAAGACGGCCTGCTTGCCGTCGAGCTTTTCCGAGCCGTAATCGTCCGGAAATCCAACTTTCACTTCGACCTCGCTGTCGGCTTTCGCGCCGACGAGCTGGTCTTCAAATCCCGGGATCAGCGAATTCGATCCGAGAACGACCGAATGATCCTCGCCCTTGCCGCCGGCGAATTCCTCGCCGTCGATCGAGCCGACGAAATCGATGACGAGCATGTCGCCCTCTTTCGCCTTTTCGGTTTTCTTGCGCGGCTCGTAAGCGCGATTGGCTTCGGCGATTTTCTTCACCTGCTCGTCGACTTCGACGGCGGCGACTTCAGCGACCGGGCGTTTCAGTTTCAGCCCGTCGACCGACATCGGCTCGAAGGTCGGAAGGATTTCGGCGTGCACCTCATATTCAAGGTCCGCCTTGCCGTCGATGATCTTGTCGAAGTCGCCGTCGAAATGCGGATGCGGCGTCGTCGCAGGTTTAAGGTCGCGATCGGTGAAGGCCTTGTAGCTCGTCTCGTTGATGATCTCCTGAAGGATCTCGCTCATCATGCCCTTGCCGTACATCTTCTTCAGGAACGGCAGCGGCGCCTTGCCCTTGCGGAAGCCCTTGAGGTGAACTTTGGTTTTCACCTCGGCGAGGCGCGCATTCAGCTTGGCGTCAAGCTCGGCCGCCGGCACCTTGACCGTGAACTTGCGCTCAAGGCCCTCAGCGGTCTTTTCAATCACTTCCATCGTCGTCCAAGCCTTTTTCTTCAGGACCGCTCCGGCGGCCCGTCCTTGTCTTTCCATCCGGCCCCGGCGGTCCCGCGCAGGCGCTGGTGCGGATGGAGGGAGTTGAACCCCCACGGGTCACCCCGCTGGAACCTAAATCCAGTGCGTCTACCAGTTCCGCCACATCCGCGCAGAAAGCCGCGCCGTCCGCCCCGATCGCAAAATCGGGGCCGGCCGCCGAAAGCGCGTCTCTATAACAGGGCGCCGCCGAGAGTCGAGCGGTTCAGAAGCGTTTTTCGAACTGCATGACGCTGTAATAGCGGCCGAATTTCCGCCCGACCTCGTCGAAGGTCGAGACATGGCGGAAGCCGAAGCGCTGATGCAGCGCAACCGAGGCCGGATTGGGCGCGACGATCAGCGCATAGGCGCGGTGAATATCCTCGCCGCCGAGGCGTTCGAACAGCGCCGCATAGAGCCCGCCGCCGAGACCCGCCCCCTGCGCCGCCGGGTCGACGAAAACCGAAACCTTGACCGAGGTTTCATAGGCGTCCCGGGGGTCGAACGGTGCGGCGCTGGCGAAGCCAAGGATCGCGCCCGCCTCGCCTTCCGCGACAAAGGCGGGATGGCGCGGGTTTGACTGGCGCGCCTCGATCCATCGGCTGCGGCCTGCGACGTCGAACGGAACGGTCTCAAAAGTCGCCGGAGTTTTGAGGATGAACGGATTGTAGAGCGCGTTCAGCGCCTCGGCGTCATCAAGCCGCACCGGACGGATGATCATGCGTTCCTTTTCTCGTCGGACGAGCGCGGCGGCGGCGCGAACAGCATCCGCAGAACTTGCGGCAGCGCGTTCGGCAGATCCTCCGCGATGAGCCCCGGCCCTGCGACCTGACCCGCCGCGCCATGCAGCCAGACGCCGCTGGCGGCGGCCTCAAATCCCGGCGTTCCCTGCGCGCGCATCCCGGCGATCGCGCCGGCGAGAACGTCGCCGGCTCCGGCCGTCGCAAGATCGAACGGCGCGTTCGAATTGATGATCGCGCGCCCGTCCGGCGCGGCGATGATCGTGTCGGCGCCTTTCAGGACGATGACGCATCTCGCCTGCGCCGCCGCGGCGCGCGCCGCTTCAAGCCGCGGCTTTGCTTTCAGCGGCGGAAAAAGCCGCGCGAACTCGCCGGCGTGCGGCGTCAGAACGTCGTCAGCGCGCAGCGCGGCGAAGAGGCTTTGCGCGTCGCCTTCAAAACTCGTCAGCGCGTCGGCGTCGAGAACGGCGCCGGCGGACGATTTCAAAATAGTCAGCACACGGTCTTTCGTCGCCGCGCCGACGCCGGCGCCGGGCCCGATCAGCGCGACGGTGAAGCGTTTATCGCTTAACGCCTCCGCGATGGCGGCCGCGCCGTCCGCCTCGCGCAACATGACAGCGGTCAGATGCGCGGCGTTTTCATCCGCCGCATCCTTCGGCGACAACATCGTCACAAGCCCCGCGCCGACGCGCAGCGCCGACAGGGCGGCGAGCCGCGCCGCGCCGGTCTTAAGGCGCGGCCCGGAGACGATTGCGGCGTGGCCGCGATCATATTTGTGCGCGGCGAAACCGGGGCGCCGCCAGCGGCCCGCCCAGAGCGCCGGGTGATTGTCAAACGTCTTCGGATCAAGCGCGGCGATAAGCGCATCCCTGACGCCGATATCCGCAAGCTCGACAGAGCCCGCCAGCGCCCGCCCCGGGAAGAGGATATGGCCCGGCTTACGCGCGATGAAGGTGACGGTCGCGTTCGCCTGGATCGCGGCGCCCAGAACCGCGCCGGTGTCCGCGTCGACGCCCGAGGGAATGTCAATCGCGATTTTCGGCGCGGGATGGGCGTTCGCCGCTTCAATGACCTCGCGCTCGGGGCTTTCGATCGCGCGCGCAAGGCCGGTGCCGAACAGCGCGTCGACGATGAGGCCGGCGCCCTCCATGACCGACGCCGACAAGGGTTCGATCGCGCCGTCGAAAAGCCCCGCCATCAAGGCGGCGTCTCCTTTGAGATAGGATTTATCCCCGACAAGCCCGAGGCGAACGGTCCATCCCGCTTCTTTCAGCTTGCGCGCGACGACGAAGCCGTCGCCGCCGTTATTGCCGGGGCCGCACAGAATCGCGACGGGCCTTTTCGAAATATTCCGTATAATGAAGGATGCGGCGGCCGAACCGGCGGCTTCCATCATGGCGGCGCCCGAAAGGCCGTCCTTGATCGCCGCCGCCTCGACGCTTCGCGTTTCAGCCGCGCTTAACAGGATGAAAGGCGG
Organism: uncultured Alphaproteobacteria bacterium; assembly: GCA_937895955.1. Classification (GTDB taxonomy): domain Bacteria; phylum Pseudomonadota; class Alphaproteobacteria; order Caulobacterales; family Parvularculaceae; genus Amphiplicatus. Next base: position 5,885 of record CALAZI010000064.1, on the reverse strand, counting down.
TATCAGTTGACTTGCTCCTCAAGAACCGTTGATCTTTAGCGCGCCAGCTCGCGTGAGTCGTCCCCGATGAAAAAGATTGAAGCCATCATCAAGCCGTTCAAGCTCGATGACGTCAAAGAAGCGCTGAACGATCTCGGCCTGCAGGGAATGACGGTGACCGACGTGCGCGGGTTCGGGCGCCAGAAAGGCCACACTGAGCTTTATCGCGGCGCTGAATATGTCGTCGATTTTCTCCCCAAGGTTAAAATCGAGATTGTGACGACCGACGCGCTCGCCCCCAAGGCGGTCGAAGCGATCGCCGCCGCGGCGCATTCGGGGCGAATCGGCGATGGAAAAATCTTCGTTTCCGCCGTCGAAAACGCTGTTCGAATTCGCACTGGCGAGATTGGAGATGACGCAATTTGACAGATTATTCCATATATTTGGACTAATATGTTCATATGTTGCTGAATTGCAGCGCTTACCGCCAAACTCTATTGCACTGCAAAAAATCCAGTTGATTTCTGCCCGGCCTGCCTTTCATGCTCAGACATTATTGAAAAGCCCCTGTGCGGGGGCTAGCTCCCGCCCTGGGCGCCGTCGCGGCAACCCGAGGAAGGAGCCTCCCCTAAATGTCTTCAGCAGACGCCATCCTGAAACGAATTAAGGATGAAAACATAAAGTTCGTCGACCTGCGCTTCACCGACACGCGCGGAAAGTGGCAACACGTCACCTTCGATCAGAGCATGGTCGACGCCGATCTTTTTGAAGAAGGAACGATGTTCGACGGTTCATCGATCGCCGGCTGGAAGGCGATCAATGAAAGCGACATGGTGTTGATGCCGGATGCGGCGACGGCGTTCGTCGATCCGTTCTTCGCCCAGCCGACGCTGTCGATCCTCTGCGACGTTCTCGAACCTGCGACAGGCCAGCCCTACAGCCGCGATCCGCGCACGACGGCGAAAGCCGCCGAAGCGTTTCTTCAGTCGAGCGGCATCGGCGACACGGCCTATTTCGGCCCGGAAGCGGAATTCTTCGTCTTCGACGACGTCCGCTGGTCGAACGAACAGCACAATATGGGTTTCTCGCTCGACAGCGACGAAGGCCCCTATAATTCCGCGACCGCCTATGAAGGCGGCAACCTCGCGCACCGCCCGGGCCCGAAGGGCGGCTATTTCCCGGTGCCGCCGGTCGATTCAGGCCAGGACATGCGCACCGAAATGCTCGCCATCATGAGCGATCTCGGCCTCAATCCCGAGAAGCATCACCACGAGGTCGCGCCCTCGCAGCATGAATTGGGCATGAAATTCGCCAACCTCGTGACGATGGCCGACCGGATGCAGCTTTACAAATACATCATCCATCAGGTCGCGCACGCTTACGGCAAGACGGCGACGTTTATGGCCAAGCCCGTGTTCGGCGATAACGGCTCAGGCATGCACGTTCACCAGTCGATCTGGAAAAACGGCAAGCCGCTTTTCGCCGGCGATCGGTATGCGGACCTTTCCGAAACCTGCCTCTATTATATCGGCGGCATCATCAAGCACGCGCGCGCGATCAACGCCTTTGCGAATTCGACGACGAATTCCTACAAGCGTCTCGTGCCAGGTTACGAGGCGCCGGTGCTGCTCGCCTATTCGGCGCGCAACCGCTCCGCGTCGATCCGCATTCCGTGGGTCCCCTCGCCGAAAGGCAAGCGCCTCGAAGTGCGTTTCCCCGATCCCGCCGGCAATCCCTATCTCACCTTCGCCGCGCTTTTGATGGCCGGTCTCGACGGCATTGAGAACCGCATCCATCCGGGCGAACCGATGGACAAGGATCTCTACGACCTGCCGCCGGCGGAGCTGAAGGAAATCCCGCATGTCTGCGCGAGCCTGCGCGACGCGCTTGACGCGCTCGACAAGGACCGCGCGTTCCTGAAGAAGGGCAACGTCTTCAACGACGACCAGATCGACGCCTATATCGATCTCAAGATGCAGGAAGTGAAGCGCTTCGAGATCACGCCGCATCCGGTCGAATTCGCGATGTATTATTCGTCGTAACCGAACGACCTCGCCATGGGTTGGAAGGCCGGGAGCGATCCCGGCCTTTCTTTATTTTAAGCCTGTGGCCAACGGCGAACCGGCGCCCTATCGTTCCGCCTAAAACCCCGGAACTGGAGGAATTCTTGCCGACGCTCGATCACGCCGCGCTCAGCGCCTTTGTCGAAAAAACATGGGCCGAGGAAATCACGCCGACGCTCATCGACTATATTCGCATCCCCAACAAATCGCCGATGTTCGAACCCGACTGGGAGAAACTCGGCCATATGGAACAGGCCGTGCAGATGTTCGCGGACTGGGCGCGAGAAAAAATAAAGGCGCTGCCGGGAACGAAACTCGACATCCTGCGCGCGCCGGGGCGAACGCCGCTCATCGTCATCGACTCGCCGGGCAAGATCGCGGGCGACACCGTTCTCCTCTACGGCCATCTCGACAAGCAGCCGGAAATGACCGGCTGGGCGCCGGGCAAGGGGCCGTGGATCCCGGTGCTTGAAGGCGACAAGCTGTACGGGCGCGGCGGCGCCGATGACGGCTATGCGCTGTTCGGCGCCTTGACCGCGCTGCTCGCGCTCGAAAAGCAGGGCGTCGCGCGCGCGCGCGCCGTGGTCATTATCGAGGCGTCGGAAGAATCGGGTTCGCCCGATCTGCCGCATTACATGGGATTGTTGGCGAAGAAGATCGGCGCAGTCGGGCTCGTCGTTTGTCTCGACAGCGGCTGCGGCGATTACGATCGCCTCTGGCTGACGACGTCGTTGCGCGGGCTCGTCGGCGGAACGCTTCGCATCGACGTCCTTGAGGAAGGAGTGCATTCGGGCGACGCCTCAGGCGTCGTGCCGTCAAGCTTCCGCATACTGAGAATGCTGCTCGACCGGCTCGACGACGTCGCGACCGGCGAGGTGAAGCCCGCGGCCTTCAAGGCGAAGATCCCGGACGATCGCCGCAAGCAGGCGGCGATCGCGGCCGATGCGCTCGGCGATGCGGTGTTTTCGAAATTCCCGTTCGTCAAAGGCATGGCGCCGGCGGGTTCCGATCGCGCCGAGCTGATCTTGAACCGCACCTGGCGTCCCGCCCTGTCGATCACCGGCTTCGGCGGCGCGCCGGAACCGGAAAAGGCCGGCAATGTGCTGCGCCCGTTCACGACAGCTCGGATATCCATGCGCCTTGCGCCGACGGCGGATGCGGACGCGGCGAGCGCGGAACTGAAACGCATTCTCGAAACCGATCCGCCCTATGGTGCGAAAGTTTCCTTCACGCCGGAACAACCAGGTTCCGGCTGGAATGCGCCGCCGACGGACGACTGGCTGATGAATGCGCTTAACGCGGCGTCATCGGCGGCGTGGGGCAAACCCGCCGCAATGATGGGCGAAGGCGGATCGATCCCGTTCATGGGCATGCTGGGCAAGGTTTTTCCGAAAGCGCAATTCGCGATCACCGGCGTTCTCGGCCCCAATTCCAACGCGCACGGACCGAACGAATTCCTGCATCTGCCGACCGGCCGGCGCGTCACCGAGACCGTCGCCTACGCCCTGGACGCCCATGCGCGGCAAAAGGGCGGCGCGCCGAAAACCGGCGGCGGATTTTTCAGCCTGTTCAAGCCGCGATAGTCGCGCGCTATGAAAACTGCGAGACGCTGAGCACGTTGCCGTCCGGGTCCTTGAACCAGGCGACGCGCACGGATTTGTCCGGCGATGTCCATACGCCGTTCTCATCCTGGCCGAAGCCGGGATAGCGATTGAAGACGACGCCTTTCGCGGCGAGCGATGCGGCGACGGCGTCAATATCGTCGACGGCGAAACCGAAGATCGTATGCTCATGCGCCTTCCAGTCGGCGACGTCGGAAAGCCGCAGCGGCGCCCCGCCAATATCGAAAACGGCGGCGAATGCGTCGGAGCCTGTCTGGGGAAGGCCGAGAACATCACGATAAAACGGCTCAGCGGCCGCGCGATCGCGCGTGCAAATGATGACGACCGGCCGCGCGCCGGCGAGGATGCCTTGCGGATCCATAACATGTCCTTTCGAGGGGGTGATGAAAAAGGCGCCCGTTCAGGCGCCCGCGCCGATACTACGGAGGAAGGCGGCGAGGCGCAAGACGCCGTCCGGCCACGGCCCGTAGCCGGACGCCGCGTTAATATGCCCGGCGTCGCCGGCGTGAACGAGCGTTGCGCCCCAGTCCTTCGCCATCCGCGCCGCCCTGTCATAGGCGCAGCAGGGATCGTCGCTGCTGGCGATGACCAGCGCCGGGAACGGCAGCGGATCGTTCGGCGTCGGCGCGAATCCTTCCGGCAAGGCGACATCATCGCCGCCCTCATTCTTCAGGGCGCAGAGAGCCGCTTCAGCGTCAAGATCAGGCGGCGCGGCGAGCCAGGCGCCGACAACCTTGTCCTTCGGAAAAAGCGCCGCCGCATGCGCGACCGTCGTCACGCCGAGACTGTGCGCGACAAGAAAAACAGGGCGCGCGCAAGCGCCGACCGCATCGACAAGCGCGCCTTTCCATGCCGAACAGACCGGCCGATTGAAGTCGGGCATCCCAACGCGACGCGCGGTTGAGAGCTTTTTCTCCCATCGGCTTTGCCAATGATCGGGCCCTGAATCCATCCAGCCCGGCGCGATGAGAATATCAACGTCGCTGACGCGCATGAGACGGGCCTTCATTCACCAGATCTGCGGGCGTTCCGGTCCCTTGACGCGCTTGCGCCGATCCTCTTCCGGACGCCCAAGCGCCTTCATCACATCGGCGCGCGCTTCGTCAAGATTGGGCGCCGGCGGGCGCGTCGGCCCATCCTCATAGCCGGAAATCTTGAAGGCGCTTCCGGTCATTTTGAGCCTGCCCATCTCCTTGTCGTCGACCTCGACGAACATGTTGCGCGCGATAAGCTGCGGGTCATTGACGACATCGGCCATATTGTGGATCGGCGCCGCCGGGAGGCCGAGCGCGCGAAAAAGCGCAACCCACTCGCCGACGCCGCGCGCCGCGAGCGCCTTTTCAATATCCTTTTTCAGATCGGCGTGATGCTGAAAGCGGACATAGACGTTCTCATAGCGCTTGTCGCTTTTGAATTCCGGCCTGCCGATCGCGTCGCTGAAATCATTGAAGAGACCGTCATTCGCGCAGCCGATCGCGATCGGGCCGTCCTTCGCGGCGAACACGTCGAAGGGCGTGATGACGGGATGGCGCGAGCCTGTCGGCGTTTGCGTTTCCCCCGTGGCGAATTGCCGGACGAGCGCGCTTTCAAGCAGCATCGTCTGCACGTCGAGCATCGCGATGTCGATAAAGCGTCCCTCGCCGCTGGCGCGCCGTTCGTAAAGCGCGGATGCGATCGCGAGCGCCGCGAAGGCGCCCGCCGCGAGATCGCCGAGCGACACGCCGAGCCGGACGCCCGGCCCGCCTTCGGGCCCGTTGATCGAAATCATGCCGCCGAGCGCCTGCACGATCAGATCATAGGCGGGAAGATCCTTATAGGGACCCGTATGCCCGAAGCCCGAGATCGAGGCGTAGATGATGTCGGGGTGAGACTTCGCCACGACCTCATAGGGATAGCCGAGCTTTTCCATCGTTCCGGGACGGAAGTTTTCAATCAGCACATCCGATTGCGTCAGCAATTCGTCAAAGACTTTCCTGTCATTCGCGTCTTTCAAATTGAGCGCGAGCGAGCGCTTGCCGCGATTGATCGAGGCGAAATAAACGCTCTCTCCATTCTGGAACGGCGGAAAGGCGCGCGTATCGTCGCCGTGCCCGGGCTGTTCGATCTTGAGAACATCGGCGCCGAGCTCCCAGAGCAGCGTCGTGCAATAGGGGCCGGCGAGAACGCGCGTCAGATCGAGAATGCGGACGCCGGCGAGCGGTCCGCGCGGCTTGTCGGTCAT
>CALAZI010000063.1 GCA_937895955.1 uncultured Alphaproteobacteria bacterium | reverse complement strand
ATGGGTTTTGACGGACTGCCGGCCGGTTATTTCAAATTCTTCAAGGAGCTTTCCGCGAACAACAATCGCGAATGGTTCGAGGACAACAAGCCGCGCTTTAAAAGCGACGTGCAGGCGCCGCTGGTCGCCTTTGTCGAGGCGATGGCGCCGCGGCTGAAGAAAATCTCAAAACATTTTGTCGCCGATCCCCGCCTTAACGGCGGCTCGATCTTCCGCATTTACAAGGACGTTCGCTTTTCAAAGGACAAGACGCCCTACAAGACGCATGGCGGCGTTCAGTTCCGTCACGCGCGCGGCAAGGACGCGCATGCGCCGGGCTTTTACGTGCATATCGCGCCGGGCGAGATCTTTTACGGCGGCGGAATCTGGATGCCGCCTTCGGACGCGCTGCTCGCCGTGCGCGAGGCGATCCGCGATGACGGCGCGGCGTGGAAAAAGGCGACGACGGGCGCCGCGTTCAAGAAGCGCTTCGGCGGCGTCAGGGGCGATCAACTGACGCGCCCGCCGCGCGGCTTTGACGCGGAAGAGGCTGATATCGACGACATCCGCCGCAAGAGCTTTTTCGCGATGCAGGCGGGAACGCAGAAAGAAACGCAGAGCGCTTCCTTTCCCGACAAGGTCGCGGCGGCGATGGCCGATGCGGGCCCTTTGATGAAATTTCTCTGCAAGGCGACGGGCGCGCCTTATTAAAACGCCGTTTCGTAATTGGCGAACAGGCTGAGATATTCCTCGATCGTCGTGCCGTAAGCGTCCGCCGGCGTGCCGCCGCCGGGCGATTCAAGATAATCCCTGACCGTTCCGCAGCCTAGCAGATGACAGGCCGCGAGCAGACCGGACCGCGTGATGACGATGCCGTTGACGACGTCCCCCTCATAGTCGAGCAGGCCGAGCGCCGAGATATAACCCGCAACCCGGCCATGGTACCGGCGCACCGCGACGTCCTGCGCCGCGGGCCTTGCAAGATAGGACGTCTTTGAGGTGACGCCTTGCGCCTGCGCGCGGCTCAGCCAGGCGCCGATCCAGTCATTGCGCGAGGTCTCATTCGGCGGCGATTCATCATACCATGTCGCGTCCATCATCGCCGGCTCGCCCATCTGATAAAGGCCGAGATAGCCGAAGGTGTTTTCAACGCCGGCGTCGCCGCCCGATTCGCGCTGCGCCAGCGCGGCGTAAAAATCATCGATGTCGCCGACAAAGCCCGGCGGGGGCGGGGGCGGAGGAGGAGGAGGCGGCGGCGGCGTTGTTGTTCCGCACGCGCCGAGCAAAGCCGATAAAATCGCGATCGCGGAAATTTTCAGGAGATGACGGGACACGATACGCTCCTATCGTCCTTCTATCGCAATTTCAGTTCACGGAATGTTTTATCGTTTTCATACCGCCAGGCGCGCTGGTTTTTCGCCCCTCGATTGATGACCAGCCCGTCGATAACCGGCGCGTCGATCGTGTCGCCGACGGTGCGCAGCAAGACGCGCGGCGCGCCATCGGCGTCGCTCAGCACGACCATCTCGCAGCCGAGCGATCCGCAAGTCAGCGGACCCCTGATCTGCATCAGGATTTCATCGCCCGGCAGGTTGCAGACATCGGCGCGCGCCATCCAGACCTTGGTGCGCCGCATCGCGCCCGGCGCTTTCAAAAGACGGCTCGCCTCCCGCGCCATGCTCATTTCGGCGAGATATTCCTCAGACGACGGCGCCGTCGACCAGTAGACTTCCTTCAGACGCCCCTCAACGCCGACCGCGCGATTGGTCGATGTCGCGTATTTGGAGGGCGCGACGGATTGGCTGTTCGTCGTTTGCGCCGAAGCCGGCGCGATGAACGCCGTCATCGCCGCGGCGGCGCATGCGGCGACGCGCGATGAGGCGATTTTCGAGGATGAACGCGCGGAGCGCATGAAACCACTCTCCTCCCCTGCGCAAGATGCGCATCCCAATGAGAAATCAACATCACCGCCGAGTCAACTTAAACAACTGGAGCGGGATTCGCCGCGCCGCCCGGCAAGCGCGGCCTAGCGCTTTTCGACGAACTCGGCGCCGTCAAACACCCAGACGACAGCCGTTCCCGATCCCTGATTGACGACAAGCGTGTCCATCGCCGGCGCGGAAACATCTTCGCCGATCGTTTCCAGAAGAACGCTTCCCGACGCGCCGATGACGATGAGCTCGCATCCGATGCGCCCGCAGGTGAGCGGCCCCTTGACGTGATAAAAGGTTTCTTCGCCCGGCGCGCTCGCGACATCGGCCGCCGCGACCCAGACTTTCGTCTCCTCGGCGACGCCTTCGACGCTTTCGATCTTGTCGATCAGCGACGAAAGCTGAAACTTGCGCAAATCGTCGATCGAGCCGAGCGAAAAGTCGAGGCTTGCCGGCGCCGCCGCCGTCAGCGCGCGCTCGTCAGAATCGGCCGCCGCTTCGGCGACGACGACGCGCCCCCGATCATCGTCGCTCGCAGACGGCGGCGACGGCGAGACGCGGCTTTCGACGGCCGCGGTCCCGGCCTGATTTTTCGCCCCGCCGTTCAGCGCGAACATGGTCGCGGCGCCGCCGACGCCCGCCAGCGTCAGACCGGAAATGATCGCTATCTGTCCAATCTTTAAAATCGCCACGATCAATCCTCCGCTCCTTATTTCGGGTAGCGACGGAAGGAGATATGATACGCAATAGCGAGTCAATCAGACCTCGGCGGACGCGGCCGCCTTCTTCAGCGCCGCATGCTCCAACCGCCAATGGTCGATCTGTCAGCCGCTCGTTTGACGCGCTTCATGCGACTGCGCCCCGACGGCGGCGCGGCGAAGCGTTTCGCCGCTTTTAAGGATCGCTTTGCCGTTCGGGCCTTGCGCGGCGACGGCGAGGCTGGCGATTTCAGCCGTCTCCGCAGGAGGAAATTCGATGAAAAAGCTCTTTCTCGCCCTTGCCTTGTCGCTCGCCGCGGGCGGCGCCTGCGCCAAAGCCCCCGATCGCGCCGCAGACGAGCGCGCGCTGACGCATATCAAAACGGAGCTATGGCCCGGTTTTTATCGCGCGCAGGACGCGGAAGGTCTTGCCGGCTTTCTCGACGAGGCTTTCGTCAATATCGCTCCCGACGGATCGGTGACGCCGCGCGAGGAAGAACTGGCGGGCGTGCGCGATTTTCCCTGGAACCCGGTCAACTTCCATTATGAGATTGAGAAGTTTGTCTGGCTGAAAGAAGATCTCGTCATCATTATCGGGCGCGGATCGAGCGACCGGACGAATGAGGACGGCCTGCCTTGCCGCCATGTCTACGCTTCCTCGAATCTCCTCGAACGGGCGAAGGACGCGCCGCTCGGCTGGCGCGCGCTGTCGAGTCACGTTTCGGGCGCCGAATGCGTCGCGGCGTGATAGTCAAACCGCAATAACGCCCGGCGGCCGCAGCGAAAGACGATCCTTGACGAAATCCTGTCGCAAGACGAATGTTCCGGCGTCCTGACATTTAAGCGCGTGACCGGCGCCGCTCATGCTGCATTGCAGCGCATCATCCGTATGCGCTGAAAATTAGATTGTATGCTGACGCAAAGTTTGCCAGCTTCCCGCCTTTCTCAGGTGCGTGAAAGGGCGGCGCGTGCTTTTCAATTCTCTGACCTTTGTCGTTTTTTTCGCAATTGTCGTTGCGCTGCATAACGCGCCGCTTCCATGGCGCGCGAAGAAATTCAACCTGCTGATCGCAAGCTATCTCTTCTACGCCGCGTGGAACCCGCCCTTCGTCATCCTGCTTCTCATCTCGACCATGGTCGACTGGAAAGCGGCGCAATGGATCCACGGCGCGAAAACCGAGGCGCGGCGCAAGCTCTTTCTCGTCCTGTCGCTCGCGGTCAATCTCGGCTTCCTCGGCTTTTTCAAATATGGCGGATTCCTGCTTGAGAATTTCACCGCGCTGATGGGGTCGGTCGGCGTCGCCTACAAGCCGCCCGAATGGGACATCATCCTGCCGGTCGGCATTTCCTTCTACACCTTCCAGACGATGGCCTATTCGCTCGACGTTTATCTGCG
>CALAZI010000062.1 GCA_937895955.1 uncultured Alphaproteobacteria bacterium | reverse complement strand
CGAGGCCGCCTTCCGGCGCGTCCGGCGCGACGGCGATGAGGATCGCGGCCGGCGCGATCGGTAGAGCGGTTTCTGTCAAGAAATTCAGAACTTTCCGGCGACGAACGGAATAAAGCTCAAGCCTCGCGCGTCAGTGATTGAGCAACCGCCTGCTCCGCTTGCATCGACGGGCGAATGCGGGAGAAATGGACTGTCTTCGTCCGAATGGGAGATGAAAATGACGTTGCGGAAAGTCACATCGGCGCTTCTCGCCGGCGTTTTCGGCGGCGCGGGCGCCGCGCTGGCTGAGGATGACGCGGCATCGGGCCCAAGCTTTGAGGTCGAGATCGCGGCCGGCGTCGACTATGACAGCAACATCTCCGTCAACGAACTTGACACCAATACGGGCGAGGACGATTTCGCCGCGGCGATCGAGGCCGATTTCAACATGACGGCGCCGATCGCGCCGAACACCGAATTCCAGCTCGGCTATTCCTTCGCGCAAACGCTGCACGCCGACCTCACCGATTTCGACCTGCAATCGCATTTGGCGACCGCTGATCTCACTCATGATCTCGGGCCGGTCGAAATCGGCGGCGCCTATCGCTTCGCCTATTCACGGCTCGGCGGGGCGAGCTTTTTCACCATGCATCAGGTGAACCCCTATGCGGCGGTGTTCATCGGCAAGCAATTCTACGTTCGCGGCGGCTATACCTGGTCCGACAAGGATTTCGACGTCGATCCGACGCGGGACGCGAAAAACCGTTCCTATGGCGGCGACGTCTATTTCTTTTTAAACGGCGTCAAATCCTATCTCGTCGGCGGCTATGAGCGCGAACGCGAGAACGCCGTCGCTGACGAGTTCGATTATCATTCGGACAATTTCCGCGTCCGCTTCGCTCAGCGCTTTCCCTTCGGCGTCGACCAAGGCGAGCTTTCGCTCGGCTATCGGCATGAAGCGCGCGACTATGACAATCCGACCCCGTCAATCATGGCGGTCAGGGACGACAAGCGAAACCGCTTTCAGGCTGAACTGGAACTGCCGATCAACAAATTCTCGTTCGCGCGTTTCGAATATGAGCACGGCGATTATAATTCGAATCTGCCGTCGGCCGACTACAAGGAAGATTTGGGAAGCGTGCGGCTCGGCCTGCGCTTTTAACGGCAAGCCTTATTCGGCGAGCGGGCGCACAAGCCCGGCGCCGAAAACAGGATCGCGGCCGGGATCGCCGAGATCCTCCGCGTTTTCCATCAGGGCCCGGAACGCCTCTTCAGCGCTCAGACGATCATCGCGGCGAAGCTCCGCAAGCGCGGCGGCGACAAAGGGCGCCGCCATCGATGTTCCCGATGAGGCGGCGTAGCCGCCGCCCGGCCGGGCGTGACGCACCGAAACGCCCGGCGCGGCGAGATCGACATAATCGCCGCGATTGGCGAGGCGGTAGACTTTCTTGTCCTTTGAAACGGCGGTGACGGCGACCGCCTGTTCATAAGCGGCCGGATACATCGGCCGCGCCGCTGGGCCTTCATTGCCGGCGGCCGCGACGACGAGAACGCCGCGGGAAGCGGCGCGCGCGATCGCCGCTTCAAGAACCGAATTCGGCGGCCCGGCGAGCGACATCGAGACGATCGGCGTTCCGGTTTCGCTCATCCAGTCGAGCGCGCGCACAAGGCTTTCCGTCGTCGCCGAGGCGCGCCCGCTGTCGCTGTTGAAAAAGACCGACGCGGCGACGATTTCAGCGCGCGGCGCAAGCCCCCGATAGGCGGCGTCTTCGCCGGCGATGATCGAGGCGACCGCCGTGCCGTGCTCGGCGGGACGCGCATTGTCGTAGGGAACGAAATTGCGTTCATAAACCCGAGCCGCCTTGAAGGCGGGATGCGCGCGGTCGATCATCGTGTCGATAACGCCGATCCTGACGCCCTCGCCTTGCGACGCGCCGGCGATCGGCATCAACAGCGCCGGTTCGTCGCCGTCGATCGCGGCGCCGCCGGATTCCGGAAAATAGAGATGATTATAGTCGACGCGCGCCGTCGGCGTTTCAGCCGCGACCGCGGCCGCCGTCTGCGGCAGGCTGAAGCTTTCAGGCGCTTCAAGCCGCGCGAGCACAAGGTCAAGGCCGGCCATGACTTCAACGGACTTCACGGAAAAGCCGCGACGGACGATGGCGTCGACGTCATCCTGGGTCGTCAGCAACAGCCACTCGCCGCGCGCGATCTCATCGCCATTGGGGTCCGTCGCGGCTGAAAAAACGCGCGCGGCGCTTGCGACGACATCGTCATCCGATCCGTGGCCGGAATGATCGTCGTCAAGCGCTTCAAGCGCGGCTTCATAGGTCTCCTTCGCTTCATCTCGGGCGAGATCGCGCTGCGCATCGGCCGCCTTGACGGCGCTCTTATAGGCGGCGTCGATCGCATCCTCATCGGCGCCGGGCTTGGCGAGCGCGGCGTCGCGCGCCGCGCGCGCCTCGGCGCGGGCGATGTCGCGGCCGGCGTCGGCCGCGGCGCGGGCGATTTCAAATTCCGCTTTCGCCTTGTCCTTGGCGAGATCGACGGAAATCTTGTCGAGCGATCCGCCCGATGACGAGCGGTCGTCGCGTCGCGCGTCGCTGCGGCTTTCACGACGCTCGCGAGAGCGTTTTTCCTCGCGCGCCCGATCTTTATCGGATTTGTCGTCGTCGCGCGTGCGGATGCGATCCTCGCTTCGCTCTCTCGATCGATCGCGCACCCGATCCCTGGCGCGATCTTTCACCTCGTCCTCGGCCTTCTTGCGCGCCTTCTCGCGCGCCTTTTCTTCCGATTTCTCCCGCGCCTTTTCCTCGGCGCGCTTTTCAATCTTGTCGTCGAGCCGGTCTTTCAGCCGGTCCTCGATCTCTTTTTCGATTTCTTTTTCAATGTCGTCTTCGATCTCATCCTCGATCTTGTCATCGATCGAGCCTTCGCTGCCGGGCCCCGATTTGGCGAGTGCCGGCGTAGGGGCGCTCAACGCCCAAAGCGCGAAAATCGACAGGAGAAGGGTCGGTTTCAATTTCACAATCATGAGCATACGCCTCCACAGGGCGGACGGCCTTCCAGACTTGCAAGCGCGCCAGAATGATCAGACCCTACGCCTATTGATAAGCCATTGCCCCGGCTAATCAAATTAACCCGCGGCATGGTAAGGAGACGGCCCGGCGGGCGGTCTTATTCCCGCGAGAGGGCCGGGAATAAAGACCCCGGAACGCCCGTCATAAGGACGATCGGATGCGCAAACCGGACAGCGCCTTGCGGAAAGAACTGACGGACCTTCTCCCTCATGTCCGGCGGTACGCCTATTCGCTGACCGGTTCGCGCGCCGACGCCGACGACCTGCTGCAGGCGACTGTCGAGCGGCTGTTGCGAAGGGGCGCTCCCGCCGACGCGGATCTGCGCAAATGGAGTTATCGGGTGTGCAAGAATTTGTGGATCGATGAAATCCGCGCCCGGCGCGTCAGGACTGACGCGGTGAGCGAAGGAAAGATCGACATCGTCGACCGCATCGACGGCGAGCGCGCGGTTCTCGGCGCGATCTCGCTCGCCGAGGTCAATCGCGCCATGGACGCGCTGCCCGACGATCAGCGCGCGGCGCTGGCGCTCGTCGCCGTCGAAGGGCTTTCCTACGCCGAGGCGGCCGAGGCGCTTGAGATCCCGATCGGCACGATCATGAGCCGGATTTCGCGCGCGCGCGCCGCGCTCGCGCAATTCTTTGCAAGCCCGGATGCGGAAAGCGCCGAAGGGGCGCGGCCATGACGATCACCGACGACATGCTGTCTGCGTTTCTCGACGGCGAATTGCCGCCCGAGGAAATGAAACGGGTCGCGGCGGCGATCGACGCCGACGCAGGCCTGCGCCGGCGCGCCGAGGCGCTCGCCGCGCCCGACGCGATCATAAAACACGCTTATTCGGCGATAGACGACGCGCCGATGCCCGCTTCGGTGACAGCGCTGCTTGCGGATGCGGAAATTGAGCCGCAGCCGGAGAACAACGTCATCGCCTTGCGGGCGCGCGTCACGCGCCAGCGGGAAATCTGGCGCTTGCCGATCGCCGCATCAATCGCCCTCGCCGCCGGTATCGCGCTCGGTCTTTCGATAACGCCGAAAGAAGGCGTTCAGATCGCCGGCGCCGTCAAACCGGGCGACGCGCTTTTCGCAGCGCTCGAAACAACGCCGAGCGGCGAGACGCGCGCGCTTGCGGACGGGCTCAATGCGGCGATGGTGCTGACCTTTCGCGCCGGCGAGACCTGGTGCCGGGAATTCACGCTGGCCGGCCCGAATGACGGCGCCCGCGCCATCGCCTGCCGCGAGGAAGACGCATGGGCGGTGAAGCTCGTCGCCGCCGAGGCGCCGGCGGGCGAGGGCTATGCGACCGCCGCGAGCGCGGTTTCGGCCGCCTTTGACGCCGGCGCCGTCGCGCTCGGCGCTGATGAGCCGCTTGACGCCGCGCGCGAGGCGGCGCTTCTCAGATCGGGCTGGGCGATGGCGTCCGACTGACTGCGAACGCTTCGCCTTCATCCAAGGCCGCCCCCGGCGCGCCGCATTCGCAACACAAAATGAACCAATCTCGATGAGACTTCACGGCTGAAGTCAGCCCCGTGGGGTGGTGGCGCATGGCCTCCAGCGTTCAGGCGCCTTCGGCGCAGAAGAAAAAAACCGCAAAGCCCGCGCGGGCGGTCGTCAAGGATCCCGTTCCCTGCTGCGATGAGGCGGCGCGCACGCTCGCGCCCTGCGGGGAATATGAAATCGAACGGATGGAGACGGTCGGCGCCGCCGGCCGCGTCAAGCTATGCTCCTGCGCGACGCAAAACCGCTTCACCCTCTCCTTCGACGCTTTCCTTCAGCATTTGAATGAAGGCCGCATCGCGCTGACGCGATAGTCCGCGCCGCGCCTTGAAACTCCTCCGCATCCGGCCCATTCTCGGCGTCGCCGTCAGGAAACGCCAAGGGGGCGGGGTCTATCACGGACGAAATCCGAAGCGAGGCGTTCCGGTACAAGGCGTTCATCAGCTATAGCTGGGCCGACCGGAAATGGGGCGACTGGCTTCATTCAGCGCTTGAGACTTATCGCGCGCCGAAAACGCTCGGCGCGTCGGGCGCGCGTTTGCACCCGATCTTCAAGGACCGCGAGGAAGAAGCCGCAGGCCATTCGATCGGCTCGGCGATCGAAGCGGCGATGGGCGCGTCCGAATTCCTCATCGTTGTCTGCTCGCCGCGCTCGTCGCAATCGCAATGGGTCAATCGCGAAGTCGCCTGGTTCAAGACGCATCGCGACCCGTCGAAAATTCTCGCGATCATCGTCGACGGCGAACCGATGGCCTCGCTCATGCCGGGACGCGAGGCGGAAGAATGTTTTCCGAAAACGCTGCTGCGCAAAGTAGACGGCGGTCTTCAGCCGACGGAGGAAGCGGAAGAAACGCCGCTCGCCGCCGACGCGCGCGAGACAGGCGACGGCAAGCGCGGCGCGAAGCTGAAACTCGCCGCTGCAATGCTCGGCGTCGGCTATGACGCCTTGCACCGGCGCGACGACCGCCGGCGCGCGCAAAGGCGGCGCATCGTTATGAGCGCGATGGCGGCCTTGATCGCACTGCTCGGCGGATTGACGATCTTCTCTTTCACCCAGCGCAACGCTGCGATCGCCGCGCGCAATGAAGCGGTCGTCGCCAGAAACGACGCGCAGTTCCAGCGCGACGAGGCGCAGAGTCTTGTCGAATTCATGCTGACGGATTTGCGCCAGCGTCTCGACGCCGTCGGTCGGCTCGACATTCTCGACGCCGTCGCCGAAAGGCTCAATGAAAGCTACGCCAAGCAGGACCTTTCAAAACTCGACGCCGATTCGCTCGGCCGGCGCGCGCGCGTGCAATTGTTGCTCGGCGAGGTCGAGGGAACGCGCGGGAGGCTCGACGCGGCGCTCGCGCGTTACAAGGAAGCGGCCGCCGCGACGGAGGAGCTGCTGCGCCGCGCGCCCGACGACCAGCAAAGGATCTTCGATCACGCGCAGTCCGTCTACTGGGTCGGCGACATTGCGCTGAAACGCGGCGACATGGCCGCCGTCACCGATTACTGGACGCAGTATCGCGACTTCGGCGCGCGCCTCGTCGATCTTGATCCGGACAAGGATGAATGGAAGACAGAGCTCGCCTACGGACACCGGAATTTGGCATCGCTGGCCCTTGATGAGGGCGATGCAAAAGCTGCAGAGGCCGGGTTTCGCCGCGCTCTTGCAATTTCCGAAGCGCTGGCAGCAAAGCATCCTGATGACAAGGAAATCCAGATCGCGCTGGCGCAGGACTATTACTGGCTAAGCAGCGCATTTGAGCGCGTCGGTGATTTCGCCGCAGCCGAAATGGCGAATAAGAGCGAGGCAGAAGTCTACGCCGCACTTCTGGCCCGCGACCCCGATGATGACAGCGTCCTGCATCGGGTTTCAGTAAACGGACGAGTCGGTGCGCGAATTGCGATGGCTAGCGGCGATGCGAATCGCGCGCTAGAGATATTGCTGGCGCTCGTTCCGCAGCATGTCGAGAGAATTGTGCGTGACCCGCAGAATTCTCGCTGGCATGACTATTACAGTCTTTTACAGATCGATATCGGCGCGGCGCACCT
>CALAZI010000061.1 GCA_937895955.1 uncultured Alphaproteobacteria bacterium | reverse complement strand
GGTTGCAGTTCCTGCGCAAGGATGGCGGCGGGTGGACGACGCAGCGGCTTTATCCCTGACGCGAAGCGGGCAAAACTGGCGCGGGCCCAGACGGGGAGAGAAATGCATATACTGATTGCGATACTGGGCGCCGTCGCCGCCGCCTTCTGGGCGTTCACCCATTTCGTCGGCGCCGCGCGCGAGGGGCGCGACGCCTTTCGCGACGCGCAAGGCTTCTTTCGCGGCGCCAAATGGTCGCGCAAGGTGAGCCAGCGCCTCATTGAAAGTCTTGACGATCCGCGCGAGGCGGCGGCGATCCTTCTCTATCAGATCGCCCAATATGACGGCGCCGTCACCGATCGCCAGCGCGCGGGAATCGTTTCCGACATGCGCGACGCTTTCGGCGCGGATGCGGAAACGGCGGAAGGATTGTTCGCTTTCGCCCGAATGGCGGTCGGCGAGATCCACGACGCGGCGAATTCGGTGAAAA
This sequence comes from uncultured Alphaproteobacteria bacterium, assembly GCA_937895955.1. GTDB lineage: Bacteria > Pseudomonadota > Alphaproteobacteria > Caulobacterales > Parvularculaceae > Amphiplicatus. The sequence continues at coordinate 1,796 of CALAZI010000061.1, read as the reverse complement.
AGATTGCGCGGCCGATCCTCGACGCCTGCACCGAAGAGGAGCGCCGGCGACTCATCGACATGATGCTGAAAGCCGCCGAGATCGAAGGGCCCGTCAGCGACGTGCAGAACCGGCTGATCGCCGAAACCCGCCACGCGCTTTTGCCGCAATGACCGGGTGAGCAAGGGGGAATGCGAACATGCTGAGGTTGAGAACCTCAACTTGCCTTTCAGCCCCAGCGCAGCGGTTCTTGGCGATGTTCTTTATCTGCCTGCTTGCGGCGTGCGATCGTCTCGGCGCTCAAATAACGGATACGGAATTAAACCCGCAAAATCCCTTGGGCTTCTCATGGGACGGTGTGGATGCGCAGATGCTTGCGAATCCGGGCCGGTCGAGAACTCAATGCGAAGAGTTGGTTTTCGACATTGAGCAGATATTTGGCGGGCGCGCCTCCGCCGCAATCGAACAATGCGCCAAGGAAAAAACGGAAGAAATTTTTCTTACGCCGGAAATTTTGCCATCGTCACTTCGGTGGGGCGGCGTCAGCGTCATGATGCGCGGAGAAATCGAGCCCATATCCTATGCCTACAGTTATCTTCACCGCATCTATCCGGATTACACACTGCAAGACCGCGGCAGACGGGCTTTTCACGCATGGAAGATTGATCGAAAGTTGCGGAAATCTCTCGGTCCGCCATTAGCCTTTGGACGTTTTGACGAAGATTCCCGCACAGGATTTAAACGGAATGCCCAACGAACTGGCCCCTGCGAATTCTGGATTTCCGGGGATGTGGGGGTCACGCTTTGTTTCGAGCGTGTCATTTATGAGGATGGCGTCGAGTTGTCGTTGTCGTTTACACGGCTTGACCGCGCTTCATTCGGCCCGGAATTAAAGTGTTTGGTTTTGGAAAAGGACGCCAGCGCTTGCGAAATTGCTGATTCTGCTGATGGCGATGTTGCAATGACATTTGTCAAATCGCTGGAAGTGCTCGGAGACTGGATTGGCGCGTTGTCTTTTGTGAAGTGCAAAGATGAAAATCTATTGCTGTTGGAGACGGCATGGACCCTGACGCAATCGGAATTGGCCAAATTGGCTCCTGCCGTCCAAGCGTATCGGGGCGACGCCCTAGCAAATTACGTAATTGAAAACTTTGATTCAATAGGCGGCGAGGTATCTGAGGCCGAAAGGCATCGAATGATGCTGTATTTGTTAAAGCAGGCGGCTTCGCAAGGAAGCGCTATTGCGATGAATGAAATTGGGGCGAGTTTGCTATATTGTCACTTGAATGTGCGACAGAACATTGAAGATGCGAACCTTTGGTTGGAAAGAGCGGCGGCTATGGACGAGCCATACGCTATAAAGTCTCTCGCCGCGATGCTGCTCTTGCGAATGAAAGAAGAGCAGAATCGAAATGAGGAAGCATACAAGTTTTTAAGCAGGTGCGCATTGATCGACAAAGAATACTGTTCGACGCAGCAATCAGCGCTCGCATTATTGATCGAATCCGACCTGGCGCCCTAGGCCGCGTGATGTCGCGCTGGGCGCGGCGCCTCACTTCGCCAACCGCCACAAGACTTTTTCCGGAACCGGTTCGTTCGTCGGCGACTTTGTAAGGCGCAGGGGTCGTCAAGCCGCCGTCAGTGAGTTCAGGAAAGCGATCCGGCGCGGCGCGCGACATTAGAAGTTTTGTTCGCCCAGCTGCCGGCCGTGACAATCAAAAAAACGCGCATGCGCACGAGAAGGCGCGCCTATTCCGCCAGCCGATAGTCGCTCTTGATCGCCGGCTCGCCGTCGCAAACGACATCGCCGCGTTTCA
>CALAZI010000060.1 GCA_937895955.1 uncultured Alphaproteobacteria bacterium | reverse complement strand
CGCGCCGCCGGCCGCCGCTTCCGGCGAAATATGACCGATTGAAAGGCCCGATGTCGCGCCGGAAAACCGTCCGTCGGTGATGAGCGCGCAGCTTTCGGCGAGCCCCATTCCCTTCAGCATGATGGTCGGCATCAGCATCTCCTGCATGCCGGGCCCGCCCTTCGGCCCTTCATAGCGGATGACGACGACATCGCCGGGTTCGATCCTGCGCGAGCCGATGGCCGCGGCAGCGGGTTCTTGCGCATCGAAGACGCGCGCGCGGCCCTTGAACGAAAGCATATGCTCTTTCACCGAACCCGTTTTCACAATGCAGCCGTCTTCGGCGATATTGCCGTAGAGAACGGCGAGGCCGCCTTCCCGGCTGTGCGCGTGATCGATATCGCGCAGGCAGCCGCCCTTGCGATCGAGATCAAGCGCGCCGAGCGTTTCATGCGACAGCGCGCCGGCGCCCGTTTTGCCGCCGGCGTCGGCGCTGTACCAGCGGCGCACCTTTTCGTCTGTCGTCCGCGCAATGTCCCATTTGTCGAGAACGGCGCCGAGATTTCCGTCAGGATCGGCGAGATGGCGCGCCGTCCGGTCGATCATGCCGGCGCGGTCAAGTTCGCCGAGAATGCCGATAACGCCGCCCGCTTTGTGCACATCCTCCATGAAATAATCGGATGTCGCCGGCGCGACCTTGCACAGGAACGGCGTTTCCTTCGACAGCGCATCGATATCGGCCATGGTGAAATCGACGCCGGCCTCATGGGCGAGCGCCAGAAGGTGCAGGATCGTATTGGTCGATCCGCCCATCGCGATATCCATCTTCATCGCATTCATGAAAGCGGCGCGCGTCGCAATCGCGCGCGGCAGCACGCTCTGATCGTCCTTCTCGTAATGACGGCGCGCCAGCGCGACGATCTCCCGCGCCGCTTTCCGGAACAAGTCGCCGCGATAGGCGTGCGTTGCGACAAGCGACCCGTTTCCAGGCAGCGCAAGGCCGAGCGCCTCGGCGAGACAGTTCATCGAATTCGCGGTGAACATGCCTGAACACGAGCCGCAGGTCGGACAGGCGTGTTCCTCCGCCTCCTGCGCCTTGCCGCCGAGATGATTTGGATCGAGCGCCGCGACGACCGCGTCCGTCGCATCCATGCGCCGCACTTCGCCGTTGACGACGATACGCCCCGCTTCCATCGGTCCGCCGGAAACATAGATCGCGGGAATATTGAGACGCAGCCCCGCCATCAACATGCCGGGCGTGATCTTGTCGCAATTTGAAATGCAGATCAGCGCATCGGCGCAATGCGCATTGACCATATATTCGATCGAATCGGCGATGAGATCGCGCGACGGCAGCGAATAGAGCATTCCGTCATGACCCATCGCGATGCCGTCATCGACGGCGATCGTGTTGAATTCGCGCGCGACGCCGCCCGCCGCCCAGATCGCCTCCGACACCATACGGCCGACGCCGGCGAGATGAACATGGCCCGGAACGAATTCGGTGAAGCTGTTGGCGACGGCGATGATCGGCTTGCCGAAATCGGCGTTCTTCAATCCGCCGGCGCGCCAAAGGGCGCGAGCGCCCGCCGCAAGCCCGCCCGAAGTGACGCGGTTCGATCGATATGACGCCATGCACGCCTCCGCCGAAACTTTTTCCCGGAGCGAACTATGCGGCCTAAAGCGCCACTCTGAAAGCATCGGCGGCAGCGCGCTGCGGAAAGCCGACGCTGTTCTCGGCCGGCAAAGCGGCCGCGCTGTTCGCCGCCTATCTTTTTTCGCCAAGCTCGCGGTTCATCCACTGCACGGCGAAGTCGACAAAATCGCGGGCGTCGAAGAGTTCGCCGACACATTCGCCGACGACGCCCTGCGAGAGCCGGCCGGCGCTTTTGTAGTCGAGAAAGATCCGGCTGAAATAATCGCCATGCGGCCAGGCGGCGACGCCTTCATTGTCGTCAAGGCTTTCGATGAAGACTTCGCCGCGATCAGCGCAGACATACCGGCGCCGCACGCGGACCTTGTCAGGGATGACGGCAAGGTATTCGGCGTAATGCGTCAGCGTCACGGTGTCAGGATCGGCGCCGAGGCGCAGAACGCGGCCGCCCATTTGCGTGAAGCGTTCGAGCGGCGAGCCGGGGCCGTGATAGTCATGCAGGGGCGTCGGCTCCAGCAAGGCGTCGGCGTCTTTGCCGATTGCGCCGAACCGGTCCGCCGGATGATCAGAAACCGTGACGCCCGGAAAGGTGCGGAACGCCTCAGCAAGAACGCCCATATCCTTTATGTCGACCGGCGTCGTCAGAGGATCAAAGGGCGCTCCCTCCGCCGCCCCAAGCACCATCAGCAACGTCCCCGCCGGCCCGACCGCTTTCAGTTGCGCCTCGATCAGCCCGGACGCGCCGCCTTCGACCGGCCCAAGCCGGCGCATGCTCGCATGCGTCATTACGACGTCGCCAGGCTTGAGGCCGAGCGCGGCCAGCTGCTCCGCAAGCTTTTCGATCGTTGCCGGTTTAATCGCCATCATTCTCCGACA
>CALAZI010000059.1 GCA_937895955.1 uncultured Alphaproteobacteria bacterium | reverse complement strand
CGGGATGACGCGACCCCCGCCCGCTCATTCCGGCGAATCCCCCGACGCCGCTCACACCGGCGAAAGCCCGGATGGGCGGAGAATGCACTGTGCGCGGGCGCGCTAGGCCGCCGCTTCTTCAGCGCGTTTCGTCTTTCTTTCCGCAAATCGCACGGAAAGGACCGACGCCTCATACAGGACGAGGATGCACGAGCCGAGGATAAGCTGGCTGAACGGGTCCGGCGGGGTGAAGATCGCCGCGAAGATGAAGATGAGGACGATCGCGAATTTGCGGTATTTGACCAGCATCTCGGCGGTGATGATGCCGGCGCGCGCCAGCAGCGTCAGGAAGACGGGAAGCTGGAACGCGAAGCCGAAAGCGAGGATGAGCGTCGTGATGAGCGAGAGATAATCGCCGACGCGCGTCAGCAATTCGTAATTCGCCGGCGCGCCGCCCGATGCGTCCGCCTCGAACCCGACGGCGAAGCGCATGATGAACGGCATCATGATGAAATAGACGAGGCAGGCGCCGACCGCGAATAGAACCGGCATCGCGATCAAAAACGGCAGAGCGGCTTTTTTTTCGCGCCGGTAAAGTCCCGGCGCGACGAAACGATAGGTCTGATGCGCGATAATCGGAAAGGCGACGACGATGGCGGCGAAAACCGAAAGACGCACGCGCGTGAAAAAGAATTCAAGCGGCGCGAAATAAAGCGTCGGGTCCTTGCCGGCGTTCGCCGCGCCGACGGCGTCGACAAACGGAATGATCAGAATGTCGAATATCTGCTTCGAAAAGGCGAAGCAGAAGACAAAAGCGAGCGCGATGGCGCCGATCGAGATGATGAGACGCCGGCGCAGCTCTTTTAGATGATCGATCAGCGGCGCGGCCGACGCGGCGACCTCGTCTTCCTCCGAAGCGGCTTCCTTTTTTTCAACCGGCAGGTTCACTCGGCGCGCTCGGTCAGCGGTTTTTGGGATGCGTCGCGAATTTCGGCGGCTTCATCGCGCACCGCGTCCTCGATCGGCCTCGCCGCCTCGTCGATCGAGCGCTTGGCGTCGGCGAAAACATTGTCGCGCTTCAGCGCGTCGATTTCGCGGCGCATCTCTTCCATTTCGGTTTCGCGCGCCATCTGGTTGAACGCCGCGGTGAATTCGCCGGCCATCTTGCGCGCCTGGGAGACGATGCGGCCCGCCATGCGCATCAGCCGCGGCAGGTCTTCCGGACCGACGACGATGAGCGCGATCACCGCCACCATGACGATCTCGAAAAATCCGATTTGCGGCATCAGGTTCATGACGCCCTCATGGGGTCAAAGGAAGGAGACGCGCAGCGTTAATGCGCGCCGTCCTTCGTTTTCGGCGTGACGTCCGTCGCGTCGTCCGCGCGATCTTCCAGCGCCTTGTCGTCATCCTGAAGGCCTTTGCGGAACGCCTTGATGCCCTTGGCGAAATCGCCCATCAGCGAGGAGATTTTGCCGCCGCCGCCGAACAGCAACAGCGCCAGCACGACGATGATCAGGATTTGCCAGGGTCCGATGGCCATTGCGGCCTCCTAAAACTTTCACGGCCCTATGTAGGACGCGCCGAGCAGGGGCGCAAATCCTTCCCCTCGGGCGCGTCAGTCCTCGACGTCTTCGGCTTCCTCGTGGAAATCCATGACGAATTCGGCTTCCTCGCCGTCCTCGTCGATGTCGTCGCCGTCGATCTCGTCGCTCGGCGCGGGAACCGCGAAGCCCGGCGGCAGGCGCGCGTCGAGAAGGCCGGCCGCTTTCAGATCCGCCATGCCCGGCAGATCGGTGACGCTTTCAAGATTGAAATGCTCAAGAAAGGCCTGCGTCGTGCCGTAGAGGATCGGCCGCCCGGGCGCCGTGCGGCGACGGCCGCGAAGGCGTATCCAGCCGATCTCCATCAACTGGTCGAGCGAGCCCGGGGACACCGCGACGCCCCTGACGTCTTCGATGTCGGCGCGCGTGCAGGGCTGGTGATAGGCGATGATGGCGAGCGTTTCCAAAGCCGCGCGCGTCAGCTTTTTCGGCTCGATCTTTTCCTTCTCAAGGATATGCGCGACGTCAGGCGCGGTGACGAAACGGTATTTGCCCGCCGCCTTCGACAGGACGACGCCGCGATTTTCATATTGCAGCGTCAGCGTTTCAATAAGCGTTGCGATGTCCGCGCCTTCCGGCAGGCGCGCGGCGATCGCTTCCTCGTCAAGCGGCTCGACGGCGGCGAACAAAAGCGCTTCGGCCATGCGCAGATGCTCGGCCATTTGCGCCGCCGACCAGACGGCGTCCGAGGCGTCCTTTTCCAGCGCGTCCTGTTCTTCCGGCGCCTGCTCTTCTTCGTCGATCATCGCTTCCAGTTCCTCAGCGAGCGCTTCCTGCGTCTCGCGAACGTCCATCGCGTCAAAATTACGGGCGCGCCCGTCACCAAGCGCGTCTTCCAAAACGTCGTCATCAATTGGAGTCATTGACAGCCTCCGCTTGTTCCGGCGCGGCCGCTTCGCGGCGCTGGCGCACGTAAATCGGTTCGAACGCCCCAAGCTGGCGGATTTCGATGGCGCCGTTCTTCGCGAATTCGAGGGCCGCGTTGAAAGAACTCGCAACGACCGAGGCGACGGGCGCGTCGATCCCTTTCGCCGGAGAGACTTTCGTCAGTTCCGTCCATTCCGGGATCGCGCCGAGCATTCTTTCGATCCGCGCGCGCGCTTCCTCGATCGTGAAGACTTTCGGCGGCTCGATCGTGTAGGTGCGGTCGACGGCGGCGACGCGCTGGCGCGCATAGGCCTGCAGGAGTTCGAAGAGGTCAGCCTGCCAGAGCGGCGTCTTCAGCACCCGCACGCCCTCAGGCAGGCCGCGCGGGAAAAACTGAAGCCCGAATTGCGGCATGCCGAACAGCGATTCCGACGCCTTGCGCATCGCCTCCAGACGCTGAAGCTGGAAGGCGAGACGCGCGGCCATTTCATCCGCCGTCGGCTCGCCCGAACCGTCATCGGCGGTCGGGATCAGGATTTTCGATTTGAGATAGGTGAGCCATGACGCCATCACGAGATAGTCGGCGGCGAGTTCGAGGCTTTTCGCCCGCGCGGCGTTGATGAACTCAAGATACTGGTCGACGAGCTTGATCATCGAGATCTTGCGCAGGTCGACTTTCTGGACGCGCGCAAGCTCGAGAAGGACGTGCAGCGGGCCTTCATAGACGTCGAGATTGACGATCAGCGCGTCGACATCCTCGTCAGGCGTCTGGCGCGCGTCATGACGAACCGGCGCGTCGAAAGGCTCTTCGTCCCCTGCGCCTTCCGCCCTTATCGTCGTTTCTTCATTCATCAACTCACCTAGACGGCGATTCTCGCCGCGCCCGCCCGGTCTTTTTCCACTTTTCAGGCGACAAGCGCCGGCTTGATCAGCCCTGCAAGCCGCTCATAATCCTTCGCCGTATCGCCCCGCAAGGGCGCCGCCGGCGCGCGCGCGAGCGCCTTTTCCGCGCGTTCAAGCGCCTTGCCCGCCAGGACCGGCGCCGCGGCGGCCGCTTCGGCCATCTCCTCGATCGAGAAATTGCAACAGCAGGCGATGTCGACCCCGGCGGCGATTGTCTCCCTGACGCGCTCGCCGACCGGCCCGCCGAGCGCCTGCATTTTGAGATCATCCGACAACAAGAGCCCGTCGAAGCCGATCTCGCCGCGAATGACCTCATTGACGATCGTCGACGACATCGTCCCGCAGCGCTCGGGATCATAGGCGTCATAGACGATATGCGCCGTCATGCCGATCGGCGCGTCATTCAAGGCCCTGAACGGCGCGAAATCCGTTTCGCGCAAATCCTTCGTCGAGGCGACGACGCGCGGCAGGGCGTAATGGCTGTCGACCGTCGCGCGGCCGTGCCCCGGCATATGCTTGACGACGGGCAGCGCGCCGCCCGCCATCAATCCGTCGATCACCGCGCGCCCGAGCGCGATCACCTGATCGACATGCGTCGCGATGGCGCGATCGCCGATAACGATCTTGTCCGAATCAAGCTGCGGCACGTCGAGCATCGGCACGCAATCGACATTGACGCCGAGATCGGAACACATCCGCCCGATCAGCATGGCGTTGAGGCGCGCCGCCTCGACCGCTTTTTTCGGATCGAGCTTCCAGAGTCGGCCGAAGACAGCCGGCGCCGGATGCGCCGGGAAAACCGGCGGCTTCATGCGCGCGACGCGCCCGCCCTCCTGGTCGATAAGGATCGGCGCATCGCGTCCGACGCTTTCGCGCAAGTCGGAACAGACGGCGCGCACATCATCGGCGGTGTGGCAGTGCCGCGCGAAAAGAATGAATCCCCAGGGGTCGGCGTCGCGATACAGCGCCTTTTCGTCGGCTGTCGGGCGCGCGCCTTCGCAATCGAGAATGATCGCACGCGCCATGACGGCCTATTTCGCCTTGATGAGGCAGTCCGTTCCGCGCTCTTTAAGGCCCGCGCAAAAAGTCTTCGCCGCATCGGCGGACGCAAACGGACCGATGCGCAGACGGTAATAGACGCCCTTGTCGCCGAGATCGGCGCGCTCGACATCGTCATCCTTGCCGGAAAGATAATCGCCAAGCTTGCCCTGCAGCTTCGACCATTGGGCGTCGGCTTCCTCCTGCGAGCGGAAGGCGCCGACCTGAATGAGATGGGAGCCCGAAAGCGCGCTCGTCGACATCCCGGCCGTCGGCTGCGTCGCAGCGGACGAACTCGTGCTCGCCGCGGTCGGCGGCGTCGCCGGCTTCGCCGCCGGTTTCTGGGTCGGCGCGCTCGTCGTCGCCGGCGGGCTTGAATTCAGCGCTTCATCTTCTTTCGCAAGCGCGGCGATCCGGTCGGCGACCGCATCATCGGCAAGGCCGGCCGGCTCGCCGATCTCGGCGGCGATCGCGCCGATCGGATCCGCGCTCGACCGGGCGACAGGCTCCTCCGGCCCTGAGGCTATCGTCTCAACAGGCTCGGCGTCCGCGCCGCCAATGCGGTCATAGACCGCAAGGTCGTCGCCGTCGGCCGCGTCGGCGATGTTATTTTCGATTTTCAGAGGCTCGGGATCAGCGGTGACGATCGGCGCGCCGCTTTGCGCCTGACCGTTCCTGATGCCCTGCTTGTAGGCGATCCACACGACCGAGGCGAGCGCGCCCAGCATGACGACGCCCATCAGAAGCACGACGAGCCCGGAAAGCCCCCGCTCCTCGTCGCCGTCCTCGTCGTCGAAATCCTCGAACTCGTCGAGTTCATCGTCAAATGATACGGCGTCCGCCTTCATGATCGTCTCCTTCGCGGCGTCGCGCCCCGCCTGACCGGTTTGGCGCGCCGCCCGGATAATCGCCCTCGATCGCCACTCTCAATGAGCGAATCATAAGCGTTGCGCAAGCATATCATTATGGGCCGAACCGGTCGAACCGAGAGGCCTGTAAACGCCTAATCTGGGGAAAATTCGGGCGATTTTCGGGTCAGCCGAGGGGGGCTTTTCCAAACAATCTTTCATATTCGCGCGCGGCATAGCGGTCCGTCATGCCGGCGATGTAGTCGCAGACGGCGCGCGGATGCGCATCGCCATCGCCGCGCCATTGCGCCGGCAGCGCGGAGGGCTCCGCCAGAAAATGGCCGAAGAGCGCGCGCACCACATCCTTCGCGCCGTCGCGGATGCGATTAACGTCAGGATGGCGGTAGACATTTTCATAAAGATAGGCGCGCAGGCCCGTCAGCCGCGCTTTCATGGCCGGCGAGAAATCGACCATCGCCCCTTGCGCCCGGCGGACGGCGTCCGCATCAGCCGGCGCGAGGTTTTCGAGGCGCCGGCGCGTTTCGGCGACAACGTCCTCAACCATCGCGCCGATAAGATCGGAGACCGCCTCAGCGATGACGATTTCGCGCGGCGCGTCGGGGTAAGTTTCCTCGACCTTGCGGATCGCCGCGCCGGCGAGCGGCAGATCGCGCGCCGCCTCAAAGGAGATGAGGCCGGCGCGCAGGCCGTCATCCACGTCGTGATTGTTATAGGCGATGTCGTCGGCGACGGCGGCGACCTGCGCCTCAAGCGACGGGAACGTGTCGAGCCAGAGATCGTGCGCTTTCGCATATTCGGCGATCGCCGCCGGCAAGGGCTCCGCCTTGCGCGCCAGCGGCCCGGTCAAGGGGCCGTTATGCTTGACGACGCCTTCCAGCGTTTCCCAGGCGAGATTGAGCCCGTCGAACCGCGCGTGGCGCCGTTCAAGCTTCGTCAGCAGGCGGAGCGTCTGCGCATTGTGATCGAACCCGTCATAGGGCGCCATGCATTCCTTGAGGACATCCTCGCCGGTATGGCCGAACGGGGGATGGCCGAGATCATGCGCGAGCGCGACGCATTCGGCGAGATCCTCGTCGAGCTTCAGCGTGCGCGCGATCGAGCGCGAGATCTGCGCGACTTCGAGGCTGTGCGTCAGGCGCGTTCTGTAGTGATCGCCCTCATGGCTGATGAAAACCTGGGTCTTGTGCTTCAGCCGCCGGAACGAGACGGCGTGGACGACCCGGTCGCGATCGCGCTGGAAAGGCGTTCGCGTCGCGCTTTCAGCCTCCTCATGCAGCCGGCCGCGCGTTTCCGCCGCTTTGGCGGCGAAGAGCGCGAGCGGCGCCGGGAAAGAAAGGGGCTTGGCGGCGGGCATCAGCGATCAGCAAGAGGCAAAGGTTAACGGGCGACAGGGACGGCTTAGGCCGCGTCGCCCGAAAAGGCGAGAAACCATATCGGGCGGCAGGCGCGTCTCCCTCCCTTTTCAAGGGAGAGCTTTCGCGCACGATTTCGCGCAGCGAAATCGTCCTCGCGCGAAAGGGAGGGTTCGACGCCCTCACACAAACGCGCCGACACCGCTCACCTAACCGTCGCTGAACCCTCCCCGCCCCTCCCTTTTCAAGGGAGGGAGAACAGGCGGCACCCCCCATTGCCGGCGCCGCGCCCGCTCCCTATTTTCTCCCCATGTCAGACGTTCTTGAGTCGCCGCCCGTAACCCTCTCCGACCGCGCCGCGCGGCGGATCGCCAAAATCCTCGAAAAGGAGCCGGCGGGCGCGATGCTGCGCGTCGCCGTCAATGGCGGCGGGTGTTCCGGCTTCCAGTATGATTTCGCCATCACCACGGGACAGAACGCCGACGATCATGTGATCGAGAAAAACGGCGTCAAAGTGCTCGTCGACGAAGTGTCGCTCAATTACATGAGCGGATCGGAAATCGATTACGCCGAGGAACTGATCGGCGCCGCGTTCAAGATCAAAAACCCGAACGCGACGTCGAGCTGCGGCTGCGGCACGAGCTTTTCGGTTTAGTCTCCTATAGCTTCCACCACCCCGCTCGCCTGCTCGACCAGCTCCTCGCCGGTGAACCACAGGTCGCGGCCCTTCCATTCGGCGCGCAATTTTTCGCGCCATTCTGGGTTCATCTCGGACTTGACGAAATAGCGCTCGAAAAACCTGTCGCTCGTCATGCGCTGTTCAAAGCCCGGCTTGCGGACGCGCTCATCGGTGACAAGGTCGTAGGTCGAAGGTTCGTGAAACATGAAGACCGCATCCTTCGCCGCGATGCGTTCATCGCCCGCCAGAAAAATCGGCACGCACATCGACAGGCACTCAGCGCCCGAACCGACATAGGCGACGACCCGGTGGGTTCGCCTGATCTTTTCGATCTCGTCGATGACGAGACGTCCCTCGACAATCGCGCCGCCTGGCGAATCCAGCTCGATGACGAAGCGCTCCGTTTTCCCCTTCCAGCGGGCGAAGGCTTTTTCAAACCGCTCGGCCATCGGCGCCTCTACGGCGTGCGCCCAGCGCAGAATGACGGCGCCGCCCTCCTCGCGAATGTCGAGGTCCGGCCCCTCCTCATAGACCCTGCGCCCGCTTTTCCAGGCGAATAGGGCGAGCGCGGCGAAAAGCGCGATCGTGACGAGGAAACGGAGATTATTAGTCGCCGGCATGGGCGCGATCATTGACCGGTTTCGACTTTTGCGAAAGACATGCCGCCATGACAGAAAAATCCGTTTCCGCCCTGCTGAAATCGCGCATCTCGACCCGCGCCTTCCTCGACAAACCGATTTCCGAAAGCGAAATCCGCGAGATCCTCGAAATCGCGAAATTCTCGCCCTCCGGCGGCAATCTTCAGCCGTGGAAAGTTCATGTCGTCACCGGCGCAGCGCGCGAGCGGGTCATCGACGCGGTCAAAGGGTCGCTTTCCGGCAATCCCTTCGCCGTCGAAAGCGAGCTTTCGATCTATCCTGAAAAACTCTGGGAGCCCTATCGCACGCGCCGCTACGCGCTCGGCGAGGCGATGTATGAAAAGCTCGGCATTCCGCGCGAGGACAAGCCGGCGCGGTTCGCGCATCTCGCGCGCAATTACGAATTTTTCGGCGCGCCGGCCGGCCTCTTCTTCACGCTTGACCGCCGTTTCGACAAGGGCCAGTGGGCGCATCTCGGCATGTTGATGCTGTCGATCGCGCTGGTCGCGGAAGAACGGGGCCTTGCGACCTGCATGCAGGAGGCGTGGACGACGCGCGCCAAGACCGTTTGCGAAGTCTTGAACATTCCGGACAGCGAACAATTCTATTGCGGCATGGCGCTCGGCTACGCGGACAAGTCGGCGGCGGTGAATACGCTCCGCTCGGAGCGCGCGGCGCTTGAAGACTTCGTCGTCTTTCATCAGGAATGACGGAATGAAAATCGCGAGCTTCAACGTCAATTCGATCAACGCGCGCCTGCCGCGCATTCTCGAATGGATCGACAAGGCGAAGCCCGACGTTTGCGTGTTGCAGGAAATCAAATGCGTCGACGAGAAGTTTCCCGCGAGCGAATTCGAAGACCGCGGCTATAACGTTCATGTTCACGGCCAGAAGACCTATAACGGCGTCGCCCTCCTTTCCAAACATCCGTTTGAGGAAGCGCGAAAGGGATTGCCCGGCGACAATGAGGACGATCACGCGCGCTATATCGAGGCGTTGATCACGCCCTCCGGCGCGGCGCCGGTGCGCGTCGTCGGCATTTACGCGCCGAACGGCAATCCCGCCCCCGGCCCCAAATTCGACTACAAGCTGAAATGGCTCGCGCGCCTCAAGAAACATGCGAAAGAGCTGCTCGCACTTGAGGAAGCGCTCGTCATTACCGGCGACTACAACGTCATTCCGGAGCCCGAAGACGTGCACGATCCGAAAGCCTGGAAAGACGACGCGCTCTTTCGCCCGGAAAGCCGCGCCGCCTATCGCGAGATTTTGAATCTCGGCTTCACTGACGCGATCCGCCAGATCCATCCGGCGAAAACGCTCTACACGTTCTGGGACTATCAGCGCGGCGCCTGGGAGAAAGATCACGGCATCCGCATCGATCATTTGCTC
>CALAZI010000058.1 GCA_937895955.1 uncultured Alphaproteobacteria bacterium | reverse complement strand
TCGACCCGGTCGGCGCCTGCGTCGGCATGCGCGGCAGCCGCGTTCAGGCCGTCGTCAACGAGCTTGGCGGGGAGAAGATCGACATCGTGCCATGGTCGCCCGATCCAGCGACCTTCGTCGTCAACGCGCTTGCGCCGGCGGAAGTCACCAAGGTCGTTCTCGACGAAGATCTCGACCGCATCGAGGTTGTCGTGCCGGACGAGCAATTGTCGCTCGCCATCGGCCGGCGCGGCCAGAATGTCCGCCTCGCTTCGCAGCTTTCCGGATTTGAAATCGACATCATGACGGAGGAAGAGGAATCGACGAAGCGCCAGGAGGAATTCCGCCAGCGCTCGGAGCTCTTCATGCAGGCGCTCGACGTCGACGACATGATGGCCGGCCTTCTCGTTTCGGAAGGTTTCGCCAAGATCGAGGAGATCGCCTTTGTCGAGCTTGACGATCTCACCGAGATCGAAGGGATCGACGAGGAGACGGGCGCCGAATTGCAGGCGCGCGCCAAAGACTGGCTCGAGGAAGAAGCCAAGAAACTCGATGCGCGGCGCAAGGAGCTCGGCGTCGAGGACGGCGTTCTCGAAATTGAAGGGCTCGATCTCAAGATGATCGTCACGCTCGGCGAGAACGACATCAAGACGGTCGAGGATGTCGCCGGCTGCGTCACGGACGATCTGACCGGCTGGACCGAGCGCGTCGACGGCGAGAAGAAGCATTATGACGGCATCCTTGAGGCCTACAAGATCAAGGCTGAGGACGCCGAGGACATCATCATGCGCGCGCGCATCGCAGCGGGCTGGGTGACTCAGGAAGATCTCGACAAGGCGGCGGCCGAAGCGGCCGCAGCCGAGGAGGAGGCCGCTGGCGAAACTGCGCAATGAGACCTCTGCGGGCCGTAATCGGACCTGCATAGCCGGGGGCGGCGATAAGCCGCCCGCCGGGCTCATTCGTTTCGCCCTGTCGCCGGACGGCGTCGTCACGCCCGATCTCGCCGAAAAGCTCGGCGGACGCGGCGCGTGGGTTTCCGCCGATCGCGCCAGTCTTGAGCGCGCCGTGTCCAAGGGTCTTTTTGCGCGCGCCTTCAAATCGAAAGCCGCCGCGCCCGATGATCTCGTCGGCGCTGTCGAGGCGGGGCTTGAACGGCGCGCGCTCGACGCGCTCGGCCTTGCGCGTCGGACGGGCGACGCCGCGCTCGGCTTTGACATGGCGAAAGAGGCGCTGACGAAAAAGCGCGCCGGCGTCCTTTTGACCGCATCGGACGCCGCAGCCGACGGGCGTGAAAAATTGTCGAGACTGGCTGACGGCGTTTTTCACCATGAGGGTTTTACGAGCGCCGCCCTGTCGGCCGCCTTCGGCAAGGACGGGGTCAAGCACGCCGCGCTCCTCAAAGGCGCGGCGGCGACGCGCTTTGCGCGCGAGGCGGCGCGGCTCGACGGCTTTAGGCGTGCGCGATCTTGAGGGCGCAAGGGATTGAAATTGGTCCGCAATGACGGTGGACCGCAGCGGGTTTGGGCGGTATGTCCAGTCCCGCTTTCCGCAGGGCGGGAAATTTGTCCCGCCTCCGCACGAAAGTCCGCCGCATGGTGCGGCGGGAACGGAGATTGAATGACTGACGACGCTGAAAAGAATGCTGAAGGAGGCGGGCGGACGCGCCGTCCGCTGTCGCTGCGCCGCTCCGAGATGGGCGCCGTCAAGCAGAGCTTCAGTCACGGCCGCTCGAAGACCGTCGTCGTCGAGACGAAGAAAAGGCGCGTCATCGGCGTGAAGAAAGCCGACGACGACGTCCAGGAAAGCGCGCCGGAAAAGGCTGCCGCGAAAAAGGCGCCGGAGAAAAAAGCCGCCGACAAGACGCCGGACAAGACCGCGCAGCCGAACGTTTTAAGGACGCTGTCCGAAGAGGAAAAGCAGGCGCGGGCGATCGCGCTCGCCCATGCGCGCAAGGAAGAGGAAGTCCGCAAGAAGCGCGAAGACGAAGAGCGCAAGGAACGCGAGGCGCGCGAGGCCGAGGAAAAGGTCAAGCTTGAAGCCGAGAGAAAGCGCGTCGCCGAAGAAGAAAAGAAGCGCGAGCGCGAGACCGCCGAGCGCCGCAAGGCCGAGGACGAAGCGCGTCGCGCGCTTGAAGAAGAAGATGAAGAGCGCAAGCGCCGCGCCGCCGCGAAAGCGGAAGCGAAAGGCAAGGGCCGCACGAGCGAGACGCCCGCGCCGACGGACGATCCCGACAATCCGCTGGCCCGCCTTGGCGGACGCCTCAAGACCAAGCGCAAGCAGGTCGTCGACAAGAGCGATCGCGACGGCGCCTCAAAGGAAGCGCCGCGCCGCCGCTCGGGCCGCCTCACCATCGCCAACGCGCTTGACGATGACGACCGTCAGCGGTCGCTCGCCTCGGTCAAGCGCGCGCGCGAACGCGAAAAGCTCGCCCGCCAGCAGCGCGGCGGCGCGACGCCCGCCGTCGTGCGCGAGGTCGTCATCCCGGAAACGATCACCGTTCAGGAACTCGCCCAGCGCATGGCGATGCGCGCCGTCGACCTCATCCGGGAACTGATGAAACAGGGCCAGATGGTGACGGCGAACTCAACGCTTGACGCCGACACCGCCGAGCTGATCGTCGTCGATCTCGGCCATCAGGTGAAACGGGTCGCCGAGGCTGATGTCGAAGAAGGCCTCGCCGGCGATGAAGACGACGCTGCGACGCTCGAACAGCGCCCGCCGGTCGTCACGATCATGGGCCATGTCGATCACGGCAAGACCTCGCTGCTTGACGCGCTCCGCGAAACCAATGTCGTTTCCGGCGAAGCGGGCGGCATCACGCAGCATATCGGCGCCTATCAGGTGACGACGAAGGACGGCCGCAAGATCTCTTTCCTTGACACGCCGGGCCACGCCGCCTTCACGCAGATGCGCGCGCGCGGCGCGAAAGTGACCGACATCGTCATTCTCGTCGTCGCGGCGGACGATTCGATCATGCCGCAGACGGTTGAGGCGATTAACCACGCCAAGGCCGCAGGCGTGCCGATCATCGTCGCGATCAACAAGATCGACAAGCCGAGCGCGAACCCGCAGAAAGTCCGCACCGATCTTCTGCAGCATGAATTGCAGGTCGAGAGCATGGGCGGCGAGATTCAGGACGTTGAAGTCTCGGCGCTCAAGAAGACCAATCTCGACGGACTGCTTGAGGCGATCCTCTTGCAGGCGGAAATTCTCGATCTCAAAGCGAACCCGGATCGGCCGGCCGAAGGTTCCGTCGTTGAATCGCGTCTCGACAAGGGGCGCGGGTCCGTCGCGACCGTGCTCGTCCAGCGCGGCACGCTGAAGAAAGGCGACATTCTCGTCGTCGGCTCCGAATGGGGCCGCGTCAGGCTGCTGAACGACGACAAGGGCGAAGCGCTCAACGAAGCCGGCCCCTCCATGCCGGTTGAAATTCTCGGCCTTAACGGCGTGCCCGAACCAGGCGACCAGTTCTTCGTCGTCGAATCGGAAGCGCGCGCGCGCGAAGTCGCCGATTTCCGCGCGCGGAAGAAGCGCGAAAAAGCCTCCGCCAGATCGTCAGGCACCTCGCTCGAACAGATGATGGCGCAATTGCAGGACGCCGAGATCAAGGAACTGCCGCTCGTCATCAAAGGCGACGTGCAGGGCTCGGTCGAGGCGATTGTCGGCAGCCTTGAGAAACTTTCGACAAATGAAGTGCGCGTGCGCGTTCTTCACACCGGGGTCGGGGCGATTTCGGAATCGGACGTCATTCTCGCCGGCGCGTCGGGCGCGCCCGTCATCGGCTTCAACGTTCGCGCCAATGCGCAGGCGCGCGGCGAGGCCGAACGGTCGGGCGTCGAGATCCGCTATTATTCGATCATCTACAATCTGATCGACGACATCAAAGGCGTTCTTTCCGGCATGCTGTCGCCGGAAATTCGCGAAACCTTCCTCGGCAACGCCGAAATTCTTGAAGTCTTCAACATCTCGAAATTCGGCAAAGTCGCCGGCTGCCGCGTCGTCGAGGGCGTTGTCCGCCGCGGCGCGAAAGTGCGCCTTATCCGCGACGGCACCGTCATTCACGAGGGCGAGCTTTCCCAGCTCAAGCGCTTCAAGGACGACGTCC
This sequence comes from uncultured Alphaproteobacteria bacterium, assembly GCA_937895955.1. Lineage (GTDB taxonomy): Bacteria > Pseudomonadota > Alphaproteobacteria > Caulobacterales > Parvularculaceae > Amphiplicatus. The sequence goes on along the minus strand of CALAZI010000058.1, from coordinate 47,923 downwards.
AGGAAGTGCCGATGGGCCAGGAATGCGGCATGAGCTTCGCGAAATATGAAGACCTGAAGCAGGGCGACATCATCGAATGCTTCGCCGTCGAGAAGATCACGCGGACGCTTTAGTCTCGCATTATCTTGCGCCGCTCTTAACGCCGCCCCATAACGGGCGGCGTTATGCATTGAAACGCTTATGAAACTAGAGCCCGTCACCCTCCGCCCCCTTGATCCCGAACGCGACGGCGAAGCGCTGCACGCGATTTTCGGCGACGAGGAAAGCTGCGTCTATATGACGGGGCCAGCCTACAAGACGGTCGCGGAAACGATTGAGAACCTCAAAAAATGGACGACGGGAGTCGATGAAGTTTCATGGGCGGTCTGTGAAAGCGCGGACGGCCCCGCGCTCGGACGCATTTCGCTTTTCACGCGCGGCCGCGACGTTTGGGAAGCGGCTTGCATGATTGCGCCGGCCGCGCGCGGAAAGAACCTTGCCGCGCGGGCGCTGGCCGAGGGCGTCGACCATGTCTTCGACAAGAAAGGCGCGCGGCGCGTCTTCGCCGATGTCGATCCGGACAATATCCCGTCGCTGCGCGTTTTCGAAAAACTCGGCTTTCGGCGCGAAGGCGTTTTGCGCGGCAATTGGTCGACGCATATCGGCGAGCGCGACAGCGTCATTTTCGGCCTCTTGCGCGACGATCCGCGGCCGTGGCGAAAATAACCCTCGCCCGTCATCATCCCGGATCGGCGGCGCGGCATGAAATGACGCGCCGCCGATCCGGGATCGTTTGCAACTTTGAGCGATCCCGTGTCTGCAAAGCAGCGCTGCGCGCCGCATTGCGCACGGGATGACGATCGCCGCGCCGACGACGTTGCATGCGCCGAGCCCTTGAGCGTAGAAAGGGACCCATGTCCTCCCGCTTTTCCTCGCCCAAAGGCCCGTCGCAGCGGCAACTCCGCGCCGGCGAACTCGTGCGCCATGCGCTTGTCGAAATCCTGCAGCGCGAGGATTTGCGCGATCCGGCGCTGACCGGCCTTTCAATCACCGTCACAGAGGTCCGGATGTCGCCGGATCTGAAGCAGGCGACGGTTTTCTGCGCGCCCTTGGGCGCGTCGATCGACACGGACAGGCACCCGGAAATCTACAAGGCGCTCGATCACGCCGCGCCGCATCTGCGCCATATCCTCGGGCAGAAGATCGACATGAAATTCACGCCGGCGCTCAAATTCCGTCCGGATGAGAGCTTCGCCGAAGCGCGGCGCATCGACGAGATTCTGGCCAGCCCCGCCGTCGCGCGCGATCTCAAACACTGAAGCGCCGGGTTATCGAAAAACCGGTTCCCGCTTTTTCGCCCGGCGCGCGAAGGGTTGACGAAGGCGGCGTCGCGGCATAGGTCCGCGCCGAACAGCTTTCAGCGCGTCCGAACCGCGCGAGGGCGGCGCGAACAAGCAAGGCGATCATGGGCAAGCAGCGGCGTAAAAAAGGCCGCCCGGTTTCGGGCTGGATCATTCTCGACAAGGCCTATGATTTCGGCTCGACCGAAGCGGTCTCGAAGCTGAAATGGCTGTTTCAGGCGCAGAAGGCGGGACACGCCGGCACGCTTGATCCGCTGGCGACGGGCGTCCTGCCGATCGCTTTCGGCGAGGCGACGAAGACCGTTCCCTATGTGATGGACGCAACGAAACGCTATCGCTTCACCGCAAAATGGGGCGAAGCGACATCGACGGACGACCGCGAAGGCGAGGTGATCGCAACGTCGGACAAGCGCCCGTCGCGAGCTGAGATCGAAAGCGTCTTGCCGCGCTTCACCGGAACGATCGAACAGACGCCGCCGCAATTTTCCGCCGTGAAGATCGGCGGCGAGCGCGCCTATGACCTCGCCCGCGAGGGAAAGACCGTCGAGATCGAAAAACGCCAGATCGACATACATGAACTGACGCTCGTCGATATTCCGGATGCGGACTGCGCCGTTTTCGAAGCGGTCACCGGCAAGGGCGCCTATGTGCGCGCCCTGGTGCGCGATATGGCCGTCGCGCTCGGAACGCAGGGTCACGTCTCTGAACTGAGGCGCACCGCGGTCGGCCCGTTCCGCGCCGAAGACGGCGTCACGATCGCCGATCTTGAAAAGCTTGAGACGCCGGAAGCGCGCGACGCGGCGCTTCTTCCGATCGACGCCGCGCTTTCCGGTCTGCCGCAAGCGGCGGTCGGCGGCCCCGAAGCCGACAGGCTGAAACGCGGCCAGCCGGCGGTCATTACGCCGGCGACGGCCAAGGGCGTCAGGGGCGGCGAGGCCGGAACGATCCCCGCCGTCCTCGCTTCGCTGCACGGCGAGGCGGTCGCGATCTGCGAACTAGACGGTTTGAAGCTGAAGCCCCTACGGGTGTTCAATCCAGCATGAGCCGAGCGCGCCCTCGAGAATCGGTTAGGGTCGCCGCATTTCTGACGAGAGGGACGCACAATGACGTTCGGCAAGCGCGGCGACGCCATCGTCTGCACGCATCTTGGGCGGCCCGGCGCGACCGTAAACGAGGTCATCTTCACGCAGGTCGATGGCGTGTACCAGTTTCTATGCGGCGAGAGAACGCATCAGGAAAGCGACGGCTATCCCGTTCAATCAGCCGAATTCTTCCGGCGCCTTCCCGAACTTGGCTTCTTTCGGGCGATTGGTCAGAGCTTCATCGCCCGGCGGCTTGACGCGCCGGACGGCTGGGAAATCCGCTTCGTGGACGCTGACGCCCTTTGACACGCTGGAGAGCGCCGCCGGCGCCGGGGCGCAATGGATCGGAGGGCGGGGCTAACCCTCCGTCCCGCTTGCCTTTCTGACGGCCTTCCCCTAAGGACCCGCATCCTTTCGACCCTGCTGGACGGCGTCCCGGCGGGGCCGGCAAATCCCGACGCCGCGGAGAATAGTCCCATGTCGATTACGGCTGAGCGCAAAGCCAAGCTGATCAAGGAATACGCCACCAAATCCGGCGATACCGGCTCTCCCGAAGTTCAGATCGCGATCCTTTCCGAGCGCATTTCGAACCTCACCGAGCACTTTAAAGATCACAAGAAAGACAATCATTCGCGCCGCGGGCTTTTGAAGCTCGTCTCGCAGCGCCGCCGCCTCCTCGATTACGTCAAGCGCAACGACGAAACGCGCTATCAGACGCTGATCGAGCGCCTCGGCCTGCGCCGTTAAAAACGCCGTCAGGGCGTTTGCTTCGACAGGCGCCCCGCCCGGGACGAAATCCGATCAAGTGGACCCGGTTGATCGCAGATTTCGTCCCTATTTGAAGAACTGCGCAACTTCCGAGCGGAATTTGCGCGGGCCCGGACCGCGGCAGGCGCGGTCCGCCCTTGCCCAAGGGGGTAAGGCGGGTTGCTGAAGGAGCAAAAATGAAACTGAACGGAAAATCCGCGATCGTAACGGGCGGCGCGTCAGGTCTTGGCGCGGCGACGGCTGAAGCGCTGCACGCCGAAGGCGTCAAAGTCGCGCTCTGGGACATGAACGCGGAAAAGGGCGAAGCGCAGGCGAAAAAAATCGGCGGCGTTTTCGTCAAAACCGACGTGACGAGCGAGGAGAGCGTTGCGGCCGCGCTTGCAAAAAGCGTCGCCGCGAACGGTTCCCCCTCAATCCTCATCAACTGCGCCGGCGTCGCGACCGGCGAGAAAACCGTCGGCAAGAACGGTCCGCACCGTCTCGACGGATTCAAGCGCACGATCGAGATCAACCTTATCGGCACGTTCAACTGCATCCGCCTTGTCGCGGCCGAAATGGAAAAGAACGAGCCGGACGCCGACGGCGGGCGCGGCGTCATCGTCAACACGGCGTCCGTCGCCGCTTTCGACGGCCAGATCGGTCAAGCGGCTTACGCCGCCTCGAAAGCCGGCGTCGCCGGCATGACCTTGCCGATCGCGCGCGATCTCATGTCGATCGGCGTGCGCGTCAACACGATCGCGCCCGGCATCTTCTGGACGCCGATGATGGCGGGCATGGATCAGAAAATTCAGGATGCGCTCGCGGCGATGGTGCCCTTCCCGAAGCGCCTCGGCAAGCCGGAAGAATACGCCTCGATGGCGATCGAGATCTGCCGGAACGGCTATATGAACGGCGAAACGATCAGGCTCGACGGGGCCATCAGAATGCAGCCCAGATAAGGGCTTCATGAGCGCCGCTTCGTTGATCGAAGCGGCGTTTGTCTATCGGGCGGTCAAGGGACCCTCCGAATGTCCGAAAGCGCCGCGGCGATCCGCGTCGACGGCGCGCATACGAGAAAGAAGAAAGAAGATGTTCAACATCACCAAGAGATCGATCGAATGGGGCGGACGCACGCTGACGCTCGAAACCGGACGCATCGCGCGTCAGGCCGAAGGCGCCGTGCTCGCGACCTATGGCGAAACGACGGTTCTCGCCGCCGTGACCGCCGCGAAAGAGCCGAACCCCGCGCTCGATTTCTTTCCGCTGACTGTTCATTACATTGAAAAATACTACGCGGCGGGCCGCGTCCCCGGCGGTTATTTCAAGCGCGAAGGACGCCCGACCGAAAAAGAAACGCTGACCTCGCGCCTCATCGACCGGCCGATCCGCCCGCTTTTCGCCAAGGGCTTCAAGAACGAAGTCAACGTCGTCACGCAGGTTCTGAGCCACGATCTTGAGAATGATCCTGACGTCGTCGCGATGATCGCCGCTTCTGCGGCGCTGACGATTTCCGGCGTTCCGTTCCTTGGGCCGATCGGCGCGGCGCGCGTCGGCTACATCGCCGGCGAGTACGTTCTCAATCCGCAACTCGACGAGATGCCGGAAACGAAACTCGACCTCGTCATGGCCGGCACGGCCGACGCGGTGATGATGGTCGAATCCGAAGCCAAGGAATTGTCGGAAGACGTCATGCTCGGCGCGGTCGTTTTCGGCCACAAAGCGGCGAAAGACGCGATCAACCTGATCATCGGCTTCGCCGAAGCGAGCGCGAAAGAGCCGTGGTCCTTCACGCCGCCGGACAATTCAGAGCACGAGGGAAAAATCCGCGCGCTCGTCGAAGCCGATCTCCGCAACGCTTACAAGACGACGATCAAGCAGGAGCGCGTTGAGAAGATCAGCGCCGCCAAGGCGAAGGCCGTCGAGGCGCTTTGCGCCGAGGGCGATGAAAACGCCCTGTCGAAAAACGTCGTCGGCTCGCTGTTCAAGTCTATTGAGGCGGACATCGTCCGCAACGGCATTCTCGACACCGGCAGCCGCATCGACGGCCGCGACACCAAGACGGTTCGCCCGATCGTCGCGGAAGCCGGCATCCTGCCGAGAACGCACGGCTCGGCGCTGTTCACGCGCGGCGAGACGCAGGCGATCGTCGTCGCGACGCTCGGCACCGGCGAGGACGAGCAGTTCATCGACGCGCTGTCCGGCACCTATAAGGAAAGCTTCCTCCTCCACTACAACTTCCCGCCCTATTCGGTCGGCGAGGTCGGCCGCATGGGCGGCGCGGGACGGCGCGAAATCGGCCACGGCAAGCTCGCCTGGCGCGCCATGAAAGCGGTTATTCCGTCCCAGGAGGAATTTCCTTATGTGATCCGCCTCGTCTCGGAAATCACCGAATCGAACGGGTCTTCCTCGATGGCGACGGTCTGCGGCTCCTCGCTGGCGTTGATGGACGGCGGCGTGCCGATCAAGCGCCCGGTCGCGGGCATCGCCATGGGGCTCATCCTTGAAGGCGAGCGCTTTGCGGTTCTCTCCGACATTCTCGGCGACGAGGATCATCTCGGCGACATGGACTTTAAAGTCGCCGGCACGTCCGAAGGCGTCACCTCGCTGCAGATGGACATCAAGATCGCCGGCATCACCGAGGAGATCATGAAGGTCGCGCTCGGCCAGGCGAAAGACGGCCGCATGCACATCCTCGGCGAGATGGCGAAAGCCATCGACCATGCGCGCGAGGATCTCGGCGAATACGCGCCGCGCATCGAGACGATGCAGATCGCGAAAGACAAGATTCGCGACGTCATCGGTTCGGGCGGCAAGGTCATCCGTCAGATCGTTGAGGAAACGGGCGCGAAGGTCGACATCAATGATGACGGCCTGATCAAGATCGCTTCAAGCGATAAGGCGAAGATCGAGGCCGCGTATAAGTGGATCCATTCGATCGTCGCCGAGCCCGAGATCGGCGAGATCTACAAGGGCAAGGTCGTCAAGACGATGGATTTCGGCGCCTTCGTCAACTTCTTCGGCGCGCGCGACGGCCTTGTTCACATCTCGCAGCTGTCGAACGGCCGGCCGGAAAAGACGACCGACGTCGTCAAGGAAGGCGATGAAGTCTATGTGAAGCTTCTCGGCTTCGACGATCGCGGCAAGGTCCGCCTGTCGATGAAGATCGTCGACCAGGAAACCGGGAAAGAAATTCCCCGCGAGAAGAAAGACGAAGCCTGATTTTTCTAAGTCTTTGAATCTAAAGAGCCCCGCCGGCGCCGCCGGCGGGGCTTTTTTGCAACGATCGCGCGCATCGCTCACGCAGCCTCTCGGCTTGGGCGGGGTGAAAGGCTAAAATGCCGGCGCGAAACGGCCGAATCAGCGGCCGCCATGCCGGGAGAGAGCATGCGCGGAAATTCCTTTTCACTCTTCCTCAAACTGACGACCGCGAGCCTTGCGCTTCTCGCCGCCGCCTGCGGGCGCGGCGGAACGGTTTCGACGGAAGCGGCCGCCGAGGCTGCAGCGCCGGCGACGGCGCAGGTCGACCCGTCCAAGGCGTTTCTTGAAATGGCCGATCGCCATGCGAAAGCGTTCCTCTCCGCTGCGCCGGAAGCGGCGACGGAGCTTGGCGTCGGCGAGGAGATCGCCGGCGAAGGCTATCTCGCGCATCTCGGCGGCTATGGTTTCGCCGCACATCAGGCGGCGCGCACGATGAACGAAGAATTTCTGCAGGAGCTGCGCGCTTTTGACCGCGGCGCACTCAGCGGCGCGGCGGCGACCACCTATGACGTTCTGAAAAACGCCTATGACATGGCGGCGCGACGCAACCAGTTCGATTTCGGCGGCGCGACGCCGTTCGGCGCGGGGCTTCCCAATTCCGGCGACAGCTGGGCGATGACGCCCTATTTCATGACGCAATTGACGGGCCCCCATCTCGCTCTGCCGAGAATGCTGATGACGCAACACCCGATCGACAGCCGCGAGCATGTCGAGGCCTATCTCGCGCGGCTCGGCGAAATGGGGCGCGCGCTCGACGAGGCGGGCGAAACCTTCTCAACCGACGCCGGCATCGGCGTCGCGCCGCCGCGCTTCGCCATAAACGGCATTCTGACGTCGCTGCGCAATTTCACCGAAGCGCCGGCCGCCGATCATCCGCTTGTCGCAACGCTGAAAGAAAAAATGGCGGGCGTTGAAGAACTTTCCGCCGACGAACGCGACGCCTATGCGGTCCGCGCCGCGCGTCTCGTCGAAGACGGCGTCTATCCCGCCTATGAGCGGCTCGCCTCGCAGGTCGAGCTGGCGCTTGAGCAGGCGAATGACGACGCCGGCGTCTGGCGACTCGGCGAGGAGGGCGAGGCCTATTATCAGCTTGCGCTCACCGCCTACGGCGCCGGGATCAAGTCAGGCGACGACGTGCATGAGCTGGGCTTGTCCGAGGTTGCGCGCATTACGAACGAGATGGACGCCCTCTTAAAGTCAATCGGCCTTAATAACGGAAGCGTCGCCGAACGGATGGAAACGCTCGCCGCGCGCGACGACAATCTTTATCCGAACACGGATGAAGGCCGCGAAGCGCTGCTCGCCTCGCTGCGCGGTCAGGTCGCCGGGATCATGGCGAAGTCCGGCGATTGGTTCGGCCGCCTTCCCGATACGAAGGTTGAAGTCCGGCGCATTCCGGTTCACGAACAGGATTCATCGCCCGGCGGTTATTACACCGGCCCCTCGCTCGACGGCGCGCGCCCCGGCGTCTACTGGATCAATCTCAAAAACACCGCCGACAATCCGAAACATTCGCTGAAGACGCTCACCTATCACGAAGCCGTCCCCGGCCATCATTTCCAGACCGCCTATCAGCGCTCGATCGGCGACATGCCGATCATGCGCAACATGCTCGGCTATTCCGAATACGCCGAAGGCTGGGCGCTCTACGCCGAGGCGCTGGCGAAGGAAATGGGGATGTATGAAGGCGACCCTGAAGGCGATCTCGGCCGTCTCCAGGCGGAGCTTTTCCGCGCGGCGCGCCTCGTCGTCGACACCGGCCTTCATCACAAGCAATGGACCCGCGAGAAAGCGATCGACTATATGGTCGGCGTCACCGGCGAAACGCGCGCGTCAATCACGCGCGAGATTGAGCGCTACGCCGTCGTTCCGGGACAAGCCTGCGCTTACAAGCTCGGCATGCTGAAAATCCAGGAATTGCGCGCGAATGCCGAAGCCGAACTTGGCGACCGGTTCGACATTCGCGACTTCCACGACACGCTCTTGACGATCGGCGACGCGCCGCTGCCGGTTGTCGAAGCGACCATCGGCGAGTGGATCCAGTCGAAGAAACCCTGAAACGGTCAATCGCCGTTTAGGACCGTATGGTCGAAAAGCGCTTCCTCAAAGCGTCTTGCAAAGACATTTCACTGACAAGGAGGGCCGTCATGCGTTTCATTCCTTCATTCGCGCTTTTTTTATTCTTCGCCGCAGGTTGCGCGACGGCGCCCGCAACCGCAGCGGCGGCCGGAGCGGTTACGTCAGACTCCATTCAAGTGATGGTGCTTGGAACGTGGCATTTCGCGGGGTCGACCAGCGATCTCGTTTCCGCGAAGCCGGACAGCGTTCTGACGCCGGAACGCCAGCGCGAACTTGAGGATGTCGCTGCGCGTCTCGCCGCATTCAAACCGACAGCGATCGTCACGGAACGCATGACTTCGCCGCCGGACTACGCCGATCCGAAATTCGCCGAATTCTCTCCCGAAATGCTTGCGAATGTCGAAAACGAGCGTGTGCAGATCGCTTATCGCCTGGCGCATCGCGCCGGCGTTTCCCGCGTCTACGGCCTCGACGAACAGCCGTCTGAGGGCGAGCCGGATTATTTTCCCTTTGACAAGGTGTTGGCGCATGCTGAGGCGACCGGCCGGCGGAACGACGTGGAAAAGTTGATAGCCGATGCGCGTGCGCTCATCGAAGAGCGCGCCGCGCGGCTGTCGACGATGACGATCGCCGAAGGGCTGATCGACGCCAATCAGGGAGAGCTGTCTTCCCCTGCGTTTTACTATGCGTTGCTCGACCTCGACGAAGGCGAAGCGCAGCCGGGCGCCGAACTCAATGCTTACTGGTTCATGCGAAACGCGAAAATCTTTTCAAAGCTTATCGACGTAACGAAACCGGGAGACCGGGTCATCGTCGTCTTCGGCGCCGGTCATAAATTCTGGCTTGACCATCTAACCGAGCAGACGCCGGGTTTCGTGAAAATTGACCCCAATTCCTATCTTCAGGCGAGGCCGCAGCGTTAAGCAGTCATCTCATCCATGCTCGGCACGGCGACGACGTGGAAGCCCGCGTCGACATGCAGCGTCTCGCCGGTGCAGGACGCGCCGAGATCGGAAAGAAGATAGAGCGCGGCGCCCGCGACGCCCTCCATGGTCGTGTCTTCCTTCAGCAGCGACCAGTCGCGACCGACCGACATCAATTGCCGCCCGCCGGTGATGCCGGCCATGGCGAGCGTTTTCATCGGCCCCGCCGATATGGCGTTGACGCGAATGCCCTTGGGACCGAGATCGCGCGCGACATAACGCATCGAGGCTTCAAGCGCCGCTTTGGCGACGCCCATGACGTTGTAGTTCGGAACAACGCGCTCTGAGCCGAGATAGGTCAGCGTCACCATTGAGCCGCCATCCGGCATCAGTTTCGACGCGCGGCGCGCCGCGTCGACGAAGGAGAACGCCGAAACGTCCATCGTATCCTTGAAGTTCTGGCGCGTCGTGTTTTCAACGAACGAGCCTTTCAGCGCCTCCTTGTCGGTGAAGGCGATCGCGTGCACGAGAAAATCGAGCCGGCCCCATTGCTTTTCAATCTCAGCAAATGAGCGCTCCATCTCTTCATCGCTCATGACGTCAGCCTGAACGAACAGCTTGACGCCGATCTGTTCGCCGAGCGGCCTGACGCGGCTTTCCATCGCCGGTATGTAAGAGAAGGCGAGTTCGGCCCCTTGCGCGGCGAGCTGCTGCGCGCAGCCCCAGGCGATCGAATTCTTGTTGGCGACCCCCATGATGAGGCCGCGCTTGCCCTTCATGAGAGAGCCGGACGGGAAAGCGTTTTCTTCGCTCATGGAAAGGCCTTTCGATTGAGATGATGTCAGACGCGCGAAACGACGAGACAGCCGTTGGTGCCGCCGAAGCCGAAGGAATTCGTCAGGAAGCAGTCGATCTTGGCGTTGTCGACGCGCTCGCGCACGATCGGCAGGTCGGCGAATTCGGGATCGATCTCTTCAATATGCGCGCTTTCGCACAGGAATTTGTCGCGCATCATGATGAGGGAATAGATCGTCTCCTGCGCGCCGACGGCGCCGAGCGAATGGCCGGTGAGAGATTTCGTCGATGAGAAGGGCGGGATTTTCGCGCCGAATACCTCGCGCAGCGCCGCCGTCTCTTTCGAATCGCCGACCGGCGTCGAGGTGCCGTGCGTATTGACGTAATCGACCGGCTGTTTAACCGTCTTCAGCGCTTCCTTCATGCAGCGGACCGCGCCCTCGCCGGACAGCTGAACCATGTCATAGCCGTCTGAATTGGCGTAATAACCGACGATCTCTCCATAGATCGTCGCGCCGCGCGCTTTCGCGCGCTCCATTTCCTCCAGCACGACGACGCCGGCGCCGCCGGCGATGACGAAGCCGTCGCGGTTCTTGTCATAGGCGCGCGAGGCTGTCGTCGGCGTTTCATTGAAGGCGGTCGCCATGGCGCCCATCGCGTCAAAGAGGTTCGCCATCGTCCAGTGAAGGTCTTCGCCGCCGCCGGCGAAGATGACGTCCTGCTTGCCCCACATGATCTGTTCGGCCGCTGCGCCGATGCAGTGCACCGACGTCGCACAGGCCGACGAGATCGAATAGTTGACGCCGAGTATCTTGAACGGCACGGCGAGCGTCGCGGAATTCGTTGACGACATCGCTTTCGGCACGATGGTCGGGCCGATGCGCTTCGTCGCGCCGGTCTCGCGCGTGATGTCGGCGGCTTCGACGATCGAGGCGGTCGACGGCCCGCCCGATCCCATGATGATGCCGGTCATCGGATGGGAGATTTCGTCCGGCGCAAGCTTCGCGTCTTCGATCGCTTCCTGCATGGCGATATAGTTCCACGCAGCGCCCTCGCCCATGAATCGCCGCGTGCGGCGATCAAGCGCTTCTTCGACATTCACCGGCGGCCTGGCGTAGACTTGGCATTTGAAGCCGTGCTCGGCGAATTCAGGCGCGAAAGTGACGCCGGATTGCGCTTCCTTCAGCGCGCGCGTGACAGCCGCGACATTGGCGCCGATTGAGGAAACGACCCCCATTCCGGTGATGGCGACACGTCTCATAAGCCTCCGATCAGGATAGGCGGCGGCTTCAGGCCGCCGCTTGAGCATTCAACTGTTCGGCGGAGAATAGCCCGACCCGAAGGTCGCGCGCTTCATAAATCTGTTTGCCGTCGGCGATCAGCCGCCCGTCGGCGATGCCGAGCACGAGACGGCCCTTCATGACGCGGCGAATGTCGATTTCATAGCGAACGAGCGAGACCGCCGGCGTCACTTGTCCTGTGAACTTCACCTCGCCGCAGCCGAGCGCGCGGCCCTTGCCGGGCAGGCCCGACCAGGTGAGGTAAAAGCCGACCATCTGCCAGAGCGCATCGAGACCGAGACAGCCCGGCATGACGGGATCGCCCGGAAAATGGCATTCGAAAAACCACAGGCCCGGATTGACGTCGAGTTCGGCGATCATCCGTCCTTTGCCATAGGCGCCGCCGTCGCTCGCGATTTCGGTGACGCGATCGAACATCAGCATTGGCGGCACGGGCAATTGCGCGGTGCCGGGGCCCGCGAAGCCGTTCATGCCGCATTGCAGCAACTCTTCGCGCGTAAAGCTGTTTTTCTCTGTCATATGTCCGGTCTGACCGCTTCGACCTGACACGGTAGGTAGTCGGCGCAGGCTGGCGGGTCAATTCCGCCGAGCGCCGGTCACGTGCGCAAATCTCCGCCCCAGACCGCGGCGGCGGGAACCCAGCCGCGCGCAGCGCCCGCCTTGACGAGAATCCAGCCGTCGTCGCGGCGCTTGAGGATTCTGGCGAGCACGCCCGGACCGAGGCGGCCGGCGACGCCGGCGTCTGGTGAGGGCCGCGCAAAGAGCGCCGTATCCGCCGTCGCGAGAACATGCGTTTGCGCCTTCAAGGTCGTCTTGTGCGCCCAGCATTCGTCGCCTTCCGAATCGCGCAGTTTGCGCCAGTGATCGACGGATTCGGCGACGACGAGGACCGGCGCGCCGGCGCGCTTGAAGACATAGCGGACCGGATGCTGAAGGCTTGGCCCGATGCGGCAATTGGTTTCCGCATCCTTGAGGCTGACGAAGCGGGGGACCGGATAGCCGGAGGGCGTGTCGAGCCGCCGCCCCTCTTCCGCTTGCGCCGCCATGCCGCTAACGCTCAAATGGACGATTGCAAGGGCGAAAGCGGCGGCGCGCGGTTTCATCGTGTCGCTTTGGAGATTGCGGCGCTGCGCAGGCGGCGCCGGATCATGAACAGAGAGTTGATGTCAGCGCATTGGCGTTAACGGGCCGTTAACCCAGACGCGGCGCAGAACGAGACGAGATGATGACGGATCGCCGCCTCAAGGTCGGAGTGACGCGGAAACTTCCGGACGCGGTCGAAACGCGCCTCGCCGCGCTTTTCGACGTGACGCTTAACGAAAAGGATTCGCCTCTATCGCGCGACGGTCTTGTCGCGCTCGCCCGCGACTGCGACGTGCTGGCGCCGACGCTCGGCGACGCGCTCGATGCGGAATTTTTCCACAGCGCCGGCGGCCGACTGAAGCTGATCGCGAATTTCGGCGCCGGCGTCGACCATATCGACGTCGCGGCGGCGAACGCGCACGGCGTGACAGTCACCAACACGCCGTCGGTTCTCGCCGAAGACGCCGCCGACATGGCGATGGCGCTCATTCTCGCCGCGCCGCGCCGGCTTGTCGAAGGCGTCAAGGCGCTCGAAGCCGGCAAGTTCAAGGGCTGGTCGCCAACCTGGATGCTGGGACGGCGGGTGCGCGGCAAAAAGCTCGGCGTCATCGGGCTCGGCCGCGTCGGCGAAGCGGTGGCGCGGCGCGCGCGCGCCTTCGGCCTCTCGATCCACTATCACAATCGCCGGCCGATCAATCCGCACATCGAGGACGAACTCGACGCGACGTTCTGGGCCTCGCTCGATGAAATGCTGCCGCGGATGGATATCGTCTCGATCAACTGCCCGGCGACGCCGCAAACGCATCACCTCCTGTCGCGCAAACGCCTCGCCCTCATGCAGCCGCACGCCTACGTCGTGAATATTTCGCGCGGCGAAATCATCGATGAGGAAGCGCTCGCCGACGCCATCGACGCCGGCAAGCTCGCCGGCGCGGGGCTCGACGTTTTCGAGAACGAGCCGAAACCCAATCAGCGATTGATGGCGGCGCCCAATGTCGTGCTGCTGCCGCATATGGCGTCGGCGACGATCGAAAGCCGCATTGAAATGGGCGAGCGCGTCATCATCAACATCAAGATGTTCGCAGACGGCCATAAGCCGCCCGACCGGATCATCCTCGGCCTTGAGTGATCAACCGCGCCGTCGCGCAAGCGTGCGGCGCGCGGCGGCGAGCACGGGTTTTTCGACAAGTCGCCCCTCATGCAGCAGAACGCGCCCGTCATTGGCGTCATAGGCGTCGATGATCGACTGCGCGTTCTCGACTTCCGCAGCGCTCGGCGTGAAAACCTCGTTGATTGGACCGACCTGATCGGGATGAATGCAGCTTCGACCCGTAAATCCCATCGCCTTGATGCGGCGCGTCTCCGCGACGAGGCCGTCAATATCGCGCACATTGAGATAGGGAACGTCGAGCGTCTGGCAGCCCGCCGTCGCCGCCGCGGCGATGAGCGCGGCGCGGGCGAAGTAAAGCGAATCCCAGCCCATATCGGCGCCGAGAGCGGCCGAAAGATCGGCGCCGCCGAAAACGACGCCGCCTGCGGCGCCTATGCCGTCGCAAAGCGCGGCCGCGTCCTGCAGCGCCTCGGGCGTTTCCATCAGCGCCCAGGGCGCGGCGCGCGCGCCGAGAAGCGCTCGAAGCTGGTCGACGCCGGCGCGCCCGCGAACTTTAGGCAACAGGACGAAGCCGGGCTGCGCATCGCTTTCAAGCAGCGCGACGACATCGCGAAGACCCTCGATCATCTCAAGCGCGTTGACGCGCAGTCCTATCTCAACGCCGGCCTTTCGCGCCCCTGACAGATAGGAAAGCGCTTCGCGTCGCGCAGACGCCTTGTTCGCCGGCGCGACGGCGTCTTCAAGATCGATGCAGACGGCGTCAGCGCCCGACTGCGCCGCCTTGTCGAAACGCTCGGGCCGGTCGCCCGGCACGAATAGAAAAGATCGAAACATTCGCTTTCTCCGGGCCGGCGCGGATGATCGCCGATGCGGCGGCGCCGCGCAATTGCCGGCGGGGCGAGGATGCTGTCTTATCGCCCAATGGGCTTTTACGCCGATCATATCGAACCGGCGCTCGTCTCCTTCGCCTGCTCCATGCCGGCGATCGCGAAAGAGCGCGCGCAAATCGTCCCGGAAGCGTCCGGAACCGTGCTCGAAATCGGTTTCGGCTCGGGACACAATGCGCCTTTCTACGAGAGCGCCGGGATCACCCGGCTCTTCGCGCTTGAGCCGTCGCGCGCGATGCGCCGCAAGGCGCAAAAGCGCATCGCCGACCTTCCCTTCCCGATCGAGTGGCTCGACCTCAAGGCCGAGGAAATCCCGCTCGACGCCAAATCGGTCGATACCGTTCTCGTCACCTATGCGCTTTGCACCATCCCCGATGTCTCGAAGGCCCTTGCGGGGATGCGCCGCGTCCTGAAGCCCGGCGGCAAGCTCGTCTTCCTTGAGCACGGCGCGGCCACGGATCCCGGCGTCAGGCGCTGGCAGGACCGGCTCAATCCCGTCTGGGGACGGCTGGGCGGCGGCTGCAATCTCAACCGCGACCCCCTGGCGCTGATCGGCGCGGCCGGGTTCGAGATCGGGCGAAGCGAAACCCATTACGCCAGGGGCGCGCCGAAATTCGCGGGCTTCATGTATCGGGGCGTTGCATTCGCGTAACGCCCGGGTGAGATCGCGACAAGGTGAGCCGATCCCCCCGGATTTTAAGTTGATTTGAACCTTTCTTTCCTAAAGTTAGAACGTTGGCCGCGCGTGGGGCGCGCCGACGTGTTGCGTAACGGTTTGGTAAGGATAGTCCGTGGGCGGGCGAAGACTTTTAGCGGGAATGGCGACCGGCGCGCTGGCGCTCGGGATCGGCGCAGCATTCGCCGACAGCGCCCCCATGCCCAATCCGTTCGCCAAATATTCAACGGCCGAGGGCGTCGTCCTGGCGATCCGTTCCGATTTCGCGCCGGTCGGCGGGCATGTCCGCGTCACCGTCTATGACGGCGAGGCGAATTTCCTTGAAACCGCGGCGGCGAAACTCGACGCCGAGGTCAATGAAGAAGGCGTCGCTCTCGTGACGCTCGCCGATCTTGCGCCGGGCGATTACGCCTTCGTCGCCTATTTCGACAAAAACGGCGACGGCAAGCTCAATCGCAGCCTCATCGGCAAGCCGAAAGAACCCTTCGTTTTTTCGAACGACGTCCGGCCGAAGCTGAAAAAGCCGACCTTTGAAGAAACCAAGGTCGCCGTCGCGCCGGGCGAAGTCGTCGTCCTGACGCTGAAAGACTAGCGCTTCACGAATTCCGTCTCAATTTCGATCGCGACGTCGTCGCCGACGATCCCTTCAAACTTGTCGAGACCGAACGTCCTGCGGCTGAACGATCCCTTCGCCGAAAACCCGACGACATAGCCGCCGCGCAGGAAATCATTCGCCCCGCCGTTGAATGCGACATCGAGCGTCACCGGCGCGGTGACGCCCTTCAGGGTCAGATCGCCGGTCATGCGTCCCGTCGTCTCGCCGGTTCTTTCGATTTGAGTTGATTTGAAAACCGCCTGCGGATGCGCGGCGGCGTCAAACCAGCCTGATCCCGTCAGGGTTTCCGAAAAATCGTCATTCGCGACATCAAGCGATGCGATATCGATGACGGCTTCAACATGCGCGGCGGCGACGTCGCCGGCGTCGAAGTCGAGCGTCGCGTCAAACGCATTAAATCGTCCGACAAACTGCGAATAGCCTGAATGGCCGACCCTGAAGAGGAGCGCCGCGTGATCCTTGTCGAGCGCATAGGCGCCCGCTTTGAGCGCCGCAGATTCGGTTGCGACTTTCGGCGCGATCAGCGATGCGCAGGCGGCGAGAAGAAAGGCGCCCGCCATCGCCATCGCCAAACGCGCAACCATCTTCATCGTCGCCTCCGCTTCAATCGCGTTCTATCGAACCGCAATCAGGGCACGCCGGATCGCGCGGCAAGGTCACATTGCGCGCTGACGCGCTGAGCCCGTCATAAACGAGAAGGCGCCCCGCAAGCCCGTCGCCGATCGACAAAATTTCCTTGAGCGTTTCGAGCGCCGCCATCGAACCGACGACGCCGGCGAGCGGACCCAACACGCCTTCCTCGGCGCAATTGACCTGATCGTCGCGCGGCGGCGCTTCCGGCACGAGGCAGCGATAGCAGGGAAGGGCCGGCCCCGCCCATGGCTTGAAGACCGACAATTGCCCCTCGAACCGGCCGATCGCGGCGGAAACGAGCGGCTTTCGCGCGGCGATGCAGGCGGCGTTGAGCGCAAAGCGCGCCGCGAAATTGTCGACGCCTTCGACGATGACGTCATAATCGGCGATGCGCGCCGCGGCGTTTGCCGCGTCGATCTTTCCTTTGATCGCAATGACGCGGATTTCCGGATTGAGCGCGCGCGCGAAGGCGGCGGCGCACGCGACTTTCAATTCATCGACATCCTCATCGCGATAGATCGTCTGGCGCTGAAGGTTCGACAGCGCGATCCGGTCATCGTCGATGACGCCGATCGTTCCGACGCCCGCCGCGGCGAGATATTGAAGGATAGGGCTGCCGAGCCCGCCGGCGCCGACAATGAGAATGCGCGCGGCGAGCAGCTTTTGCTGGCCCTGCGCGCCGACTTCTTTCAGCAGGATGTGGCGGAGATAGCGTTCGCGCGCGTCGGCGTCGAGCATGAGCGATTTCACCACCAGCCGATATAGCGCCCGATCGTCGCCGCGACGATCATGACGGCGCCGACGACGACGAGCGCCATGCCGAGCCCCCTGCTCGTGACGCCGCTTTCGCGCACCATGAGCCCGACGAAGATGCAAGCGAAGCCGATCACAATGAACGCATTGCGAAACCCGGTCGCAAGCTCTTCGCTCATCGTCATCGTCCTGTCGAGCCGAAGCCTCCCTCGCCGCGCGCGGTGTCGTCGAGCGCGGATGTTTCTTCAAACTGCGCCTGCCAGACGGGCGCGATCACCATTTGCGCGATCCGCTCGCCGCGGCGGATGACGAAATCTTCCGATCCGTGATTGATGAGGATCACTTTGACTTCGCCGCGATAATCGGCGTCGATCGTGCCGGGGGAATTGAGGACCGTGACGCCGTGTTTTGCGGCGAGCCCCGAACGCGGGCGCACCTGCGCCTCCCACCCTTGCGGCAGCGCCATTGAAAGGCCTGTCGGCACGAGCGCCTTCTCGCCGGGCCTCAATGTCAGCGCCGCGCCGTCATCGAGCGCCGCGCGCAGATCGCAGCCCGCCGCGCCCGCCGTTTCATAAGCGGGAAGATCGAGCCCCTCGCCATGCGGCAGACGGCGAATGCGCACGACAGGCGGACGGCGGACGGCGTCGTCGAACATCGAAACCCTCGGTCTGAAAGCAGGTGATTTTACCGCTTCGGCGCGGCGAATTCACCCCAAAAGGGCGGCTATGTCGCCGCGGCGATTTCCGCGTTGATCGCCCGCGCGGCCGCGGCCGGGTCCGCCGCGGCGATGACAGGACGCCCGACAACGAGATGATCCGCGCCGGCGCGTATGGCGGCGGCGGGCGTCACAACCCGTTTTTGATCGTCAAGCGACGCGCCGGCGGGGCGAACGCCCGGCGTCACGATTGCGAGAGCGGCGCCGAAGCGCTTGCGGATCGCATCCGCCTCGCGCGCCGAGGCGACGACGCCGTCGGCGCCGGCTTCAGCGGCGAATTCGGCGCGCCTGAGGACGAGATCCTCAAGCTTCATGTCGACGCCGCTTTTCGCAAGGCTTTCCTGCGTCAGGCTGGTGAGCACCGTAACGCCGAGAATTTTCAGGCGCTTGTCGTCGCCGCGGCCGGCGACGGCGCCCTTCAAAACATCGGGCTCGGCGTGAACAGTGAGAAAGTCGCCGCCGAGCTTTGCGACGCTCCGAACGCCGCGCTCGACCGTTGCGCCGATATCGTGAAACTTGAAATCGAGAAAAACTTTCTTTCCGGCGCGGCTCAATTCTTTCGCCAGATCGATGCCGCCGATCGGCATCAATTGATAACCGATCTTGTAGAACGCGCCCTCATCGCCGATGTGCGCGATGAGGCGGCGCGCGTCATCCGTTGTCGGAAGATCGAGAGCGATGATGAGTTTGTCGCGGGCGGTCATTTCTTCGTCGCCTTTTTCCGCCCCGGTGATGCCCTCAATCCCGGTTTGGACGCAAGCTTTCTGAGAGGCTTTTTCGTTTTCTTTTTCGCGGGCCGTTTCGCCGCCTCGTCAGGCGACGGCGTTTTCGGTCTGAAGGCGCACAAATCGGCGATTGCGCAGCGCCAGCATTCGGGCTTGCGCGCCTTGCAGACATAACGCCCGTGCATGATCAGCCAGTGATGCGCGCCGTGAAGGAATTCCGCCGGCGTGATTTTTTCAAGCCCGTCCTCGACCGCGCGCGGCGTCTTGCCGGGCGCGAGCCCTGTTCGGTTCGAGACGCGGAAAATATGCGTGTCGACGGCGATCGTCGGCTGGCCGAAGGCGACATTGCAGACGACATTGGCGGTCTTGCGCCCGACGCCCGGCAATTGCTCCAGCGCATCGCGGTCGGCTGGCACTTCGCCGCCATGCTCGGCGATCAGTTTTTCCGACAGCGCGACGACGTTTTTCGCCTTGGCGCGCCAGAGCCCGATGGTCTTGATATGGGCGCCGACTTTCTCAACGCCGAGCGCCGCCATTTTCTCCGGCGTGTCGGCGATCTTGAAGAGCGCCGGGGTCGCCTTGTTGACGCCGGCGTCCGTCGCCTGCGCGGACAAGACGACGGCGACGAGCAGCGTGAAATCGTTCTTGTAATGAAGCTCGGTTTCAGGATGCGGGGCGTCAGCCGCGAGCCGTCTGAACAGTTCCGCCGCGCGCGCGCGCGTCATATTGGCCATCGATCCCGTCCGGTCATCAAAAAACGGATGCGACCATGCCGCCGCCGGCGCCGCGAAGTCAAACCGCCGCGACGGGGCCAAGGTGACGGAGAAAGGATGCGGCGCTATCATCGCGGCATGACCCGCTCCTCACTCTATGAAGACATGCCGCCGGCTGAAAAAGGACGCGCATTGGGACCGCCCCCCCGGCCGGTCGACGGCGAAACCGATTTCGACGCCGTCCTTTTCCCCAACAGATCGCTGCCCAATCGCGGTTTCATCGCGGTGATGTCGATCGTCATCGCCGCCAACATTCTCTTCGGCGTTTATTTTTACGCAATCGGCGCCTGGCCGGTGATCGGCTTTTGCGGCCTCGACGTCTTTCTCGTCTGGCTCGCTTTCAGGATTTCATACCGTCAGGGACGACTGCATGAGCGCGTGCGGATTGCGGAGGGCGATCTTCTGGTCTCGCGCGTCCTTCCCTCAGGCCATGAATCGCGCTGGCGATTGCAGCCCTTCTGGGCGCGCGTCGTCATCGACAATCCGGGCGAGCACGAGGCGCGGGTGCGCGTTCTCTCAAAAGGGCGCTCGCTGGTGCTCGGCTCTTTCCTGTCGCCCGATGAGCGCGTCAGCTTCGGCGAGGCGCTGAAGGCCGCCCTGGCGCGCGCCGCCGGACGCGCAGGAGCGTGAGCGCATGATCGGCTGGTTCGCATCGCTCGCCGCCCTCATCGGCGTCGCCGCGCTCCTGTTCTGGCGCTGGTCGCGCAAGATGAACGCGGAAATCGATGAGGGCGCGACTTACGAATGGGAGCGGCTCTCGGACGCCGACCCGGAGCTTATCGCCGGCCTTAGCGAAGATCGTTTTCGCGCCGCCTATCGCCGCACGCATTACCCGCGCTTTCCCAAATATTTGCTGGCGATCGCCGCAGCCTTCGTAATCTCATTGCCGTTGACGCTCGGCGTTCTCGCCGGGATCGCCTGGACGCTCGATTCGCTCGGCATGTCCGCCGACGCGCAGGCGATCGCGCGCTCGGTGCCGATCGAGGGATCGATCGCCGGCGTTTCGCGCGACGAGGGCGAGACGATCGCGCTCTATTATGTGCAGGACGTCGTCAAATTCTATTATTATTTCGGCCTGCTCTTCGTCTGGCTCGGAATCATTTTCATCGGGATGCGGCGATATCATCGAAACCGACCGGGCTATCTGCGCGACGAAATCCTGAAGGAAAAGGCGAAAGGCTGACAATGGAATATCTGCACGCAATGGTGCGCGTTTCCGATCTCGATCGCTCGCTTGAATTTTACTGCGACAAACTAGGCCTTGTTGAAACCGACCGGCATGAAAACGAAAAGGGGCGTTTCACGCTGGTCTTTCTCGCCGCGCCCGGCGATGCGGCGACGGCGCGGGAGAGGAAAGCGCCGCTCATCGAACTCACCTATAATTGGGACAGGGAAGATTATGCGGGCGGCCGCAATTTCGGGCACCTCGCCTTTCGCGTCGATGATATTTACGCGCTGTGCGAAAAGCTGATGCATGCCGGAATCGTCATCAACCGCCCGCCACGCGACGGGCGCATGGCGTTCATCAGATCGCCCGACGGGATATCGATCGAGCTTCTGCAAAAAGGCGCGGCGCTCGCCCCCGCCGAACCCTGGGCGTCGATGCCGAATACGGGAAGCTGGTGAGGCGATGGCGAAAGGCGCGGCGATTGTCTGCAAACCGCTGACGCCGGCGCGCTGGGATGATTTCTGCGCCGTGATGGGACCTTCCGGCGGCTATTACGGATGCTGGTGCATGTATTGGCGCGAGCCGCGCGCCGACTTCATCGGACCGGCGCGCAAAACGATGAAAAAACGCATGCGGGCGATCGTCGAGAAAGGCCCGCCGCCGGGGATCATCGCCTATCGCGGCAAGGAGCCCGTCGGCTGGGCGCAGGTCGGTCCGCGTCCATCGACGCCGAACTGGAACGGCGCGCGCCGTCTTTCCGCGCCGATCAATGCTGATGATGCAAATGATCTGAAAATCTGGGCGATCAACTGTTTCGTCGTCCCGCGCGCGCAGCGCGGGGCCGGCGTTGCGACGGCGCTTGTCGCCGGCGCGTTGGACTATGCGCGGCGGCAAGGCGCGAAGGCGCTCGACGCCTGCCCGGTCGAGATTTCAGGGAAGGCCAATCCCGTTTCGATCTATCACGGCGTCGCCTCGACTTTCGCGCGCGCCGGGTTTCGCGAAATCGCGAGACGACGCGACGATCGCCCGCTGATGCGGTTCGATCTTTCAAAATGAACGAATTGTTAAAGCGCCGCGCGGCATCGTCAGGCGCATGGAAATGACCGCGGGGAGTCCCTTGAGGCCGCTTGTTCTTGAGAATGTCGCCAAGCGCTTCGGCGCCTTCGCAGCCGTCGACGATTTGTCATTCGGCGTCAATAAAGGGGAAATTTTCGGCTTCTTGGGCCCGAACGGCGCCGGCAAGACGACGACGCTGAGGATGATCCTCGACATCATCCCGCCGACATCGGGAAGGATCGAGGTTCTGGGGTCGGCGTCCGCGATCCCCGTCCGCCGCCGCATCGGCTATCTGCCGGAAGAGCGCGGGCTTTATCGCAAGATGAAGGCGGCGGAGACGATCGCCTATTTCGCAAGCCTGCGCGGCGTGCCGCAAAAAGAGGCGCGGGCGCGCGCCGAAAAGCTGCTTGGCGATTTCGGGCTCGGCGATTTTGCAAAATCAAAAAATGAGTCGCTGTCAAAGGGGATGGCGCAAAAGGTCCAGCTTCTTTCAACGATCGCGCATGATCCCGAGCTTCTCATTCTCGACGAACCTTTCACGGGCCTTGACCCGATCAATCAGGCGACGCTTGAAAAGCTTATCGCGGATCTCCGCGATCAGGGCCGCACCATCATTTTCTCAACCCATACGATGCAGCACGCCGAGCGGCTCTGCGACCGGTTTTTAATCCTCGCCAAAGGGAAGAAGCGCTTCGAAGGAACGCTTGAAGAGGCGCGCGCGAAATTCCCGCCGAAACTCATCGTCAGGACGCGCGATCCGATCAACGGGCTGAAAGCCGCGCCCGGCGTCGTCGGCGTCGACGCGCTTCCCGCGCGCGACGGGGAAGACCCCGCTTTCGCCATCGAATTAAGGCGCGGCGTCGATCCGAACACGGTCCTGCGCGCCGCCTTCGACGCCGGCATGCATCTGTCGCGCTTTGAAAACACCAACGCCTCGCTGCACGACATTTTCGTCGATCTCGTCGGCGGCGCCGGCGAAACGGCCGCAACCGTCAAATCGGAGAAGGCGGCGTGAGATCGGTCCTCCTCATCGCATGGCGCGAATACAAGCAATATGTCTTATCGCGCGGCTTTCTGATTTTCATGATCAGCTTTCCCCTGCTGATCGGCCTCGGCGGCGCGGCGATGACGTTTCTCGAAACGTCGCGCCCGCTTCGGCATTTCGTCGTCTTTGACGAGGCGGGCGGCTATGTCGAGGCGATCGATCGCGAAATCGCCGCGCGTCATGAAACGAGCGTCATCGCCGCCTGGGACGCCTATGTTTCCGCGACAATCGACAAGACGAAATTCGCGGCCGAAGACTTGCCGGACCCCTTCGCGCCGGCCGCCGTGACGCGCGCGCGGCAGGAAGCGTTCAACGCCGCCGGCGGCGTCGAGGCGGCGCAAGACGCCGTCAACACCTATCTCAAAAGCGGCGCGCCGCCTTTCATTGGACCGAAGCGGCAGTTTGAACGGCTCGACCTTTCGGGCGTCGTCGGCGAAGAGGCGACGATTGCGGAAGCGGCCGAAACGCTGCGGCCCTATCTGCTCGGCGAGAAGAACTTCCCGAGATCGTCGCACGGCCTTTTCGCGGCGATCCTCATCCCCGAAAACTATACGGGCGGCGAGGACGGCGCAGAAGCGCAATATTGGAGCGCCAATCTCACCGATCCGGCGCTTGAGATCACAGTCTCTCGCGCGCTTTCGTCGACTGCGCGGCGCAAGATGTCTGAAAGTTTCGGGCTGACGCCCGGCCAGCTTGACGCGATCGCCGATGTCGACGCGCCGGTGCAGGCGTTTAGGCCCGACAAGAATGAAGGCGGCGGCGAACTTGAAGAGGTCGATCGCTTGCGCTCAGCGTTCATTCCCGCGGCGATGACATACATGCTGCTCGTCGTCATTTTCGGCGTCGGCAATCTCCTTCTCACCAACACGATTGAGGAGCGATCAAACAAGATCGTCGAAATTCTTCTTTCATCGGTGACGGCGAACCAGTTGATGCTCGGCAAGCTGATCGGCATCGCCGCCGTCGGCCTCACCATGCCGACCGTCTTCGCCCTCGGCGGCCTGACGCTCGCGCTGTCTGGCGGCGGCGATGAAACGCTCCGCGACCTCGTCGGCGTTCTCTTCAATTCCTGGTTTCTGCCGATCTATCTTTTCTATTTTTTCTGCGCCTATGCGATATTCGCAATGATCTTTCTCG
Source organism: uncultured Alphaproteobacteria bacterium (assembly GCA_937895955.1). Taxonomy (GTDB): domain Bacteria; phylum Pseudomonadota; class Alphaproteobacteria; order Caulobacterales; family Parvularculaceae; genus Amphiplicatus. The sequence continues at coordinate 24,020 of CALAZI010000058.1, read as the reverse complement.
CCATCGGCGCCATATCCAACTCGCTGCAGGATGCGCAGAGCTATATGGGGCCTGTCATGCTGCTCGTCTTTGCGCCATTGCCCTTCATGGTGATGGTGTTCCAGAACCCGAACGGGCTCATCGCCTCCATCCTCACCTGGATCCCGATCTACACGCCCTACGCCGTGATGATGCGCATCGCCGCCGATCCGCCGATCGGCGAGATCATCGGCGCGACATCTCTAATGCTCGCTTTCGCGATCATCCTTGCGCGTTTCATGGGGCGGATTTTCCGCGCCGCGATCCTGCAATCGGCGCCGCCGAAAGCGAAAGACCTGATCAAGCTCGCGCGATCAGGCGGCTGAGACGCCTTTAGATCATCGGGCGCGATTGAGGAATCGCGCCCGATAATCAAGTTGTTATTCCAGCGCGCCTTTTCGCGCAAAACCGGTTTCCACTTTTGCGCCCGGCGCGCTAGCCTTTTCCGGATCGTAGATGAACTTGCGGTCGCAATAGCCGCATTCGGCCTCGCCGTCGTCGAGCGCGTACCAGACGCGCGGATGGCCGAGCGCTCCGCCGGCGCCGTCGCAGGCGACACGCTTTTCAGCGACATAGACGATTTCGGGATCCGACGCCGTGGAAAGTTTTTCGGTCATGGCTGTCCGTCGAGGCTTGCGCATTTGTGACGACCGCTCAATGCCGCCCCCCGCGCCGCTTCGTCAAGCGCCCGAAAAAGGAATTAGAAATTCTGCGGCCCGCAACGGCGCTCGGCGGTTGACCGCGCCGCGACGCGCCGTGGTATCCTCCCTCGTCGCCGCCCGGTCGCTTCCGATGCTGAACCCTGACGCCGCCATTTCGGCGCGCGGACTGAAAAAAACCTACGCCGCTGCGAAGAAATCCCCCGCCAAGGAGGCGCTGAAAGGCGTCGATCTCGACGTGCCGGTCGGGTCGATCTTCGGCCTGCTCGGCCCCAACGGCGCGGGCAAGTCGACCTTCATCAACATCCTCGCGGGGCTTGTCACCAAGACCGGCGGCGCGGCGAGCGTCTGGGGTTTCGACATCGACAAGAACCCGCGACAGGCGCGCGCGGCGATCGGCGTCGTGCCGCAGGAAATCAACATGGACGTCTTCTTCACGCCGAAGGAAGCGCTCGACATTCAGGCGGGGCTTTTCGGCGTGCCGAAATCGGAGCGCCGCACGATGGAGATCCTTTCGGCGCTCGGCCTTGAGGACAAGGCGAACGCCTATGTCCGCATGCTGTCGGGCGGCATGAAGCGCCGGCTCCTCGTTGCGAAAGCAATGGTGCACGCGCCGCCCATTCTCATTCTCGACGAACCGACCGCCGGCGTCGACATCGAACTCCGAAAACAGCTTTGGGATTACGTGCTGAAACTTCACGCGCAAGGCGTCACCATCGTCCTGACGACGCATTACCTTGAGGAAGCGCAGGAGCTTTGCGATACGATCGCCATCATCCATAACGGCGCTGTCGTCGCCTGCGAGCCGAAAGAAAAACTCATCGCTTCGCTCGATTCGAAAATGCTGCTGGTGACGCCCGCCGATGCCTTAAGCGCGCCGCCGGCGCTTCACCCTTACGCGGCGGAATTGAAACAAGACGGGCGAATCGCCATTCCCTATCAGCCGAGTTCAAGCGAAGTCGCCTCGATCATCGACCGGCTTCAGGAAGCAGGCGTCAGAATCAAGGATCTGACGACGGTTGAGGCCGATCTTGAGGATGTGTTCCTTGAATTGACCTATAATCGTGATCGTCAGCGCGGATCCGCCGGCTCTCGCTGAATCAATCCTCTCGTTTTCAACCGAATGATGCGCCGCGGCGCCGCGATTCGGCGTGTCCGTTTGACTCTATAAAGGTACCATGGTACCAATTATGCATGAAACGATTGAAAACCGTAACTCGCGTCCAGACGGGCGTCCGGATCGAAAAGCGCGTGCTCAAGGTCCTCAAGGCGCTTGCTGCGGAAAAGGAAATGGGGCTTGGCGACCTTCTTGAGGGGATCGTGCTCCACTCGTTTGAAGGAAAACCCGCCTTTAGTCGGCGCACGCTCGGACAAATTGTCGAATTGAAGAAACTCTACGGTCTCGACCTTAGCGCCGACGACTCGCACTTGCTCAAGGAAACGAGGAAATAAGAAATGCGCATCGAAAAACCCTATCGACGCCGGCTCGAAGGATCGATCGATGTCGCCGCCGATCCTGATGCGGTTTTCGCACTGATGTGTCCGGTGCGCGAATATGAATGGGAGCCCGGCTGGCGCACCAATCTCATCATCAGCGAGTCCGGTCTTGTTGAAGAGAACTGCATTTTCATGACGCCCGCGGGCGCGTCTGAAGGAAGCGATGAAAAAAGCGCAGAGGCCGTTTGGGTGACGCCCATGCATGACCGCGCAGCGCGCCGGTTGACGATGATCAAAGTGACGCCCGATGAAACGGTGATGCGGCTCGATATCGCCATTGACGCAGCGCGCGAGGGCGCACGCATCAGAGCGTCATATGAATATACGGCCCTCTCCGATGAGGGGCGCAGGATCGTTGACCGGCATACAGAAGAAAATTTCGGAATATTGATGAATCGCTGGGCGTCCGCGCTGGAAAGGGCGATCGAGTAAAGCGACGCTCGCGTTTGAGGCGGCTTAACGATCACCCAGCGGAACCCAGCGTCTCTCCGCCGGCACGTCATAAGCCGCGTGTTCGCGCAGCGCGTTCGTCACCGCGACCGGATCGCCGTCGAGTTGATCAGGCGCAATCGCAGGGCCGAATTTGATCTCGAACCTCTTGCCCCGCTTGTTCAGCAATTCGTTGAACAGCGTGATATCGCGCAGTTCCGTGTTGAGCTTCCAGAACCAGTAATAAAGCCAGGAATTGCGCGCGGCGATATGCGCCGGAACGATCGCGCAGTCATATTTGCGCGCGAAGATCGCAACCGATGTCAGCCATTCCCGCTCGACGAGGTTTTTGTCTTCATCCATGAAGGCGAGCCGCCCCGACGGAAACAGGACGACGCAGCGTTCGTCCGTAAACGCCTTTTTCGCTTCGACAAGCGTTTCGCGGCTGCGCTGGCGCGTGCGTTTTTCCGCGACCCATTCAACTGGAATGACGATTTCCGAAAGGCGCGGCGCGACGCGCAAGGCGTCGCGGTTGGCGAAGAAGGTGAGATCAGGGCGTTTTTCCTTCAGCGCGTCATACATGGCGACGCCGTCGGCGATGCCGGTCGGATGAACGGACGCGATGAGGATGCGCCTCTCTTGGGGAACATACTCAAGGCCCTCGACAACGACGTCGAGATTGAGAATGCCGCTGACATGGTCCATCGCCGCGCGTCCCGGCAAATCGGCGATGGCGTCGGCCATCTGACGCGCCTTCGGCTCCTTCAGCAGCGGATAAAGAATTGCGCGATAGAGCGGCCAGAAAGGCGATTTGATGAGTTTTTTCGCGCGCTCCTCGATCAGCACGTCGACCATGTGCATGCCGCGCGCGAGCGCTTCGACATCCGAAGGATCTCTCGCCGCCGCATCGCCCATCGAGCGCCCTTGATTCCCGCCCGCCCCGACCATGAAGCAAGCCGGGCGCTGAAGACAATGAGGCGGGTTCACGTTCAAAATAAAGCGCCGCGCCCGTTCATCCGGGCGCGGCGCAGGTCGTGGGGAAAGTCGTCCGACCTTCGGGGGGGGCGTCAAGCGCTCGCAGGCGCGGCCGCCTGCGCTTTTGCTTCGTTTGCGCGCTCCTCTGCAACCGCCGCACAGGCGTGACGCAAGGCCTCGAGGCGCGAGGCGAATTTGAGTTCCGCCGAAAGACAATGGCCGGCATTGAGGCCTTCCAGCACCTGCGCGACCGTCGAATTCATGCCGGTCACGTAAACCTTGCGGCCAGCTGCGCGCGCGTCGCAGGCGATCGTTTCAACGGCGCGCGCCGCAGACAAGTCGATCGTAGGCACACGGCTGAAGTCGAGGACGATCGCGGCCATGCCCGTCCGTGCTTTTTCGCGAACATGGTGGCCGAGATCGGCGGCGGCGCCGAAGCTTAAGGGGCCGCCGGCGAAATCGAAGAGCGCGACCTTGCCGTTCGACTTGTCGAGAAGGTCGTGCTCTTCTTTCGTGAACGCGTCCTTCTGTCCGTCGCGAAGCGCCTTGATCTGAATGTCGGCTATCTGCTTCGTAAAAGCGAGCGCGGCGAGGACGACGCCGACAGCAACCGCCGTGATGAGATCGACGAACACGGTGAGGCCGAGAACGAGCGCCATCAGGATGAGATCCCAGCGCGGTCCCTTGTGGGCGCGGCGGATATAGCTCCAATCGATGATATCGTAGCCAACCTTGACGAGGATGCCCGCGAGCACCGCATGCGGGATTTTTTCCGCGAGCGGGGCGAGTGAAATGACGACCGCGAGAAGCAGCAGCGCATGCGTCATGCCTGAAATGCGCGTCTCGCCGCCGGAACGGATGTTGACGACAGTGCGCATCGTGGCCCCCGCGCCCGGAATGGCGCCGAAGAGGCCCGCGACCGTGTTGCCGACGCCCTGTCCGACAAGCTCGAAATTCGACTTGTGCCGCGTACCCGTCATGTTGTCGGCGACGAGCGAGGTCAGGAGGCTGTCGATCGCGCCGAGCACGGCGAGGATGATCGCCGCTTCAAGAACCAGCGGCAGGGCTTCGGCGGTGAATGACGGCGGAACGAATTGCGGGAAGCCGGTCGGGATATCGCCCAGAATCGGCGCGCCTGGAACGGCAAGGCTGACAAGCGTGCCGATGATGAGCGCGGCCAGCGCGCCCGGCACGATCTTGCCCCACTTTTTCGGCCACAGGAAAACCGTCGCCAGCGCGATCGCGCCTACGAGCAGCGCCGGCAGGACCGGGCTCATCACCGATCCCGGGATCGCCGTCAGCGCCGGAATGGTGCCGCCGCCTTCCGGTTCATGGCCGAAGAGTCGCGATACCTGAAGCGCGATGATGATGACGCCGATGCCGCTCATGAATCCGGAAACGACCGGATACGGAACAAGCCGGATGTAATCACCGAGCCTGAATATCCCCATCACGATCTGTAAAAGGCCCGCGAGCACGACCGCGGCGAAAACGAGTTTGGGATCGCCCGAGAGCGACGCGAACACGCCGGCGAACACGACGACCATCGGGCCGGTTGGGCCCGAAACCTGCGCGCCTGTGCCGCCGAAGAGAGCGGCGAAAAAGCCGACGAAAATCGCCCCCCAGAGCCCGGCGATCGGGCCTGCGCCGGATGCCTCGCCGAAAGCGAGCGCGAGCGGCAGCGCGACAACGCCGGCGGTGACGCCGCCAAGAAGATCGCCGCGAAGGTTTGAAAAGTCGAACCAGTTTTTGATAATGCCCGCCCCTGCGGGCCGCGTCGCTGACGCGGTCATTGGTTATTCTCCTGATTTTGCGGCTGCTTACTGCGCGTGCTGATGATGATGCGTGTGGATGACTGCGCTGACAGCTTGTTTGTAATGCTCGGCGACCGGAATGAAATCGTTCGCCTTTTCGTCAAATGCGAGCACGTCGCCGGTCCGGATGTCGTAGACCCAACCGTGAATCTCCGTCTCGCCGGTCGCCAGGCGGGCGGCGACGTAAGGGTGCGTTTTGAGGTGCGCAATTTGCAGCAATACATTTTCCTTGATGACGAGATCGAGGCGGTCTTTCTCATCCAGCGCAGCGCCCTTGTGGTTTGAAACGAGGACCGCAGCGCGCGCATAGGCGAGCCATTCGCGGACATGCGGGAAATCATCGAGCCCCTCAGGCGCCATCGCGCCCTTCATCGCGCCGCATTCGGAATGGCCGCAGATGATGATGTGCGGGACTTTCAGCGCGCCGACCGCGAATTCGATCGACGCCGTCATCGCGCCCGTATGATTCGTGTGCGGTGGAACAATATTGCCGGCGTTGCGGCAGATGAACAATTCGCCGGGCTCTGTCTGCGTCAAGAGGTTCGGATCGATGCGACTGTCCGAACAGGTGATGAAAAGCGCTTCGGGCGACTGGCCGTCGGCGAGTTTCTCGAAAAGATCGCGGCGTTCCTGATAGGCTTCCTGTTGAAACCTGACGACGCCGGCGGCGATCTTGTCCATGTATGCGTTCTCCTCTTTCTTACGGATCTTCAGGCTGGGTGGTGCGGGTTCAGTTGCTGGCGGTCTCAGCCCCCTTGGCGCGCCATAGGTTTTTGGCGGTCTCGATAACCTGCTGCGCGGCGATCTCGCCGGCCAGCCGGTTTTCGATGAAACGCACGCCGTCGAGAAGCCAGGAGGCGAGTTCCGGTTCGGCGAGGCTGTAATGGTGATGGCGGCCGTCGCGTCGCTCTTCGACCAGACGGTGCGTTTTGAGGACGGCAAGGTGCTGCGACATCCGCGTCGACGGCACGCCGAGGCGTTCAGACAGCGCCGTGACGTCGAGCGCCCCCGCTTTCAGTTCCTCGATGATGCGAACACGGTCGGCATGAGCGATTGCTTTCAGCATCGCGGATAGTTCGCGGGCGAGTATGGCGCGGCTTGGCATCGGCCAGGTTCCCTTGATCCTCAAAACTTCACAATTGCATAATTGCGAATTCTTGCACATTTTGGGATGCAGAGATCCGCTTTCAAGTGCCGTCAATGCGATAACCAGTTATTTCCGGCTTCAAAACGAAGCCGGATTCATTGGCTTAAACCGCCATATGGACGAAAAATCAGCGCGGGAGGGCGGCTGCCTGCTTGCCGGCGAGGTCAAGACAGCCAGACCGCGCAAGGCTTAGCAGGGCAAAAAACTGCTCCTCCGAAAAAGGCGCTCCCTCGGCGGTGCCTTGCACCTCGACGAGGCCGCCCTTGCCGGTGATGACGAAATTGGCGTCGGTGCCCGCCGTTGAATCCTCGGCGTAGTCGAGATCGAGCGCCGGGCCGCCATTGACGATGCCGCAGGAAATCGCCGCCACGGTGTCGACGATCGGGTCCGTCTTGATGATCCCGTTCGAGCGCGCCCAGTCGACGCATTGCCTGAGCGCGACCCAGGCGCCGGTGATCGCCGCGGTTCTGGTGCCGCCGTCGGCCTGAATGACGTCGCAATCAATGAGGATCTGGCGCTCGCCGAGCGCTTTAAGGTCGACGACGGCGCGCAGCGCGCGCCCGATGAGCCGCTGGATTTCCTGCGTTCGGCCCGACTGGCCGCCCTTCGCCTCGCGCTTCATGCGCTCATTCGTTGAGCGCGGCAGCATGCCGTATTCGGCGGTGACCCAGCCGCGCCCCTGCCCCCGCAGCCAGGGCGGGGTCATCTCGTCCCAGGTCGCCGTCGCAAGGACATGCGTGTCGCCGAATTTGACGAGGCACGAGCCCTCCGCATGTTTTGAAAAGCCCGCCTCCAGGCTGACGGCGCGCATTTCGTTGAAGCTGCGGCCCGATGGGCGCATGGGCGTTCTCCTTGATCCCGGCGGTGTCGGGCGTGGCCTAGACGGCGCGGGGCGCGATGTCGAGGCCGCGGCGGCTTGCAATCATCCGGCCTGGCGTTAACCATTGCCGCCGGAGGGTGGCGGACAATCATGACGCCTTTGCGCGCGCTGATAGCGGGAATAATCGCTGCGGTTCTCTTGGGCGCGGGATTGTTCATCGCGACGAGTTTCGCCGGCGGCCGGCCGCATGACCTCGTCCCGCTTCTTTCGCTTGACCGCGCGCCGTTCGAGCTTTTTTGTTTTCTCGCCGCCTGGGGCGCCCTGATCGCCGGCGCGCTCGGCGTCCTGACGGCGTTTCTCGCTTTCATTGCGCCGGAAGAGGAAGACGATCCGCGCTTTCGCCGCCGCGGTTTTCCGAAAGCGGCGCCGCTCGTTTTGATCGCGCTTTCATTGGCGCTTGCCTGGTTCGCGCTTCGCTGCAAAGGGGAGCGGGCAGAACCCATTCCCGTCGCGATTGAACCGCAAGCCGAGATTGAGCCCGTCCAGCCGGTCGCCGCTGCAGCGCCGATTGATGAGCCGGCGGCGCTTGAGCCGCTCGCCGAGGCGACGCCGCCCGCGCCTGTCGTCGCCGCCGCTTCCTATCAGTGGCCCTACAAAATACCGCTCGTTGGCGCTGACGGCGCCTCAAGATCCGGCGCCGACGCCCTCTTCTTGAACGCCGCTGAGGCGGACCGTCTGCTCTGCGGCAAGGCGTGGGTCGCCGTCACAGGCTCCGCCTCCGAGGAAGGGCCCGATGGACGAAACAGAACGCGCGCGCGCCTGCGCGCCGATGCCGCGCGCGACGCGGCGTCGCGCTGGATCGATCGACATCCCGATTGCGGACTGACGATCGTTTTCGGCGTCAGCCTCGGCCAGCACGCTTACCGGCTGGGCGAAAGCGAGGACGGCGCGGCGAGCGCCTATCAAAGACAGGCGCTGACCGTCTCGCGCGCCCGCGCGCGCGATGAGGCGCCGCTCGCGCGAAACGACGCCGAGGCGGAGCTGAAGGCTTTTCTCGCCGACCCCCGGAATCTTGAGGCGCTCTACGCCGGGCGCGATTTCCCGCAGGCCCCTGAAATTCTGAAGCCTTGAGCCCGATTGGCGATTTCGCCCGACTGATCCTATTTATCAGGCCATGAGCGTTCTTAACGACATTGACGCCAGAGCGCGGGAAATCTTTCGCCAGATCGTCGAGGCTTATCTTGAATCCGGAGAGCCTGTCGGATCGCGCACGCTCTCGCACGATCCGCGCATCGCCGCCTCAGCGGCGACGATCCGCAACGTCATGGCGGATCTGACCGATCTCGGCCTTCTTCATGCGCCGCATATTTCGGCCGGCCGCCTCCCGACCGAATTCGGTCTGCGGCTCTTCGTCGACAGCCTGCTGCAGCTCGGCGATCTCTCGGAGGACGAACGCCGCGCTTTCGACATCGCAGCCGAGGAAGAAGACGCGGGCACGGTCCTTGAACAGGCGGCGGCGAAACTGTCGGGCCTGACCCGCAGCGCAAGCCTTGTCGTCGCGCCGAAGGCCGAAGCGCCGCTGCGCCATATCGAATTCGTCGCGACGAGCCCCGGACAGGCGCTCGCCGTTCTCGTTTTCGAAGACGGCCGGGTTGAAAACCGGATCATGGCGACGCCGCAGGGCCTTCCCGCATCGGCGCTGATCGCCGCCGGAAACTATCTCTCGGCGAGGCTCCGTGGACGGACGATCAGCGAAACGCGGGATCAGATCCTGAAAGAGATCGAGACCAACAAGGCCGCGCTCGACGATCTGACGGCGCGGCTCGTCCGCGAGGGCGTCGCTGAGTTCTCCAGCGGCGAACGCGCCTCGCTGATCGTGCGCGGCCGCGGCCATCTTCTTGATGAAACCGCAGCGCATGATCTCGAGCGCGTCAGGATGCTGTTCGACGATCTTGAGCGCAAGCGCGACGTCATCGACGTCCTCAACGCGGCGAAAGAGGCCGACGGCGTCAAGATCTTCATCGGCTCGGAAAATCGCCTCTTCTCCCTCACGGGATCGTCAGTCGTCGCCGCGCCCTATCGCGACGCCGATCGCAATATCGTCGGCGTGCTCGGCGTGATCGGGCCGACGCGGCTCAATTACGCCCGCGTCATTCCGATCGTCGATTACGCCGCGCGGTCCCTGTCGCGCCGCCTCAAATAGGGTCTGCGCCTTCTCGCCGCCGCCGGTTGAAACGGGCCGCTCCGGCGTCTACATGGCTGGCGTTCCCAACAGTTCCGACGGACGGCGAGATGACGAGCGAAACCTATCCCCCCAATGACGACCAGAACGCCGGGGGCGAGGAAAAGCCTGAGGCGGCTGACGCAAAGGCGGCGCTGGCGGCCGAGATCGCCGATCTCAATGACCGCATTCTCCGTCTCGCGGCCGAACTCGAGAACACGCGCCGCCGCGCCGACAAGGAAAAAGCGGACGCCAGCCGTTACGCCATCGCCTCTTTCGCGCGCGATCTCCTTAATGTCGCCGACACGTTCGAGCGGGCGCTCGACAACGCGCCTGACGGCGAGGCCGCGGCGAACGCCGAGGCGTTTTCCGGTTTCGTCACCGGCGTCAAAATGACCGAACGCGCGCTCGCCGCCGCGCTTGAACGCCACGGCGTGAAAAGGGTCGATCCGAAGGGCGAGAAATTCGACCCCAATCTGCATCAGGCCGTCGCGCAGGCGCCCGCGCCCGGCGTTCCGGCCGGCTGCGTCGCAGAAACGGCGCAGGTCGGCTTCATGATCGGCGACCGCGTATTGCGCGCCGCCATGGTGATCGTGTCGACCGGCGAGGCGCCGCCGACCGATAGCGGCGCGCATATCGACACCAGCGCGTGAAGCCGGCGGCCCGCGCCGAGAGGGCGGGACCGCTTTCGTTTCAGCGATTGTCGAGTTGCGGACGAACCGCGACGCGGCCCGCAAGGGTGATGCGATAGGGCGCGCCCTTCGACGAGGCGATGAAGCCCCGCTTTTTCAGGCGCGCGAAGATCGCCGTCGTGCAGTCCGCGAGAGTCCAGCCCTCTCGCGTCACGCAATTGACCTTGACGATTTTCCCGCGCGCGTCTTTTTCGACAAGAATTGCGCCCCCTTGAGCGAGGGCGTGGAGCGTTCTTTGCTCCGCTTTCGAGATGTTCATTGATATGTCCGGTCCGGAACGCAAACGGCTCCGCGCAAATCATGCGCGAAGCGGCTCTTTCGTTCAGCGGATCACAATCTCGGACATATTTTCCTCTGTAGGCGGAAAGGCTCTATCCGACGGAAGGGGGATTGTCAAAACAGGGCGCGAAGAGCCTCGACGCGCGGCCGGTCCTTTTCCCGTCCCATCGCCTCAAGGAGCGCGATTTGCTCCGCGATTGACGGCGTGAAAATTTTCCCATGCGCGACGCGCGTCAACGGGCGGACTTCGCGCCAGTCGCCGCGCAATTTCATTTCAAACCCGCCGAAGGCTTCGATCGGCAGCGGGGCGCAGTCGAAGCGGGCGAAGACGGCTGAGCGAAACCGATCGCTCGGGGCCGGCGGCGTCGCGGCCGCGTCAGCCCATCGTTTCACGAGCGCGCGCGCATCGCGCGCGCTCAACAGAAGATCGACATCGCGCGCTTCAAGAATTTCGGCGCCGACGAGCGCCGCGGCGGCGCTGCCGATAACCCACCATTCGTCGTCGAATTGCGCAGCCGCTTCGGCGATTTTTTCGAGCGTTTCAGCGAGCCGCGGCCGCCAGCGCGCAGCGCCGGCGCCCGCCGCAAATTTTCCCTGCGGCGTCAGGATGTCGTCTGAAATATTCTCCGTCACAACATTCCTATTGTGGGACGCCGCCGAGCTTTAAACCCGGCCGCTCATTGTCCCAGACGATCGACATGATCTTCCATGCGCCGTTTTCACGAATGAGGTTGTAGAAATTGACGCCGCGCCCCTCGCGCGCCTCAGGCCCCGTTCCGAAGACGGATCGATAGACGCTTCTGACGCGCGCAATATTGCCGAACACCTCGCACTGATGGTCGATCTCCTCTTCCAGAAACGCCATGTCGACAAATTTCTCATCGACATCGGCGTGATGGTCGTCAACGCTCATGATTGTCGCGAAGGGCCTGCCGGCGGCGTCAAGGCCGGTGCGCACCATCGTCGCGCGCGGATGGTAATGATGCTTGATCGCGTCATACGCGCGCGGGCCCGGCGGCCCTGACAGCATGGCGTAGTCTTCATTGATCATCGCCCGGATGATGCGCTTGTCTTCGGCTTCGCTCACTTCAACGTCTCCTCAAGAATGAAAGCGGTGCGCGCCGCCGCCTGTCGCGCGAAGCGCAGCGTGATCGCCTTGCGCCGCGCCGGCGCCATCGAGCGCTCGACGGAAGAACGCACGATCGCGCCGCCAAAGCCGTCGGCGAGAATGAGGCCCTCCGCCGCGGGAAGAAGATCGCGCGGAAAGTCGGCGGTCACCGCAAAATAAAACTCGTCGCAAAAGCCGAGATAGTCTTCCCATTTCCCGTCCGCGGCGAAATCGGCCTCGCAGGATTTGATCTCGGCGATGACGAGGCGGCCCTTCGGGCAAAGCCCCGCCATATCGGCGCGCCGCCCGTTGGGCAGGCGGAATTCCGCCATCGGCGCAAGTCCGAGATCGCGAAAAAGGCGCGAGACGCCGCGCGTCAGCGCAAGCGTGACGTCGGGCCGCGCGCAAGGCGCGGCTTCAGCGATGTCGTCGAATGCGGATTGAATGTTCTCCATCTGTTCATGGAAGCGCGGAGAACGCGAAAGGTCAAGGCGGGAAATTCTATCCCTGAAATTCCGGCAGGCGGACGATGAGGCCGTCAAGCGCGTCGCTGACGGTGATCTGGCAGGAAAGCCGCGAATTTTCTTTCGGCTCATAGGCGAAGTCGAGCATCGATTCCTCCATCGTCTCGGGCTTGCCGACTTTCTCCATCCACGCCGGATCGACATAGACGTGGCATGTCGCGCAGGCGCAGGCGCCGCCGCAATCGGCGTCGATGCCGGGGATCATGTTCTTGACCGCAGCCTCCATGACCGAAACGCCCTTTTCCGCGTCGACGACATGTTCAGCGCCATTATGTTCAATATAGGTGATCTTGGGCATCAGGCTTCCATCCGGCTTCAGGAGACGAGGGATTTAAGGTCTGTATCGGGATCGGCAAGGATTTTCGCATCGACCGCCGCGCGCGCGGCGATAAGGCGCTTTGAGAGTGCGAAGGCGGCGGGATCGTTGACGGCGTCGACGGCGAGAAGCCGCCCGCGCTGGAGATACCAGACCGAGAATTTCTTCGCATCGGGATCGCCGCGCAAAACGGTTTCATCGGCGCCTTCCGACACGCCGACCGTCTGCAGCTTGACGTCATACTGGTCCGACCAGAACCAGGGGACGGCGTCATAGACGACATCCCCGCCCGCCATGTTGGCGCCGGCGACTTTCGCCTGTTCGATCGCATTCGGCACCGATTCAAGGCGCAAACGGCGTTCGTAGATCGGCGAGGGATGGCTTGCGCAATCGCCCGCCGCCCAGATTGAGGGATCGGAAGTCCGCGCATGGTCGTCGGTCCAAACGCCGTTGGCGATGCGAAGATCGGCGGCCTCCGCGAGAGCGATCGCGGGCGCCGCGCCGACGCCGACAAGAACCGCGGCGCAATCGATCCGTTCGCCCGATTTCAGCACCGCCGCGCTGACGCGCCCGTTCCCTTCAAAATGATCAAGCGCCGCGCCGAGCCTTAAATCGACGCCGCGATCAAGATGCAGCTTTTCATAGAAGGCCGAAACGTCTTTTCCGGCGACGCGCGCAAGAACCCGGTCGGCCATTTCAAGGACCGTGACGTCGAGCCCCGCCTTGCGCGCGGACGCGGCGACTTCAAGTCCGATATAGCCGGCGCCGACAATGACGATCCGTCCGCCTGCGGATAAAGCGGGGCGCAAGGCGTCGCTGTCGGCGATCGAGCGAAGATAGCGAACGCCCTCAAGATCCGCCCCGGCGCAATCGAGCCGGCGCGGCGGCGCGCCCGTCGCGATCAGAAGCTTGTCGTAGGAAAGCGTCTCGCCCGTCTCGGACGTCACGGTTTTCGCCGCCGCGTCGATCGAGGCGACGCGAAGGCCGAGCCGCAAATCGATCCTTTGCTGTTCATAAAAAGCGGCTGGCCGCAGATAGAGCCGGTCGGCGCCGAGCTCGCCTTGCAGATACGTCTTTGAAAGCGGCGGGCGCTGATAGGGCAATTCGCGCTCCTCGCCGATCATGACGATGTCGCCGTCGAAACCCGCCTGACGCATGCTCTGCGCCGCCTGCGCCGCCGCCTGTCCGGCGCCGATGATAATCGCCCGTTCGCTCATAAGGGCGTTTGGTTGCCTGACTGCGCGACGAGGGTCAATGCGGTAAAACGGGCCCCGGCGCCATTGCGAAGCGCGGCGGCGGCCCTATTTTCCCGTCATGATTGAATTGACGTTTCCACTTGAAAATGAAGCGGCGACGGCGCGGCTCGGCTCAGCGCTTGCGGACCGTCTCGCCGCAGGCGACGTCATCGCGCTCTCCGGCCCTCTCGGCGCCGGCAAGACGACGCTGGCGCGCGCCGTCGTCAAGGCGCTCGCCGGCCGCGACGAGGCGCCGAGCCCGACCTTCACGCTTGTCGAGACCTATGAGACGCCGACTTTCACGCTTCATCATTTCGATCTTTACCGCCTCGAAAAAGCCGAGGAGGTTTGGGAGCTTGGTTTTGAAGACGCGCTTGACGGCGTCAGTCTGATCGAATGGCCGGAGCGCATTGAAGCGCTGCTGCCCAACGAAACGCTGCTCGTTTCCCTGTCGATGGACGGCGATGCGCGACGCGCCTTAATCCGGGGCGGCGATGAATGGGCCGGACGGCTCGAGGGCTTTAACCCCGCTTAAGGACGAAAGCGCCTAGTTTCTATTGATGCCGCCGATGACGCAGAAAACCGATCCCGCAACCGCGCGCGCCGACGACCGGCGCCGATTTCTGGACCGCGCAGGATGGGCGCGCGCCGCCGCCGCGCCGATGGCCGGCGACGCCTCGACGCGCAGTTATGAGCGCCTGTCGCTCGACGGACGCAAGGCGGTCCTGATGAACGCGCCGCCGGCCGCCGAAGGCGCGGCCTGTCCGCCGGAGGCGAGCCCCGAAGAACGTCGAAGGCTCGGCTATAACGCCATGGCGCGGCTCGCCGGGCCTAATCTCAACGCTTTTCTCGCCGTCGCCGACGCCGCAAGAAAAGCCGGGCTTTCGGCGCCGGAAATTTTCGCCGCCGATCCGGCGACGGGCTTCGCGCTGATTGAAGACCTTGGCGACGATTTATACGCCCGCGCGATCCCGAAAGGCGCTGACGAGACCGAACTCTACGCCGCCGCGATCGACGCGCTCATCGCGCTTCGCCAAGCCGCGCCCGAAGCGCCGAAAACGCTCGGCTATCAGATGCTCACCTATGACGAGACGGCGCTTGAGGCCGAAGTGACTCTCGTCGTCGACTGGTATCTGCCGCATGTCAAAGGCGCGCCGGCGCGCGATGATCAGCGAACGGATTATCTCGCCGCCTGGCGGCCGATCCTGAAGAAGCTGACGCCCCCGTCCTTGATGGTGCTGCGCGACTTTCACGCGGAAAACCTGCTCTGGCTGCCGGACCGCGACGGTTTCAGGCGCGCCGGAATCATCGATTTCCAGGACGGTCTCGTCGGCAATCCCGCCTATGATCTCGTCTCATTGCTTGAAGACGCGCGCCGCGACGTTTCGCCGGCGCTCGCAAACGCGATGATCGAACGCTACGCGGCCGGCGCGGCCGCGATCGGCGATTTCGACGAGGGCGCTTTCCGCCGCGACTACGCCATTCTCGGCGCGCAACGAAATGCGAAGATCCTAGGAATTTTCGCGCGACTCATCAATCGCGACAAGAAACCGCGCTATCAGGATTTCATTCCCCGCGTCGAAGCGCATTTCCGCGGCGATCTCGCGCATCCGGACCTTGCGCCCGTCGCCGCCTATTTCAAAAAGCATTTCGGAGACCGCTTCTGAACCGCGCGCCTGACACTGCGATGGTGCTCGCCGCCGGCCTCGGCACGCGGATGCGGCCGCTGACCGACGCGCTGCCGAAGCCGCTGATCAAGGTCGCGGGCAAGGCGCTGATCGACTGGACGCTGGACCGCTTCGCGGCGGCGGGCGTTGCGCGCGCCGTCGTCAACGTTCACTACCGCGCCGACCAGATGGAGGCGCATCTGGAATCGCGCGCAAAGCCCCAAATCATCATTTCAGACGAGCGCGCGCTTCTGCTTGAAACGGGCGGCGGGTTGAAAAAAGCGCGCGCCGCTCTCGGCGCCTCGCCGGTTTTCTGCACCAACACCGACGCCATCCTTGTCGACGGGTCGTTCGAACCCTGCCGCGCGCTCGGCGCGAGCTGGCGCGAGGATGACATGGATGCGCTCCTTCTCTTGACGCCGATCGGAAACGCCAGCGGCTATGACGGCAAGGGCGATTTCGATCTGAGCGACGGACGTCCCCTGTGGCGCGCGGGCGAGCGCGCGCCCTATGTTTTCACCGGCCTTCAGATCCTGCGTCCGTCGCTGCTGGACGGCGCGCCGGACGGCCCTTTTTCCACACGCCTCCTCTGGGACAAGGCGATGGCGGCGGGGCGCATGTTCGCAATCGTTCATGACGGGCCGTGGATGCATGTCGGCGACCCAGCGGGGCTTGCGCTCGCTGAGACTTTTTTCGACAAGATGAGCGATGTCGAAAAGCGCAAGGCCAGCCCTTCTTACTGACGCCGACCTTCCGCGCCTTTATTCAATCGACGCCGGCCGGCCTTTCCTGAGCGATCTTGCGGACGCCTTGATCGATGCGCTCGGAAGCGAGCTTGCGCGCGCGGAAATTTTCCTGCCGACCCGGCGTTCCTTGCGCGCCGCCGCCGACGCGATCATTGACGCTTACGCCCGGCGCGGCGTCAACGCCGCTCTGCTGCCGCGCTTTCGCGCCATCGGCGACATCGAAGAAGACGAGCTTGCGCTCTTCGCCGGCGACGCCGCGGACGAGATCGATGCGCCGCCGGCGATTTCGTCAACCGCGCGGCTTGCGGCGCTCGCGCGTTTCGTCGCCGAACGCGACCGCATTTTCGCAGGGCAGGAAAGCTGGCCGGCGGCGGTCGCCGCGGCGCGCGAGCTCGGCAAGCTCATCGATTCTTTCCACACGGAAGAAGTCGACTTCGCCGCGCTGAAAAAGATCAACGTCACCGATGTCGCCGAGCACTGGGCGACATCGCTCAAATTTCTGAAAATCGTCACGGAAATCTGGCCCGCCTATCTGGCCGAGATCGGGCGAATCGATCTGGCGGCGCGGCGCGCGCGTCTCATCAGCGCCATGGCGCGGCGGATTTCCGAAAAGCCGCCGAACCATCCGGTCATCATCGCCGGATCGACGGCGAGCGCGCCGTCGGTTGCGCGTCTCGCCGCCGCCATCGCGCGCGCGCCAGTCGGCGCGGCGATCCTGCCCGGCCTCGACCGGACGATGGATGCGCGCGGCTGGAACGCGGTCGGCCGCGAGGACGCGCATCCGCAATCGGGTCTTCACGCGCTGCTTGATCGAATGAATGTTGCGCCGGGCGAAGTGCGTCCCTGGCCGCAATCCGGCGGCGACAATCCGCGGTCGCGTCTATTAACGCTGGCGCTGCGCCCCGCCGAAGCGACCGATGAATGGGTTTCGCTCGTCAGCGCGATGACGGCGAACGACGAGAAGCTCGCCCGCGCCGCGGCGGGCCTTCATCTCCTCGAAGCCGACAATGAAGAGGCGGAAGCGAGCGTCATCGCCGCGCTTTTTCGCGAAACTGTCGAGACGCCTGGAAAAACCGCGTTTCTGATCACGCCGGATCGCATGTTGGCCCGCCGCGTCGCGCTTAAAATGCGGCGCTGGAACATCAATGTCGACGACAGCGCCGGCGTCCCGTTCGCGAACACGTTGCACGGAACATTTTTGCGCCTGACGGCGGCGTTCCTTGAAGAACCGGGCGATCCCGTATCCCTGCTCGCGCTTCTGCGTCATCCGCTGACGCGCCTTGAAACCGAAAACGCCGCAGCGGCGATTGACGCCGTCGATCGCGCCTTGCGGGGCGTGCGCCCGGCGCACGGGCTTGAGAGCCTTGAAGCGCAATTCGCCGCCGGGGAACGCGCGAATCCGGCGGCATTGGCGGCGACGCAGGAATTGAAGCGCGCGGCGGCGGCGGTCCCGCGCGCGCCGTCGGCGACGTTCAGCGACATGCTGGACGGGCTTATCGCCGCTGCGGAAATGATCGCGGACAAGGATCAGCTCTGGTCAGGCGAAGACGGCGAGAAGGGCGCCGCGCTGCTCAGCGAATTGCGCGCGAGCGCCGCCGAACTGTCTTCAGTCGGCGACGCGCGTTTCGCCGATCTCTTTACCGCGTTCGTTTCAGGCGCGGCGGTGCGCGCGAAGCGCGGCGCGCATCCGCGCCTTGCGATACTGGGCCCCCTGGAAGCGCGCCTCCAAACCGCCGATCGCGTCATTCTCGGCGGCCTTAACGAAGGCGTCTGGCCGCAGGATGCGGCGAGCGATCCGTTTCTGTCCCGCGCCATGCGGAAAAATCTCGGCCTTCCCTCGCCTGAACGGCGCATCGGTCTTTCCGCGCATGATTTCGAAGGCTTCGCCGCAAAGAACGAGGTTTTCCTGACGCGATCGATGCGCGCCGGCGGCAAACCGGCCGACCCGTCACGCTGGATCGTCCGCTTAAAGAACATCCTGACGGGCGCCGGCGCGCTCGGCGCCGTCGATCGGTCGGACGAATGGCGCTCGATCATTCGCAAGCTTGACGCGCCGGCGTCGGTCGTCCCGATCAATCCGCCTCGACCGAAAGCGGGCCCAGGAAGGCGCCCGGCGAAAGCGTCCGTCACGCGCATCGAAAAATGGCTCCGCGATCCTTACAGCGTCTACGCGCTTTATCTTTTGGCGCTCAGAAAACTCGACGATCCCGGCGCCGAATTCGGCGGGCGAGAAATGGGCGCGCTCCTGCATCGCGTTTTCGAAACGGCCGCCCGCGCCGGTACGCCGCCGACAATCGAGCGTCTTTTTTCGATTTATGACGATCTTGCCCCCGACTACGGACAAAGCGAAGCCGATCGGCGCTTCTGGTCCGCTTCCGTTGAAGACGCATTCAACTGGTTCGTCGATTTCGACGCCGCGCAACGCGCGGCGGGCGCCATCGGGGTTCTTGAAGACGAGGGCGCATGGACATTTACGGAGATCGATCCGCCGTTCACTCTAACGGCGCGCGCCGATCGCATTGACGTTCTTCACGATGGGCGCGCCGCATTGTTTGATTACAAACTGAATCTCAGCGTTTCGGAAAAGCAGATCAAATATTTCTCGCCGCAATTGCCCCTGACCGGCGCGATCGTCGAGGCGGGCGGCTTTGCCGCAATCGGCGCGCGAAACGTCGCCCAATACGCCTATCACCGCCTCGCCAATCGCAAGGACAAGGATTCGGAGAACGCGCTTTCCAAAGAAGGCGAGGACGCCGCCGCGGCGATCCGCGCGGCGAAGGAAGGGCTTATCGCCTGGGTTCGTCATTTCGATGATCCGGAAGCGGTCTATCTCTCCCAGCCGCGCGCCGAATTCTCCGACGATTTCGGCGACTACGACCAGCTTGCGCGCCGCAAGGAATGGGGCGCGGCCGATGACGGCGAGGGGGGCGGCGAATGAACGCGGCGGCCTTCATCAGGGAAACGACGGAAAACCAGCGCCGCGCGGCGGACCCTGCGCTTTCCGCTTTCGTCTCGGCGAACGCCGGCGCCGGCAAGACGCGCGTCTTGACCAATCGCGTCGCGCGGTTGCTGCTTGAGGGCGTCGATCCCTCGACCATCCTTTGCATCACTTTCACCAAGGCCGCGGCCGCCGAAATGGCCGAACGGCTGTTCAGGCTTCTCGGCGACTGGGCGCTCGCGGGCGACGCTGAATTGCGCAAGGCGCTTGTCGATCTCGACGGCGACGACCGCGCGCGCAACGCTGACGAACTGGCGCGGGCGCGGCGGCTATTCGCGCGCGCGCTTGAAACGCCGGGCGGGCTCAAGATCCAGACCATCCATTCCTTCTGCGAAAGCGTCTTGAAGCGCTTTCCGTTGGAGGCCGGCGTCGCCCCCGGCTTTTCCGTCATCGAGGAGCTTGAATCGGCGGACTTGAAACGCGCCGCCGTCGAGCGCGTCGCCGCCGCGGCGGCGGGCGACATCGCGCAAGCCTTCGCCTGTCTGTTGTCGCGGATGACCGGCAAGACGCTGCGCGAATTTCTGGAAAAGGCGCTCAGTCAGCGCCGCGCATTTTTACGTGCGGAGCAGGTCGGTTGGGAAAAGCTGAAAAACGAACTCGCCGAGACGCTTGGCGTTGATGCTGGCGAATCAGCCGCCGACCTGTCGGACGATCTCTTCGACCTGCTTGATCGCGACCGTCTTGAAGCGGCGCATGGCGCGCTCGATGCGAGCGGCGGCAATCCGCAAAAGCTGTGCGCGGCGCCATTGCGGGCCTATCTGGATTCCGGCGAACGGGATGCGCGAATCGCCGCGCTCAAAAGACTTTTCCTCGACAGCAAGGGGCGTCCGCGCGGCAAGTTCGGCACGAAGGCGACGGAAAAAATTGACGCCTCCGTCGAATCTTTCATGGTCGAGACGCAGCTGATTTTCCTCAAGGCGCTGGACAGGATCCGCGCCGCAAACGCTTTTTCCGACACCTCGGCTTTTTTGACGATCGTCGAAGCCTGTCTCTCCGCCTATCGGGAAATGAAGGATGCGCGCGCGGCGCTTGATTTCGATGATCTTATTTCAATAACGCGCGCGCTGCTGCGGTCGGGCGGCGGCGCGCAATGGGTTCTCTACAAGCTCGATATGGGGCTTCAGCACATCCTTCTCGATGAGGCGCAGGACACCGGCCCCGACGCCTGGGACGTCATTGAGGCGCCGCTTGAAGAATTTTTCGCCGGCGCCGGCGCGCAGGAGCGCGCGCGCAGCTTTTTCGCCGTCGGCGACCAGAAACAATCGATCTATTCCTTCCAGGGCGCAGACGCGGCGCTTTTCGCGCAAAAAGAAGCCGATCTCGGCAAGACGATCGCGGCGGCGAACGAATACGCTTCGGTGCCGCTCAACGCCTCTTTCCGGACGACGGCGCCGGTTTTGAAATTCGTCGACGCGCTCTTCGACGATCCCGCAATCATCGAAAATGTCAGTCACGACCCGCCGCTCATTCATCACTGCACGCGCGAGGGGCATGCGGGCCTTGTCGAGCTTTGGCCGCTGGTTCCGAAGCCGGAGAAGACGACGCCCAATCCCTGGGACGCGCCGCTTGACGCGGCGACGCCGGAGAACCCGACGCGACGGCTTGCGTATGAAATCGCTGCGACGATCGCCGGCTGGCTGAAATCGGGAGAGATGCTGGAATCAAAAGGCCGGCCGATCGAGCCCGGCGACGTCATGATCCTTGTTCAAAGCCGCGGCGGGCGTTCAAAAAACGCGCTCTTCTCGGAAATGATCCGCGCGCTTGGCGCGGCGAACGTCGCGGTCGCCGGCGCCGACAAGTTCAAACTGACGGACGATCAGGGCGTTCTCGATCTTCTTTCCTATGCGCGCGCGATCCTGTTCAAGGGCGATGATCTTTCGCTCGCCGAAACGCTGAAAAGCCCGTTCTTCAATATTGACGAGGACGGGCTCTACGATCTCGCCGCAAACCGCGAAGGGAGGCGATTGTGGAACGCGCTCAACGCGCGCAAAGGCGAACGCGAGGAATGGCGGCGCGCGGTTGACGAAATGGGCGCTGCGAGGCTGATCGGCCTCAGGGACGGCCCTGTCGCTTTTTTCACGCATATTCTTGAAACCGGCGCGCCGTCCGGATGGCGACGGCTCGCCGAACGGCTCGGCGAGCCGGGACGCGAAGCGATCGAGGAGTTCTTGAGGCAGGCGCATGATTTCGAATTGCGTCATCCGCGCTCCTTGCGGCTGTTTCTCGACGCCATCGTCAGATCAGGCGCCGAAGTGTCGCGAGAAGCCTCAGAGCATGGCCCAAGCGTGCGCGTGATGACGGCGCACAAAGCCAAAGGGCTTGAAGCGAACATCGTGTTCCTGATCGACGCGCACCGCCCGGCGCAGGTTAACAAGGTCGACAATCTTTTGCGCGTGACAGGGCCGCATGGCGACGCCTTGCCGATGCTCGCCATCGGCGATGCGCGGGAAAATTCAGTTCTTTCCGCTGCGCGCGAGCGCGCGAAAACGCTTATGCGCGATGAATATCGCAGGCTCCTTTACGTCGCCGCGACGCGCGCGCGCGACCGGCTCTATATTTGCGGTCTTGAAAGCGGGCGGAACAAAGATCCGGGCGCGGCGCCGGCGGCTGAAAAAGACTGGCATTCGCTGTCGCGCGACGCTTTCGACCGCCTCGGCGGCGCGGCCGAAAAGGCGGGCGAGAAATTCGGCGGAGCCGTCGCCAGATTGGCGTCACGGCAAACAGCGCCGGCCGAACAGGAAAGCGACAAGCCGGCGGCGCGCGATGTCCCGCCGCCCGACTATCTGACGCGCGCCGCTTGTGCGGAAGCGCCGCCGACGCGGCTTACGCCTTCCGACCTTGCGCCCGGCGCGGACGGCCCCGCTTTTTCGCCGGCGCGCGCCGAAAACCGCTTCCTGCGCGGGAGATTGTTGCACCGCCTCCTGGAATTGCTGCCCGAACTTGACGTCGCCGACCGCCGCCGCGCGGCCGATAAGATTCTCGCTCCCTTCGGCGGCGAATTCGACCGCGCCGAGCTTGACGCGATGCGCGAGGAAGCGATGCGCGTTCTCGAGGATCCCCGCTTTGCGCCGGTCTTCGCGCCGGGGGGGTTCGCCGAGGCCGCGATCGGCGGCCGCGCGCAAGGCGCGCGCAAGGACGTCGTCCTGTCCGGCCAGATCGACCGCCTCGCTTTTGACGGCGACCGCATCCTTATCGTCGATTATAAGACCAATCGTCCGCCGCCGGCGCAGGTCGAAGATGTCGCGCCCGGCTATATCGCCCAGCTCGCCGCCTATCGCGGCCTGCTTCAGGAAATCTATCCGGGCCGCAAGATCGAAGCGGCGCTCTTGTGGACCTATGACGCGCGGCTGATGGCGATACCGGACGCGGCGCTCGATAAGGCGTTCCAATTGACGCTTGCGTGATGCGCGGTTGATCTTCCTAGCGCTCGCCCTACATTCACGCCTCCGCAGCGACGGCCGGAGGGCCGCAAGGAAAGTTCATGGCCACCAAACCCGTCACCGACGCCTCGTTTCAAGCCGACGTCCTCAACGCCGACAAGCCTGTCCTCGTCGATTTCTGGGCGGAATGGTGCGGCCCCTGCCGCCAGATCGGTCCGGCGCTTGAGGAGCTTTCGGCCGAATTCGCGAACGAGCTGACGATCGCCAAGATCAATATCGACGAAAATCCGGAAACCCCGGGCAAGCTCGGCGTGCGCGGCATTCCGACCTTGATGATTTTCAAGGACGGCAAGCTCGCCGCGACGAAAGTCGGCGCGGCGCCGAAAACCGCGCTCGCCGCCTGGATCAAAAGCCAGCTCGGCTCGGCGGGCGTCTGATCAGTTTTTCGACGCGATGCGGAAATTGCGCGCCTGACGCCTGACGAGCGCCGCGGCCCATGACCGCGGCAGCGTCCTCGCGAGCCAGGCGACGGACTTGTTCCAGCGCCCCGGCACATAGACGACGCGCCCGGCTTCAACCGCCTCCAGCGCGCCGATGACGACCGGCCGCGCCTCCATGAACATGTATTTGGGCAACCGGCTGACGGCGCCGCGCGTCGCATTGACGTCGTGAAACTCCGAATAGGTGAAGCCGGGGCAAAGCGCCGACACGTTGACGCCCCGCGTTTCGTTTTCGGCCGCCAAAGCCTGCGAAAAGCTGATCAGAAACGCTTTCGTCGCGCCGTACATCGTGTGACCGGCGCCGCTTGGGACGAGCCCGGCGAGGGACGCGACATTGATGATGCGGCCGTATCCGCGCGCCTGCATGGCCGGCAGAAACAGGCGAACAAGCTGCGCCGGCGCCGTCAGCATCAGCTCGAGAAACGCGCGGTGCGTTTCCCAATCCGATTCCTCATAGGCGCCGGGAAGTCCGAATCCCGCATTGTTGATGAGAATATCGACGCTGACGCCGCGCGCGCTCACCGCAGCCGCAATTTTCTCCGGCGCACCCGGATCCGAAAGATCGGCCTCGATCGCAATCGCGTCGATTTTATATTTTTCTTCGAGTTTTGCGGCGAGCCGTTTGAGGCGATCGCCCCTTCGCGCTGTCAAAACAAGATCGGCGCCTTTTTCAGCCAGCGCTTCGGCGAACGCTTCGCCGATTCCCGCCGACGCGCCGGTGACGAGCGCGCGCTTTCCCTTGTAATTCATCCGTACGCCTCCTGTCTTTTTCTCACGCGGTCGTGACGGCGCATGCGCTGAATTGGTTCCTGAGCGCGGCGGACCGGATCGCGCGGCGCTAAATCCTGCGGCATGCTTCCTTCATCGGTCGATCCGACGACGCGCGCAATCGCTGTCGACAGAACGATCGGATCAGAGGGCGCAGCGTAACTCTTCGGAGAGGTAAACAGCCATGAAGTCCCTCGCAATCGCCTTCATTCCCGCAGCCATGCTCG
>CALAZI010000057.1 GCA_937895955.1 uncultured Alphaproteobacteria bacterium | reverse complement strand
GGCGCCATGATGCTCATCGCCGGCCGCCATTGGTACGACACGACGCCGAGCGTCGCCGACACCGGCCCGTTCAACCCGCATTTCGTCGCCGATGTCGGCGCGGCCTACACCGTCGCCGGCCTTTCTCTCGTCGCCCGCGCGTTCCGCCCGGAATACTGGCCGGCCGCCGTCGCCGGCGCGGCGTTTTTCTGCGCGCACGCGATCATCCATGTGATCGGCCTTCTCGGCGGCCATTCGCATCACGCCGGCTTTGAATGGGCGCTTGTCGTCATTCCGGCGATCGC
Source organism: uncultured Alphaproteobacteria bacterium (assembly GCA_937895955.1). Lineage (GTDB taxonomy): Bacteria > Pseudomonadota > Alphaproteobacteria > Caulobacterales > Parvularculaceae > Amphiplicatus. Next base: position 8,307 of record CALAZI010000057.1, on the reverse strand, counting down.
CAGTTTCTGGGCGGCGTTCCCGTCAAAAGGAGATATGAATGCGTAGATGGATCGCGCGGCGGATGATCGACCGCTTCGGCGCGCATTACCGCTGTGACGTCGGCTATATGCGCCATATGCTCGATATTTCGTCGCCGGCGTTTTTCAAATTCATCGCCGTTGCGAAAATGTCACGCCACGGCGAGACGGCGCCGAGAGACGCGCTTTTCGCCGCGCGGCTTGTCGGCGCGATGACGGAGGATTGCGGGCCCTGCGTCCAGATCGTCGTCGACATGGCGCGCGAGGCGCGCATGGCGGATCATGAGATCGACGCCGTTCTTCGGCGCGACATCGCGGCTATGAGCCGGGATGCGGCGATCGCCTTTCGCTTCGCCGACGCGGTCGCCCGCCGCGAAACCGCCGACGCTGAACGCGAAGAAGTCAGGAAAGCCTGGGGCGAAAAAGCCGTGATCGATCTGACCTTCGCGCTTCAGGCGTCCCGGCTTTATCCGATGGTCAAGGCAGGCCTCGGCTTCGCCAGGGAATGCGTTCGCGTGAAGGTCGGCGACAATCAAGTCGCCGTCGCCAAGGCTGCATGAGCGCGCTCGACAAGGAATTTGAAAAAAGCCGAAAGCGCCTTTTCGGCCTCGCCTATCGCATGCTTGGCAGCGCGTCGGACGCGGAAGACATCGTGCAGGAAACGTGGCTGCGCGCGCACGACGCCGCCGCTGACGACATACGCTCGCCCGAAGCCTATTTCGTCACGATCGCGACGCGGCTTTGCCTTGACGCGCTGAAATCCGCAAAGAAAAAGCGCGAGACCTATATCGGCCCGTGGCTGCCTGAGCCAATCGGCGACACGAACGGCCTTTCTCCGGAAAACCAGCTGGAATTCGCGGATGATCTGTCTTTTGCGCTGTTGATGACGCTGGAAAAATTGTCGCCGCCCGAACGCGCCGCCTTTTTGCTGCATGATGTGTTCGACGCGCCCTTCCCCGACATCGCCGCAACGCTCGGCAAAACGGAAGCGGCCTGCCGCCAGCTTGCTTCGCGCGCGCGCAAGGCCGTTCGCGCGGGAAAACAGGCGCGTAACGCCGCACCCGAAGCGCACGCCGCCTTGCTAGCCAAATTCGCAGAAGCGATCGCGACAGGCGACGCCAAAAATATCGAAACCCTTCTCGCCGCGGATTGCGTTGCCTATTCGGACGGCGGCGGGGTCAAGACCGCCGCGCTCAATCCGATCTTCGGCGCCGACCGCGTCGCGCGGTTTTTCGAAGGCCTCGCCGGCAAGGCCATGCGTCAGGGACTGATGCCGTCATTCGAGACCGGCGCAGTCAACGGCGCGCCCGCCCTGCTGCTTTATGACGGCGCTGAACTCGACCAGACGCTCTCGATCGCAATAAGCGACCGTAAAATCGCCGCCCTCTATCTCGTTCGCAATCCTGACAAGCTGCGCCGCGCTGCATCGCATGATTGATCGCCGCCGCGCACTGCGCATTAATCGCATCATGATTGTTCGAATAAGCGGCGCGATTTTACTGTTTCTCCTTGTCGGCGCAGCGGCGGCCGTTGCTGCGGGGTTGTTTGACGATCGCACCAAAGTCCAGTTGACGCGCCCCTTCATTGAGACCCCGGCCCCGACAATCGCCATTGCGCCGCTAGACGAGGCGTTGACATTCGGGCGAACCGCTGACGGCGTGACGATCGCCGTCCTTTCCTATGAGGCCGGACAGATCGTCGGCGTTCCGCTCTTCGCCAGCGAAGACGCAATCGCATTTTTCAATCGCCTTGGATATGAAGGCGCACGCACGATTATTGAAGGAAGCGACAGGCGCATTGTCGCGGATGCGCGCACGCTCGCAATTCCGGTCGCCTTATCCGATCGGCATATCGCGGCCGGAACCAATTACAGCGATCATGCCGAAGAGGCGGATGTTGGCGGCGGGCCGTTCCTGTTTCCGAAATATGTCGCGCCGACCCCTTCGCGGGCGCCTATCCCGGCGGGCGATGCGCTGCTCGATTACGAGGTCGAGCTTTGTCTTGTCGCACTGAAGGATATCGCGCCGAGTGAAATCGTTTCCGGCGGCCTCATTCTTTGCAACGACGTCACCGACCGCGCAACTTTGTTGCGTGAGATCAATCCGCAGGAGCCGCAATCGGGCGAAGGCTTCACCTCCGGCAAAAGCGCTGAGGGCTATCTGCCGGTCGGCGATCTGTTTGTCGTTCCACGCGACCTCGACGCGTTCGTCGAGACGCTGACCTTGCAGCTTTCAGTCGACGGCGCAGAACGTCAGCGCGTCAAGGCGTCGCAATGGATCTGGGATTTCGAAAATATTTTCTCAGAAGCGCAGAAAAAGAAAGATATCGAGTGGCGTTACCGGAGCGGGGTCGCCGCGCTGCCGCTCGACAAGACGGGCGCCCTGCCCGCCCGAACGATGATCATGGGCGGAACGCCCGGCGGCACGATCTTCAAGGGGCTGAATCCGAGCGCGTATTTGCGGGGCGCATTTTCCTGGGCCGCAAGCGGCTTTAAAGGCGGCGTCGCCAAGCATGTCGTCGAAGCGCATATCAGAGCCGCACGCAAAAGCGGCGATTATTTGCAGCCTGGAGCGCTCGTTACGATCGAAGTCGACAGAATGGGCGCGCTGGCGAACCGGGTCGAATAGCGTCGCGCCATATCAAACGCCGCTCTCTTAACGTGATTTACTCCTGCGCTTGGTCTCTTCCTCAACGCCGAGAGCGCATAACACGCGCTGAAACGCTAGTCGCCCATGTGAAACTTGCTGCGACGCGGGTTTTGCGCCGTGTCGTCATGCAAGCCGTAACGATCGGGCCAGCTCGCCGTCGGCCACGCCTCATTCTCGGGCAATGACGTCACCGTGCGTTCAATCGACAACATCTCCTCCATCTCCTTGCGCGTATAGGCGCGTCCGTGAACGGTGATGTAATTCTCCACGTCGCCGATCTCGCCGGCTTGTTGGCGCTCCTTGATCCACCGGCTTAGCGCACGCGCGCCGAAATTCGCGCCCTGCCTGACGCCGCTTCCTTTCGCTACGCCCCAGCCGATATAGAAGTCGCCTGTGAAAATTGATTTTGATTGAGGATGATAACCGATCACCATGTTTTCAGAATGCGGCGCATCCGGCCAGACGAAAATGTCGAACGCGTTCGTCGCGTCTTTCAAGCTTAACCTTTCGCCGTCGATAAACTCAAAGTCGGGATTTGCAACCGGTCCATGCTCGCCCCAACTGCGCGCCAGCAATTTGCGCACAAACCCTTCCTTATCGGGAGTCGTGAGGATTGTTACGCCGTTGCGCGCGTAATAATGCGTCGCCCAAGCATGATCGTCATGGTGATGCAAGGGCGCGATATATTTTAGCGGCTTGCCTTTCATATGCGGCTTCATCGCATTGTGCGCGGTTTCGGCGTGAGAGGGGAAATCGCCGGCCTCCATGGCGATGAAATAGTCCTTGAGCTCCACATAAAGAACGTGGGTTTCGCCGTTGCCGGTGACATACAGACCCTCGCCCGCCTTCCGGACCGCAATCTCATGCCCCTCGCCGCCATAGCCGCTGGTGTCGGCCGCTTCAAACCCGTCAGGCCTTTTCAAATAAGCGTTGACCGGCTGATTGATGGCGAGATGATATATCGCGCGATCCTGCGTGACGACGCCGTTCACAAACTGATTATAGCGTGTCGGAAACCAGACGCCGCCGGTCTTTACATATCCGTCGTAATAGCGAAGCACATGGACCGTCTCGTCTTCGTCGATCGTGTGATCCCACATGCCGCCTTCCGTTGTCGCAATGGCGTTAATCAGCCGGGTCTTGGGATTTACATAAATTACATAATGATCTCGATAGCGCAGCGTATCATACGCGATGTTGCGAAATTCGACTTTTCCGCCAAGGGCGACCTCACTCGAATTGCTCGCCATCAATTTGACCAACATCGGCGTCAACCATTGCGCCGTTGAGCTTTTCATGGATGCGAAGGATTGCATCGAGCCTTCTTCGTAAGTCTTGAGAATTGTGTTTAGGGTCATGCTTTGATCGCCGTTAGCAATCGATCTTGAGCCCATGTTCAACTCGCCCGGCCAGGTGCTGATGTTGTCCCACACCCCTTTTTCGCTAATATAGTCGAGTGCGGCGAACGTCCTGACAGGCAGGCGGTCATACGGCTCATGCGTCGTACGGCTTTGATAGCGAGCGATAAAATAGCCGGCTGAATCAAACTCAATCTGCCGGATCGCGTCCAGCGCCTTTGCGCCGCCATAGGCCTCAACAATCTCGCCGAGCAGGTCTTCAGCCGTGTCGGCGGCGAAAGTAGGCGGCGAGGAAAAAAGCGCGACGCACGCGGCCGCCATAGCGAAAATGACGCGAAAAATCATAAAGCAATCCGTCCCAGCAGCTTACGCGCGAAACTTACGCGCCCATGCGGATGTCGGTCTTGAATGAATTAAGCCGCCGCCGACATTGTGCGACGGTTCGCCGGCCTGACGCGATGAAGCGATCTATAGCGCAATATCTCTTTCATTTTTTTCTGTATATTTCAATAGGATGAAAGCTGTCTTCGATCTCAGCCGAGCCTACCCCGCGCCGGCTCAGCCGAGCGGTCCGAGACCGTTGGTTCGGCATGGCGCCGCGCCGGACGGCGCCCAATGGCGGCGCAGAAACACCGACGGCCTCAGTCTCTATGTGGCGCTGAAGGGCGGCTTGCGGATAGAATCGGCGTTCGGCGACATCGAAGCGCCCGCCAGCTACGCGGCTTGCGTTCCGCGCGGGGCGGAGCATAACTGTTCGGTCACCGAATCCGGCGGACAATTCATCTTTTTCAATCTTCCCGCTATGAAAAATTTCGGATCAGCCCATCCAACGCGCGCGCCCCGCCGACTGGAGGATTCTCATTCCTATTATCTGATTTCGACATTGATCAGCCGCACGATTCAAAATGCAGGCGGCCTCGCACATGCACATATTGAATGCCTTTCCAAACATGTTTCTGGTGAGGATGCGCCGACTCGCGATGACTGGTTCGCCCGTATTATCGACAGGATCTCCCTATCGATGCAGGCGCCGCCATCGCTTGACGAACTTGCGGATGAGGCGGGCATGCATCCGATAACCCTGACGAAAAAGTTTCGTCGTCAACATGGTTGCAGCATTGGCGAATTTCGCCAGCGCGTCCGCGCCGAGCGCGCGTTTTACCGCATAATCAAACAGGCCGCGCCGCTTTCTGAAATCAGTCTGGCCTGCGGGTACGCCGACCAAAGTCATATGACCCGCGAATTCAGGCGCTTCTTTTCGCTCACGCCCGCTTTTCTGCGGCGCGCGACAACCATTTGAGTCCTGCGGAAAAGCATTCCGATCGCTCGGTCAGTTTCAGGGCCGCCCTATTCCGCCGCCTTCTTTTTTTTATAAAGACCGTCGAAAGCGACTGACCATGTCGCGCCGCCGTCCGAGGATGATTCCCAGAACTGGCGCACCGTCCCATCCGGGTTGGGCGTCCAGGTGACGCGATTGAGGACGCCGGTGATCTTCGCAATATCGAGCCCGTCATCGGTCAGCACCATCGCGCCGTCGAGGTTCACTCCGCCCTCGATATAGACGCTTCCCGCGCTGCTCGACATCCAGGTTTGGTGCCATTTTTCCTTCGCCGGATCGTAGAAATTGATCGACACGCCGGAAAAGGCGCCGGCCACCGAATACTCCTCAAAAATAACGCAGCCTTCCTCGCGTATGGAAATGCGACTCGAGGCTGTCGGAGTCTGACTGCCGTTCCCGTAAACGTCCCATTCGCCGAGCCAGAAATCGAAATCGCGGTGATGGCCGTCCGCGCAAGGCGTCAGCGCGAGAACGACTTTCTTGAAGCGCTCATCGTCAAGAAGCGGCGCAAAGTCCGGCAGTTCGCGCAAATAGCGCCCGCTCGGCGCGCCGCTTTGCGCGACTTTCTCAAGCTCTTTCAGCGCGTCTTTCCTGCGTCCTTCCGCCATAGCGATGCGCGCTAACTGCACGCGCGCGCGGGGGATGCGCGCGTAACCCGCGTCGATTGCAGCCCGATACGCTCTTTTCGCGCCGGCGTAGTCTTCCAGCGCGAAAAGGGCGGCGCCGAGATTGTACCAGTTCTGCGCATTTGCGCCATCTTCCGCCAGAAGCGCGCGATAGTCGGAAGCCGCAGCGAGCCAATCCCCGGCGGCGAATTTCGCGTCCGCTTCTTCCTGCGTCGCGGCGAACGCCGTCGACAGGGAAAGCGCCGAGAGGGATATGACGCAGACGAAAGCAAGACGGGCGGCGGCGCGAAAAACATTCTTACTCATCTCATGCCCTTTTTCTTGGCCGGCCGGACGCGACGCGCGCCGACAACGACGTTGAAACAAGATCGGCGCGCGCGTCTTCAAGCGCGGCGGAAAGATCGATGCCCGCGCGCGCGAACAGCGCGTCGAACGCCGAGGCGATCAGGGGCAGAATACCGGCGACCCTATTCGCCTCGGCGCGCCCCTTCGCGGTCAGCTTGACGAGCCATTTGCGCCGGTCGCGCGCATCGACGATGCGCGCCAGCAGCCCGAGCGCTTCAAGCTGTTTGAGACGGTGATTGATGAGCTGATGCGAATAGCCGAGCGCCTCGGCGATCTGGGTGATGCTGGCGTGTTTCCTTTCCAGCAACAACAACAGAACCGACGCCGCAGCCGACGACGCTTCGATCCCGCGCTCGCGAAAAAGCTCGTCGCTCTGCTCGGTGATGAGAACGCGCAGGCGGTGCAGGCGCATGTCGACAAAGGCCGCGCCGAAACGATCATAATCGAAGGGCGTCACGACTTCTCCAAATATTATGCAAACGTTTGTAAATTAAGCGCGGCGACCTGGCAAGTCGTATCCGCGGCGGTCCCTCAAACGCGCCGCGGGCCCTTGCCGGCGGCGAAGGTCAGGAAGTCGCAGACGCCGGGATCGGCGTCGAATTTTGCGCCGCGCTCGCGCGCAGCCATGCGGCCCGGATTGACGCGGCGCAATTGTTTGAGCGCGCTAATCATGTATTTTTCAACGCTGCTGACTGATACGCCGAGTTCTGTTGCGATCTCGGCGTAGGTGTATCCGTAAACTCTGTTCAACAGGAAGGCGGCGCGAGCCTTCGAAGGAAGCGCGCCCAACGCGCGCATGGTTGACTGATATTCCTCACGGGCGATGATCGTCTGCTCGCTGCTCGGCGCATCTGACGGCACGAAAGCGATCGCATTCTGCTCCTCGCTCGCGCCTGCCGCTGCGTCATTGGCTCTGGACCGGGCGCGGCGGCGGATTTCATCGACGGCGAGGCGCGATGCGACGCGAAAGATCAGCGCCTTCGCGTTTTCGATTTCATTGGCGTCGCTGAATGCGATTGCGCGCGCATAGACGGATTGAAGCACGTCCTGCGCATCGTCTTTGTTTCTGAGCTTCGCCGACAGCCACCGGAGGAGCATTTCGCCTTCTTCGCGAAATGCTCTTTCTATGGCCGCGCGCTGAAGAGCGCGACGCTCCGTCGATTGCAGCGAACCGCCCAAGCCCTAATTCCCTGAGAAAACCGGGATTCGTGACAATGACGCGCGGGCGCGGCGAGAAACGACACGGGATATGAAGGCTGCCGGAAATTTCCCCTGCCAGGGGCAAAGCAAAACCCAACGCGTTCAAACTCCGATTGAGGGATAAGCGCGGGGGAATCGTCGTTAGCGATGTAGATCCGCGATCGCGATCTCTCTCTGAGAGTCGAGGCCGAAGCGATGCAAGAAAGCCCTGCGTAGCTTCGGTCTCGATCTCATTCGCCGAAAACTCGCCCGCTTGATTTCGTCCTTTATACCGGCTTTTGCAAGGGCGGAGCCGCGACCGCAATTCCTCCGACCAGCCGCATGACCATGCCGCGTTTCAACAGGATGAACGCGGATCGCTACGCGCGGCTCAATCAGGCCGGGTTCCAGAACTGAACTCGTCATGCGCACGAAAAAGCGGCGGGCCCGAAGGCCCGCCGCTCAATCCTGGTCTCGGCTATTAACCGTCAGAAGTCGATCGTCGTTCCAATAAAGAGGTAACGACCCTGCGAGTCATACGTCTGCGGATAGGTGTTGCCGTTGTTGAAACCCGATTGCTGGGCGGTCAGCGGCGGGTCCTTGTCGAGGAGGTTGTTCACGCCGACGCGGACATTCCATTTCTCGGTCAGGTTATAGGACGCCGCAAGGTCGATGTAATTGCGGCTCCCAAGCGTGTGGTCGCGATTTACGCTCGCATCCGGGTTCGGAATGCCGAAGAGATCGACGCTCGTCATGTAACGCCATGTCAACGAAGCGTCGATGCCGATCGGCGT
>CALAZI010000056.1 GCA_937895955.1 uncultured Alphaproteobacteria bacterium | reverse complement strand
AAGGCGCTGCGCGGATTTTTAACGCCGATATAGCGGGCGTCGGCGCCGAAAGCGGCGGCGACATCGGACGCGACAAAACAAAGCGCGAAGGCGCGATCTTTCAGCGCCGCGGCATTCGCCGCGCTTTCCGTAAAAACGACAGCCCCGTCAAGTTCCCTATCGTCGATCGAGGCGGCGCGATGGATAGCGGTTTCTTGCAAGGCGGCGTCGCGCACGCCCGCTATGCGCAGCGTTTCGCCGAGCGATAGCGGCTCCCGGGTCAGGAAAAAGCGAGGATCCGGCATGTTCGCCAAAGCCTTTTCAAAACAGAGCGGCCGGCGCGCAATGCGGCCGGCCGCTCATTCGGGTCAGCCGAAGACGACTATTTCTTAGTGTCTTTTTTGGCGGCCGCTTGCTGTTTCGCCGCCGCTTCCGCGGCCTTTTTCTTCACTTCCGCGAGCGTCACTTTCTGGACCTCGACGGTTTTCATTTTCTTGTTGAGTTCGGCGAGCACTTCCTGAGTGATGTCGCTGTCCGGGGCCGCATACATGACGGCGGAACGATCGAGCAGCAGCGTCGCGCCGCGCTTGTCGATGATCGATTTCATGATCGGCTGCGATTCCTGCAGGATTTTCGCTTGCGCGACCTGCACGACGTTGCCGAGCACCTGTTCCATGATCTGCGCCTGCTGGGGCAGCTGCACCTGCTGACGCATGGCGAGTTCTTGGCCGGTCTTGTTGCGAACCTCTTCAGACATCAGCGAGGAACCCTTTTCAAAGTTCTCGATGTCCTTTTTGAGTTTCGCCGCCTCGGCGTCGAACTCTTTCTGGACGCCTGACTGGATCGACTGAACTTGCGTCGGGATGGTCTTGCCGGCGTCCGACTGCGACAGGATCGTCGACTGGTCGACGATCAGGATAACCGGAGCCTTGGCGGCCTGCTGCGCTTCGGCGCCCGTGGCGATAGCGCCAACAGCAAGGCCGCCCGCAAGCAGCAGCGCCGCGCCGGCGATCGTCTGAAATCTCAAAGACATAGTCTAAACTCCTCAACTGGTTAGAAGGATGTTCCCGCGCTAAACCGGAAGCCCTCTGTTCTATCGTACTCTTCTTTGCGGAAAACTTTGGCGAAATCAAAGCGGACCGGGCCGAAGGGCGAGTCCCAGCTCACCGAAACGCCGGCGGAAAGCCTTATTGAAAGGTCGTCCTGAATCGGTTTGACGCAGTTGGCAAGGCCGGGGCTTGCCGGCGTCAAAGTCGCCGAATCCTCGCAAAGACGGCCGGTTTCCGGATCGACCCACAACGACAGGTTGTCATTGATGACCTTATTGGAGTCGTCGACAAGGCCGACGGTCCCAAAATCGCTGAAAAGCGAGGCTCTTAGCCCGTATTCCTTCGGCAATGGCAGAGGTAATTTCAGCTCAAAGGTGCCGATGGCGTAGACTTTCGCGCCAATCGCCTGACCGAAGACCGCCCCGTCGCGCGTGCCCTGCCCTTGCAGGTAACGCGGACCGATGCCGGCGACTTCAAAGCCGCGGAAGCTGTCGGCGCCTTCATAGAAGCGGTCCTGAAGGCGCACATCGTCGCCGCCATAGCCCGTGATGTAGCCGCCGCGGAGCTGAACTTTGCCGATAAAGCCGCCGAACAGCTTCTGGTAGTAGGCGCCGTTTATTTCGTTACGCAGATATTGAACATCGCCGCCAAGGCCGGCGACTGATTGCGCGAATGAAAAGCGCGATCCGCGCGTCGGGTCGATCGGGTCGTCGCGGGTGTCGTAGCCGACCGAATAACCGACCAGCGACGTCAGAAACTTGCCGCGCGACTGACAGCTTGGCGTGAACGCTTGGGTGACAAGATCGCAAACGAACGCCGTGTATTGGCTGAGCGGATTTCCCGTTGTTCCGTCAGCTCCGTCAAAAAGGCGTCCTAAAATCGTATAGTTTGAATTCGTATTGTCGGTTGTCACAAAATTGACGGTCTGCCCGTCGACGACGGTTCTAGCTCGATAGAGAGGCATCAACATCGGCAGACTAACTCCAGGAATGAACTCACCTGAAATGTCGGTGCCGTCGATGACTCGCGCCGTGTTCGTAAATAATGAGCTGTTACGATCAATCGTCACGTTATCGCGCGCCAGCTGATATTGCAGGCTGCCGCGCCAATATTCCGAAATCTGGAAGCCGGCGTTGAGACCGAACCCGTAACGGTCCCGGACAAACCCAGCCTCTTTGAAGTCTGTCCTCTGATTGGTGATCGAGAAGCCCGCCGCCAGGTTCCGGTCAAGGAAATAAGGTTGCGTGAAGCGGATATCGACAAGGCGCGTTCGCGAGCTGGTCTGCACGCGGAAGCGCAAGGTCTGACCGCGCCCCATGAGGTTTCGTTCTTCAATCGAGAAATCGACAATGAAGTTTTCAGTCGATGAAACGCCGACGCCGACGGAGAAGGAGCCGGTCGCCTTTTCCTTGACCGAGACGTCGAGTTCCGTCCGGTCCGGCGCCGAGCCCGGCTTGTCCGTGATCTCAACCTCGGTGAAATAGTCGAGCGCCCTGATGCGCGACTTTGAACGATCGATCAGCACCTTGTTGTAGGGATCGCCTTCGGCGACGCGGATTTCGCGCCGGACGATCTTGTCGAGCGTGCGGGTGTTGCCCTTGATGTTGATGCGTTCAACGTAGACGCGCGGGCCCTCGTTGACTTCAAACGTAATGTCGATCGTCTTTGAATCGCGGTGCCGGTCGAGGCGCGGCGAGACGTCAACGAAGGCGTAGCCGCTGGCGCCCGTGGCGAAGGTGATCGACTCGGTCGCTTTTTCGACCCGTTCGCCGTTGAAGGTCTCGCCGGACTTAATCGGCACAAACCGCTCGAGAACGTTTTCATCGAGCTTGGCGAGGCTCGTTTTCACCTTCACCTCGCCGACCGTATATTTCTCGCCTTCATCGACCGTGAAGGTGATGAAAAAGTCCTCGCGATCGGGCGTCAGTTCGGCGACGGCCGAAAGAACCTGAAAATCGGCGTAGCCGTTCTTGGCGTAGAACTGGCGAAGGAGATCGCGTTCATATTCAAGGCGGTCAGGATCATAATTGGCGTTGGATGAGAAGAAGCGCCACCAACGGCTTTCCTTGGTGAGGATTGCGCCGCGCAGTTCCGCGCTTGAGAAATTCTTGTTGCCGGCGAAGTTGATCTTCGCGACGCCGGTTTTCGGCCCCTCGTCGATTTCATAGATGACGTCGACGCGGTTCTGCTCAAGCGGCGTCACTTTCGGCGTCACCGTCGCCGCAAAACGCCCGCTGCGGCGATAAACCTCGATAATGCGCTGAACGTCGGCCTGGGCCTTTGCGCGCGTGAAAACGGCGCGCGCCGCCAGCTGCACTTCCTTGGTGATCTTGTCTTCCTTGACGCGGCGATTGCCTTCGAGAATGACGCGATTGACGATCGGGTTTTCAATGACGGTGATCAGCAGCGAATCGTCCGGCTGCATTTCAAGCGCGACATCGGAAAAGAGCCCGGTGTTGAAAAGCGTCTTCAACCCGAGATCGAGGAGCCGCGGCTCGGCGCGGTCGCCCGGATTGACGACGAGATAGGAGGAAATCGTTTCTGGTTCGATGCGCTGGTTGCCGACAACCTGGATCGCCTGAATGATCGGCGCTTCGCCTTCCTGAAGCCCAAACATGGAGGCGTCGATCGGCGCGGCGGGCTCCTGCGCAAATGCGCCGCCGACGGCGCTGAGCGCTGCAAAAAGAACGGCGCCAGCGGCGCAAAACCCCGACCGAATGAAACGCATGCCGCCGACCTAGCTCTTAACTGCGAAAAAACTGGAGATGTCGTTCCAGGTTACAAACAACATGAACGACGCCAAGAGGACGATTCCCACCCTAAAGCCAATCGCCTGAGCCCTTGCCCCCAAGGGTTTTCCGGCCGCGGCTTCGTAGGCGTAGTACATCAGGTGACCACCGTCCAGAACCGGCACGGGCAGGAGGTTGAGAAAGCCGATCGACACGGAAACGATGGCGGCGAGGCTGATGAAGCTCGCCAGGCTGATTTTGAGCCGCGTTAGCAGATCGAGCCCTTCCAGAGACGGATCGCCGTCAAAGCCTGACAGCGCCGACTGGCCGGCGTATTGGGCCATTTTTATCGGGCCGCCAAGCTGCTTAGCATCCTCCTTGCCGAGCACGAGGCGAGAGAGAAAATCCCCTGTAGAATAAATGATTTGCCAGACTTGTTTAACAGCCCCGATGAGCGCGTCGCCAAGCCCGTAGCGAACGAATTTGAATGCGTCCGGATCGCCGGTGACGCCGAGCACGCCCAGTTCGGTGTCATTGCCGAAAGCGTCCTGCACAACCTGCCGGCGCGGCGTCGCAACCAGCGTAATGATCTCGCCGGAACGATCGACCTCAAAGGCGACCTCCTCGCCTGACGAGAGGCGGACAAGCATGGTGAGATCGGAGAAGGTCTCAATGCGCCGCCCGTTCGCCGCACGGATGACGTCGCCGGGCTGAAAGCCGGCCGCCGCCGCTGCGGAATCCGGTTGCACCGCCCCCACCTTGGGCTCGCCGACCATCTGGCCGAAAGACATCAAAAGGCCGGCGAAGATCGCGATGGCGAGGACGAAATTCGCGATCGGCCCGGCGGCGACAATCATCGCGCGCGCCCATACCGGCTTGAAATGAAAACAGACGGCGCGATCTTCCGCGCTCATGCCGCGACCGACTTCATGCTCATGACCCGGCCGCGGGAATTGCGTCGTCGCAGGGTGATCCGCGTGACGCTCCGCTTCGACTTCGGCGCTGGCGTTTGACGCCGGTCCCGCATCGCCGAAGAATTTCACGTAGCCGCCAAGCGGCAGCATCGCGATCCGCCATTCCGTTCCCTTCTTGTCTCGCCAACGCGCAATCGTCTTGCCGAAACCGATCGAGAATACGTCGACGCGCACGCCCAGCATCCGCGCCACGGAGAAGTGACCGTATTCGTGAAAGAAGACGATGATGCAAAGAAGAGCGATGAACGCAACCAGCGTTATCGGCAGCGTGATGAGAGAGTCGAGTGAAAATCCGCCTAACGCCATCAGTCCCGCTTCACCCTTCCAGCCTCGTCGCCAACCTACGCCGCGGCTTTCGCGGCGATCGCTTCGCCGGCGATCCGGCGCGCCTCGCCATCCGCCGCCATCGCCTCTTCGAGGCTTGAAAGCTTTGCAGGCCCGTTGCGCCGACCGAGCTGGTCGAGAACGTGCTCACAGACCGCCGCAATATCCAGAAATTTGAGATTTCCTGCAAGAAAAGCGGCGACCGCCGCCTCATTGGCGGCGTTCAGCGTCGCCGGATAAACCCCGCCGCGTTGAACCGCCTCTCTCGCGAGGCGAAGCGAAGGAAAGCGCGCTATGTCAGGCGCTTCGAAGGTCAATTGGGCGACTTCGGCGAAATCGAGCCGCGCGGACGGCGTCGGCGTGCGGTCGGGCCAGGCGAAGGTCGACGCAATCGGGATGCGCATGTCGGGCGTTCCGAGCTGAGCGAGCACGGAACCGTCGACATATTCGACCATCGAATGAATCACCGATTGCGGGTGAACCAGAATTTCGATTTTTTCGTGGCTGATCGGGAAAATGTGCGACGCCTCGATAAGCTCAAGACCCTTGTTCATCATCGTCGCGGAATCGACGGAGATTTTCGCGCCCATCGACCAGTTCGGATGCGCGACCGCTTCCGACGGCGTCGCCCTTCTCATCTGGTCTATTGACCAAGTTCGGAACGGCCCGCCCGACGCGGTGAGGATCAATCGCGAAATGCGGTTCGGCCGCTCGAAGTCGAATACCTGGAAGATGGCGTTATGTTCGGAATCGACCGGCAGGAGCGCGCCGCCATGGTCGGCGATCGCCTGCATCACGACTTCGCCTGCGCAGACGAGGCACTCCTTGTTGGCGAGCGCGATGGCGGCGCCCCGCTTTGCGGCGTTGAGCGTCGGCTTCAATCCCGCGGCGCCGACTATCGCCGCCATCACCCAGTCGGCGTCTCTTGCGCCGGCTTCGTCAACCGCCTCGGGTCCCGCCCCGATTTCAATGTCGAAACCTGAAAGCGCTTCCCTGAGCGCATCCTTTTTTGAGGCGTCGCCGATAGCGACATAGCGGGGACGGAATTTTTTCGCCTGTTCGGCGAGCAGCGCGACGTTCGAATTCGCCGTCAGCGCCTCGATCTCGACTTCCGCCTCTCCGCGCACGCCGGCGAAGTCGATCAGGTCGAGCGTGTTGACGCCGACCGACCCGGTTGAGCCCAACACCGTCACCCGGCGACGCAAATGAGGACGCGCGTCCCTGCCGCTCATTCTTCCACCCTGCCCCTCAAAACCCTGCGGCCAGACTACGGCCGTAAACAACCAACGTCACGGCTATCGTTACGAATATCATTCCGTCGAGCCGGTCAAGGACGCCCCCATGGCCTGGGATGAGACCGCTCATGTCCTTGATTCCAAACCGCCTCTTGATGCCGGATTCGGCCATGTCGCCGGCGATCGAGGCGATCCCGAGAACGGCGCCCATCAGGGTGTGGGGCGGCGCGCTCGCCTCGCCGAAAAAGAGCGGAGCGCCGATCACGGCCGCCGCCGCGCCGGCTATCAGCCCGCCTACGGCGCCGGCCCAGGTTTTGGCCGGCGACAAAGCCGGGGAAAGTTTCGGTCCGCCAATCAGGCGGCCGCCGACATAACCGCCGGTGTCGGCGGACCAGACGATCGCAAAAAGGAGGAGAACGAGGCCGCGCCCGTTAGCGACATCTTCTCTCAGCCAAATAAGCGCGATTGAGGGAGCGATGAAATAAAGCGCGCCGAACGCCGCCCAACCCGGCTTGCGCGCGCCGCGAAGCGACCCGACCGCAGCGGCGACAGCGCTTGCCGCACAAACGATATAGGCGACGATGTAATGTTCCGCGGCGGCGAGAATGAGCGCGCCGGCGGATCCGAGCGCCAGCGCGTAAAACACGGGAGAGAGTTCGGCGCGTTCGATCATGCGCGCCCATTCAAACGCCATGAGCACGCCCAGAAACGCGACAAGTCCCGCGAAGACCGGCCCGCCCGCCCAGGAAGCGCCGATCGCCAGCGGCGCCAGCGCCGCCGCCGAGACGACGCGCAGCGCGAGCGTATCCTTGCTGCGCGGGGCGGACGCCTTGCTCGACTCGCTTGTCATGGAACTGGTTTCTACGGCGCCGCGGCGACGCCGCCGAAGCGACGCTCACGCGCCTTAAAATCCTCAATCGCGGCGGCGAAATGACTGATGTCGAAATCCGGCCACAAGACATCCGGAAAAACATATTCAGCATAAGCCGCCTGCCAGAGCAGGAAGTTGGAAATGCGCTTTTCGCCGCTCGTCCTGATGACGAGATCAGGATCCGGTATCGCAGCCGTATCCAGCGCGCGCGTCATCATCGCTTCATCAATCGCCTCTGGACGGCAGCGACCGGCGACGGCGTCAGCGGCAAGCTTGCGGGCGGCGCGGATGATTTCGTCCCGGCCGCCGTAATTAAAGGCGATTTGCAGAAAGAATTGCGAATTCGCCGCGGTTTCCTTCTCCGCGCGCGAGACAAGCAGTTTGAGTTCGGGGTCGAGATTTTTCTTGTCGCCGATGATCGTCACCCTGACGCCTTCGCGTTTCAGCGTCGGCAAGTCATCGCCGATGAATTTTCGCAACAGCGACATCAGATCGCGAATTTCACTCGCCGGACGACGCCAGTTCTCGGTCGAGAAGCTGTATAGCGTCAAATGGCTGACGCCGAGGTCGCGCGCAGCTTCAACGGCGCGTTTGGCGGCGGCGACCCCTTCCTTGTGCCCAGCGCTGCGCGGCAATCCGCGCAAAGCAGCCCAGCGGCCGTTTCCGTCCATAATGATGGCGACATGCCGCGGCGCAGGCCCGGACGAGCCCGGGACCGCCGTTCGCTCATCAGCCGCCGGACCGCCTGTCACTGTCTCACCTCACACGCGCAAGCAGGCTCACACCTGCATGATTTCCGCTTCCTTCGCGGCAAGCGCTTCGTCGAC
>CALAZI010000055.1 GCA_937895955.1 uncultured Alphaproteobacteria bacterium | reverse complement strand
AGATCAGCTTGCTCGATTATTGCGCAGTCGATGAAAGAACGCCGCGCGTCGCTGAATTTCGCCGAGGGGCGTGTTTGAGCATGGTGCGGACGTTACTTATTTTGGCGGCGGCCAATGCTGCGTTTTCCATTCCGATGGCGATGCTGGTTAAACGGGACTTTTCGAAACGCGGACGCGTCAGCATACCGATGGCCGTCTGGACCGGCGCCGCAATGCACGGCAATTCTTTGTTGCTGTTTGCAATCGCGTGGTTCGATCGGGGTTCGCTTGGCGCCCCAAGTATTCTGACGAGCGCGGCTGGCGGATTTTTTGCGATTGCCGGGGCTGCGCTGATTTATCTGGGCCGGAGCGCCTATGCGGATTTTTCGAGAGTCTATGGCCTCAAGGAAGACGAACTTATTGACCGGGGCGTTTACCGCTGGTCGCGCAACCCGCAATATGTCGGATACGGCTTGTTCCTGGGTGGAGTGTCATTGGCAGCGCTTTCGGTTTGGGCATTCGTGCTCACCCTGTCATTCGCGCTCTTCATTCATTGTTATATTGTATCGGTCGAAGAGCCGCATCTTCGGGCGGCCTTTGGAAGAGACTATGAGTCGTATTTGCGGCGAACCGCGCGATATTTCAGGCCGCCATCCGGTCGGCGCAACGATGTAAACGAAAAATTATAATGATTTGTCAGGAGTTTTACAGTAGGACGCATTTGAGATGATGTCATCCATTCGACATATGCACCGCGTCATTGCGGTATTGTTGATTGCGCTATGGGGCGCGGTTGGCATCGTCGCACCTGCGCACGCGGCGGAAGAAGACATCCATCATGCGACGCAACACGACGCGGGCGAAGAGCGCGCCGCGACACAAGGCGAGCCGGCTGACGAAGGTTCCATCCATCCGGAGCACGCCGCGCATTGTCATTCCGGCGCATGTCATTTTCACGCCCTGTCTCGCGCCTCATTGGAGCCAGCGTCCCTACTGCTCTTTGCAAGCAAGATCAGAGCGCCGGAAAACGGTGTCGTCCCCCAGGCTTCTCTTTCCTCATTATTCCGTCCTCCGCGAATCTGACTGATCGCGCGCGCTCTGCGCGCCCATCAGTAATTTTGATTCCAAGAGGACAATGACCAATGACCATCAGAATATGCGGGCTCGCGCTCGCCGCTTTTGCGGCGTGGGGGCTCGGCGCTGCGTCCGCGCAGGAGAGCGCCGCGGAGCCTGGCCTGACGCTAGGACAATTTCTTGAAGACGCCGCGCGCAATCATCCAAGGCTCGAAGAAGCGCGCGCTGAGCTAGATGCAGCCGAGGCGCGCGGGCGCGCCAATTCGCGGCCGCTCTACAATCCGGAATTCGAGGGCGAGTTCTCGGACAGCGAAGACGATGCGGATGACAGTCGTTCTATCGGCCTTTCGAAAGCCTTCGACATCACCAATAAGCGCGCCACTCGGGCGAAGGGCGCGCGCAGCGCCGTCGACGCCGCAATCTTTACGTTTGAAGCGGAAAAGCGTGCGCTTTTCGCCGATCTCCTGACCGCGCTGGCGGATTACCAGGCGAGGAAACGCCTTTCCGATCTGGCGGCCGAGCGCGCCGACGTCGCGCGCGAGTTTTCTTCGATTGCTGACCGCCGCGCGGAAGCCGGTGATCTGTCGAAATCGGAGCGTCTTGCTGCGCAGCTGAGCTTTTCCCAGGCGATCGCCGAGCAAACGACCGCCCGGAGCGAGTTCTCCGAAGCGCGACAAGCTTTGACGGCGCTTGTGGGCGAAGTCATGCCGGCCTGGCCGGTTCTTCCTGACCCGCCGGCGGCGGCGCCGCCGCTCGATATGACGCTGGTCCGCCGCTTGCCGGAACTGCGCGCGGCGGAAGCGCGCGCCGACGCGCTGTCGGCCGAAATCCGTTTTGCGAAAAAAGCGCGCATTCCCGATCCGACCATCGGCGCCGCCTATGGACGCGAAGGAGACGCCGATTTCGCCGGCGTCCGATTGTCCGTACCTATCCCGGTTTTTGCGTCCGGACAGGCCGAAGTCGATGAGGCGCGCGCCGAGCGCGTCGCCGCCGAGCAAGCGATTCGCAATCAGCTGCGCAACGCCGAAGCACGGCTCGTCGAAGCCAGCGGACGCTTCGCCGTCGCGGCGGGGACGTGGCGCGCGTGGATGCGCGACGGGTCGGATGTGCTCGGCGAGCAACGCCGCGTGCTCGATCAACTATGGCGGTCGGGCGACATCACGGCGGTCGAATATCTAGTGCAGCTCGATCAAACCTACAGCGCGGAACGCGCAGGAATTGAACTTCAAGGGTCGTTATGGCGCGCCTGGATCGATTGGCTCGATGCGTCAGGGACGCTCAATGAATGGATGGAGACTCTGTAATGCGTAACTTTCGAAAACTGAATTCTGGCCTTGGACTGGCTATCATCGTCCTCGTGGCGCTGACAGTCGCAGGCTGCGGCGCATCGGATGCTGAACAAAAACCAACGTCATCCGAGCAGTTGGAAGAGGGCCACGGCGAAGAAGGCGGCGGTCATATCGAAATGACGGCGGCGGAACGCAGCGTCAAGGGGATCAAATCCATTGCGCTCGGCAAACGGCAACTGACCGGTGAGTTCATTGCGCCGGGCGAGGTGACGGCGAACCGCTACAAGACGGCGCAGGTCGCACCGCGCATCAGCGCGCAGATTGTTGAGCGACATATCGTGCGCGGAGAGAAAGTCGAAGAAGGCGCGCCGCTGGTCACGCTCTCCAGCGTCGAAATGGCTGAAGCGCAAGGCGCGCTCATCATCAACGACAAAGAATGGCGCCGCGTCCGAAATCTCGGCCGGGACGTCGTTTCTGAAAAGCGTTTCGTCGAAGCCGAGGTCGCGCGCCAGCAGGCCCATGCCAAACTCCTCTCATTCGGCATGGCGGAACAGGAAGTCGCCGCGCTTCTGAAAACCGGCGACGCCAGCAAGGCGACAGGTCGCTTTGTTTTATTCGCGTCGCAAGCGGGCACCGTTGTCCGCGATGACTTCACCTTGGGCGAATTTGTCGATCCGGGGAGAGTGCTGGTCGAAATCAGTGATGAGTCAACGGTCTGGGTTGAAGCCCGGCTGACCGCCGAACAGGCGCAAAGAATAGCCGTCGGTGCATCCGCGCGCGTTAAGTCCAGCGCGGGACACTGGGAAGAAGGCGAGGTCATTCAGCTCCAGCACGCGCTTGATGAAACGACGCGCACATTGATGGCTCGCGTCGAGATCAGCAATGAAGACGATGATTTTCACGCCGGTCAATTTGTCGATGCGGCGATCGCCGCCGGCGCTGGCGATGAAACGCTGGCGCTGCCGGAAAGCGCCGTCGTCCTGATGGACGGCGCGCCGACGGTTTTCCGCATCGAAGGCGATGAAATCGAACCCGTCAGCGTTGAAACCGGCGCCTCAAACGGTGGCTGGATCGAAATCGCGTCTGGCGTCTCGGCAGGCGATGAGATCGTCACTGAACAAACCTTTCTCCTCAAATCGCTCATTCAAAAGACGAAAATGGGCGAAGGCCACGGGCATTAGGAGCATGAACCATGTTGAATAAACTCGTTGAATTCTCGCTCCAGTATAAATTCCTGGTGCTCATCATCTTCGCCGTCGTCGGCTTTCTCGGCTGGCGCGCCGTCACAACGGTTCCCATCGACGCGTTTCCGGACGTGACGCCCGTGCAGGTCAACATCTACACGGAATCGCCGGGGCTCGCCGCCGAAGATGTCGAGCAATTGCTGACATTTCCCGTGGAGTCGGCGATGGCCGGACTTCCCGACGTGTCTGAAATCCGGTCGGTCAGTCTCTTCGGCCTTTCCTATGTCGCCGTCTACTTCAAGGACAGCGTCGATATCTATTTCGCGCGCCGTCTCGTCATGGAGCGGCTTGCGGAAGTTCGCGACCGGATACCGGAAGGCTACGGCTCGCCGGAAATGGGTCCGAACGCTTCCGGCCTCGGACAGGTCTTCTGGTACACGCTCGAACGCGCTGACGAGTCCCTTAAGGGCGACATCAGCGATATGGATTTGAGGACGCTGCAGGACTGGAACGTGCGCCTCATCCTGCGCACGGCCGCCGGCGTCGACGACGTAATGTCCTGGGGCGGGCAGGAGCGCCAGTTCCAGGTTCAGATCGACCCTTTGCAACTCATCAAATATGAGCTCGGGTTTTCCGATGTCGTCGAAGCGCTTGACGCGAATAACCGGCAGGTCGGCGGGCAATATATCGATCAGGGGCCGGAGCAATATCTCGTTCGCGGCTTGGGTCTCGTCCGGGACGAAACCGATATCGGCAATATCGTCGTCAAGGTGAAGGACGGCGCCCCCGTCTATGTTCGCGACGTCGCGAAAGTCGAACAGGCGCCGGCGCTGCGCTTCGGCGCCGTCACCCGAGACGGTGAAGAAGTCGTACTAGGCATGGCGCTCGCGCGCATCGGCGAGAACGCCAAGAATGTCGTCGACGCGGTGAAAGAAAAGGTCGAGACGGTCGAGGGCGCGCTGCCCGAAGGCGTCGTCATCAAACCGATTTACGACCGCACCGAGCTTGTGGAAAAGGCAGTTGGCACAGCGGAGAAAGCCCTCATTGAAGGGTCAATTCTCGTCGCCATCGTGCTGTTTCTGTTTCTCGGCGAAATCCGCTCCGCGCTGGTCGTGATCACGGCGCTGCCGCTCGCCATGCTGATCGCCTTTATTTTCATGGGCCAGGCGGGACTCTCGGCCAATCTCATGTCGCTGGCCGGTCTCGCCATCGGCATCGGCATGATGGTAGACGGCGCCGTCGTCATGGTCGAAAACTCGTTTCGGATCATGGCGGAACGAAAAGAAGAGGGCGGCGAGGTCAACCGCACCGCCGCTGTTCTGCAGGCCGCGCGGGAAGTCGCCAATCCGATCGCGTTCGCGATCATGATCATCATCGTCGTCTTTTTGCCTTTGTTCAGCCTTGAAGGGCTCGAAGGCAAACTCTTCAAACCCATGGCGTTTAATATCAGCTTCGCCATGGCCGGTTCTTTAATCCTGACGCTGACCATCATTCCGGTTCTGGCGGCGATGATCCTGAAGCCCAAGGAAGAGCGCGACACCATGCTGATGCGCATCGTCAAGCGCGGCTATCTGCCCCTGATCGCCTGGTCACTCGACAACAAGCGCAAAGTAGGACTTGCCGCCGGCGGCCTCCTTGTCGCCAGCCTCGCGCTCTTTCCCTTCCTCGGCAAGGAATTCATGCCGCAATTGCAGGAAGGCTCGATCATGTGGCGGGTGACGTCGATCCCTTCGACGTCGCTCGATCAGTCGATCGAGATTTCGAAGGAGATCGAACACGCACTTGGCGAGTTTCCCGAGGTAGAAACCACCATCGCCATGATCGGCAGGGCCGAAAAAGGCGAAACCGCCGACGTCAACTACATGGAAATCTACACGGCCTTGAAACCGCAAAGCGAATGGCCGCGCAAGCGGTCGGTCGCATCGCTCGCCGATGACATGCGCGAAAAGCTTGAAGAAACCGTGCCGACATCGGTCGTCGCCTTCACGCAGCCGATTCAGATGCGCGTTGAGGAGTTGATCTCCGGCGTGCGTGCGACGCTGGCCGCCAAAATCTACGGTCAGGATCTTGGCGAGCTCGACCGGCTTAGCCAGGAAATCAAGGAGGCGATATCCGGCGTGCCGGGCGCGGCTGATCTTTCTCTCGAAGCCAATATCGGCAAGCCGCAAATCCGCATTCAGGTCGATCGCGCTGAACTCGCGCGCTACGGCATGAACGCTGACGACGTTCTCAATGTCGTGCGGACTGGCATCGGCGCTGAACCGGTAGGCACGCTCATTGACGGCGTCCGGCGATTCGACATTACGGCGCGTCTTCAAGATGCATCGAAAGCGTCCATGGAATCGATCCGCAATATTCCGCTGCAGACGGCGGACGGCGCGATCATTCCGCTCGGACGGGTTGCAACGGTCACTTCGGCGGAAGGCTATTCCTTCGTCCGCCGCGAACAGTTGCAGCGCTACGCCGTCATCCAGATGGATGTGCGCGGGCGCGATGTCGACGGCTTTGTCAAGGACGCCAACGACGTCATCGCGGCGAATGTGGATTTGCCGCCGGGCTACTGGATCGAATGGGGCGGCGCCTTTGAAAACCAGCAACGCGCGCTTGCGAAACTGTCTTTGATTGTTCCGGCGACGATCTTTTTCATCTTCGTGCTGCTCTACACGGCGTTCAATTCTGTGAAATACGCCGCGTTGATTATCGCAAACGTTCCCTTCGCAGCAAGCGGCGGGCTCTTTGCGCTCTTCGTCACCGGGCAATATCTGTCCGTGCCGTCGGCGATCGGCTTCATCGCCGTCTTCGGCGTCGCCATGTTGAACGG
This sequence comes from uncultured Alphaproteobacteria bacterium, assembly GCA_937895955.1. Lineage (GTDB taxonomy): Bacteria > Pseudomonadota > Alphaproteobacteria > Caulobacterales > Parvularculaceae > Amphiplicatus. The sequence goes on along the minus strand of CALAZI010000055.1, from coordinate 117 downwards.
CATCGTGCTCGTCAGTTTCATTAATGAACAGCGCGACGCCGGCTTCAGTATTCGCGACGCCGTTCGGCGCGGCACCGAACTGCGCTTGCGGCCTGTGCTGATGACGGCGAGCGTCGC
>CALAZI010000054.1 GCA_937895955.1 uncultured Alphaproteobacteria bacterium | reverse complement strand
ATCTACGGCCTCAAAAACTGCGACACGTGCCGCAAGGTTCGCAAGGAACTCGACAAGGCGAAGATCGCCTATGAGTTCCACGACGTGCGCGACGACGGCGTCACGAAAGCGCAGGTTTCGCGCTGGGCGAAAGCGGCCGGTTGGGAAAAGCTGCTCAACAAATCCTCGACGACCTGGCGCGGGCTCGCCGACGCCGACAAGACGGGCGTCACGGAGGCGAAAGCGATCGCGCTGATGGCGGCCAATCCGACGCTGATCAAGCGCCCGGTGATCGAGCGCGGCGGGACGGAAGTTTTCGTCGGCTGGACGAAAGACGTCGCGGCGGCGGTGAAGAAATAAAGCGCATTTTCGCCTTTCAGGCGAAGCATTCGCCGGATAATCCGCATTATCCCCGCGCCGTCTCACCCCTTGAACCGAGCCCGCATGCGGCCTGCAGCGTTTTTGTACGGAAAATCCGCAACCCGCATCTTCGCGCAAAAGGCGAAGGCGCGTTGCGACGACGTTTGATTTCACCATGCGCATCCTCCTTTCGGTTCAGGCGTCATCCCGGATGCCGCGCGGCGTGAAATGACGCGCCGCTGATCCGGGATCTCTCGCCGCAATCGATCCCGGATCCGCGCAGCAGCGTTTCACGCTGCAGCGCATCCGGGATGACGATCACTATAAGGCCGCCGCAAGGGAGGGGGATAAGGTGGGGGATAAGTCGGAAAGCGCTGCGAAATCAGCGCGCTCTATGGTTAATGAAAAGGGGCGGAAAGAAATATTTTTACGCATGACGCTATTCAACCTCCCTTGAAAAGGGAGGTCGGGCGGCGAAGCCGTCCGGGAGGGTTCGACGAAACAAGTCGAAAACTTCCGGCCGGATTGTCCGTTGACTTTGCAAACCCTCGCCGGCCCTCCCTTTCCAAGGGAGAGAGAAGGAACACCTAAACGACGCCCGTGCGCCCGATCGCCAGAAACTTGTCGCGGCGATGACGGCGCAGTTGCTCCGGCGACAGGGACGACAATTCCCCGATCGCCGTCTCAATGGCGTCGCCCAAACGCTCAGCGGCCAGCGCGGCGTCGCGATGCGCGCCGCCGATGGGTTCAGGAACGACGCCGTCGACGACGCCCAGCTTCACGAGATCGTCGGCGGAGATTTTCATCGCTTCGGCGGCGTCCGGCGCCTTCGATTCGCCCTTGCCCTGGGCGTCCTTCCAGAGAATCGACGCGCAGCCTTCCGGCGAGATCACCGAATAGACGGCGTGTTCGAACATCAACACCTTGTTCGCGGCGGCGAGCGCGACAGCGCCGCCCGACCCGCCTTCGCCGACGATGACGGCGACGATCGGCGCGCCGAGGGCGAGGCACTTCTCCGTACACGTTGCAATCGCTTCGGCCTGGCCGCGCTCCTCCGCGCCGCGCCCCGGATAGGCGCCCGGCGTGTCGACAAGCGTGACGACCGGCAACTGGAAGCGTTCGGCGAGCTCCATCAGGCGGATCGCCTTGCGATAGCCTTCGGGGTTCGCCATGCCGAAATTATGCTTGACCCGGCTCGCCGTGTCGGAGCCTTTTTCATGACCGATCAGCATGATCGAGCGGCCGCGAAACCGCGCAAGGCCGCCGACGATCGCCTCATCCTCGCCGAAGGCGCGGTCGCCGGCGAGCGGTGTGAAGTCTTCGACGAGGAAAGAAGCGTAATCGGAAAAATGCGGGCGCTCGGCATGGCGCGCGACCTGCGTCTTCTGCCAGCGCGACAATTTCGAATAGACGTCTTTCAGGACGCCCTCGGCGCGCGTTTCAAGCCGGGCGATCTCGTCGGCGACGCCTTCCTTGTCGACGCCATGCTTTCGCAGCTCTTCAATCCGGCTGTCGAGCTCGGCGACGGGTTTTTCAAATTCGAGATATTTATGCATGCCCGGCGATGTTTTCCCTTTGCGTCTAACGGCTTACGCCCCGCCGCCGAGGCAATCAAGACAGGGCGGCGAGGCGGAGCGCGCTTAGCCCTTTCGCTCCTTGCGGGCGAGCGGATGCGATGAAAAGACAAGATCGCGCAGGCGGTCCTGCGAGACATGGGTGTAGATTTCCGTCGTCGCGATGTCGGCGTGACCGAGCATCGCCTGAACGCTTCTGAGATCGGCGCCGCCCGACAGCAGATGCGTCGCGAAGGCGTGGCGCAGGACGTGCGGCGAGACGCGCTCAGGCGCGATCCCGGCGGCGATTGCGAGATCCTTGATGAGCTGCGCGAACCGCGCCGCCGTGACGTGGCCCGTCTTGCCGCGCGATGGGAAGAGAAAGCGCGAGGGAACGGGTTCGCCGTCGGCGTCTTTTTTGAGAAACGCCTCGCGCACGCCGAGATAATCGTCGAGCGCGCGCCGCGCGGCGCCGCCGATCGGAACAAGCCGCTCCTTGTCGCCCTTGCCGCGCACGATGACCGCCTCGCGCGCGCCGGCGACGGCGGAGAGCGGCATCGAAACGAGTTCGGAGACCCTCAATCCCGCGGCGTAGAGAAGCTCGACCATCGCCCGCATGCGGAGCGATTTCGGATCGGCGCCCGACGCCGCCTCGACAAGCCGGCGCGTTTCGTCTTCCGAAAGGACTTTCGGCAGCGGGCGGCGCGTCCTCGGCCGGTCGACGGAGAGCGCCGGATTGTCGCCGCGATGGCCCTCTGTATAGAGAAAGGCGAAGAACTGGCGGATCGCCGAGCATTTGAGCGCCGCGGTCGAGGCCGCGAGCCCTTCGGCTTCAAGCTCGGCGAGGAAGGCGGAGATGTCGTCGGCCCCCGCCGTTGAGAGCGATTCTTTCCGTCCACGGAGAAAGTGCGAAAACCGCTCAAGATCGCGGCCGTAATTCTTAAGCGTCATCGCCGCGGCGGCGCGATCGACGGTCATCATATCGAGAAAGAGCGCGATCAGGCGCCCGTCCTGCGACGCCAGGGCTGCGTTCACGTCGCGCGCTTGGGTTTCAGACGCGGCGTCAGGCCCGACGGCGCCGAGGCCGGCGTCAGCGCGCTTTCGGCGGCGGGCGGCGCGTCATCCGGATAAAGCGCGGCGATCGCCTTTTCGACCGTGCGGCGGCGAACGATGTCGTCGAGCCCTGCCGCCGCGAAAGCGTTCACGGTCACAGCCTCGGCGACAGGATCGCCCTGCTCGGCGGCGCCGGACGCGGCGAGGGCGGCGAGCGCGGCCTCGCCCTTCGCGCCGCGCGCGGCGGCGTCGATGGCGGAAGCGACGATGAAGGCGAGATCGGCCGAGGGCGCCGCGTTTTGCTCGGTTGAAAGGCGCGGCGGCGACGGCGCGACATTGGCCGCCGCGGCGACGCGCCCGGCGGCGGCCGGTTCCAGCGCGCCGAGAACGCCGACCGTGTCGATGAAGCGCATCATCTGATCGTCGGGAAGACCTTGAACGACGTCCCCCGCAGCGGAAGTCAGCCAGCGCTCGGCGCCGACGGCGTCGCCGATCGCAAGCCGGGCGAGCGCGAACCGCGCCGCATCCGCCGCCGGCATCACCGCGCCTTCAAGCGCCTTGATATCGTCAGCATAAAGAACAGAGGCGGCGAAAAGACTTTCGAAATCGGACGCCGCATCAATTTGCCCGGCGATGCGCGCCGCCTTGTCGCGAATGAATTCCGGCGCCGTCATCATGCCGATCGCGCGAAAGGCCGATGCGGCGTCGCCCGAGGCGGCGTAAAGGGCTCTCAACTCCGCCGCGCTCATGACGCCCATCGCGGCGGCGCGGCGCGCGGCGGCGAGGCGCATCGTCCAGTCGCGACTGTCGTCATCCGCGACCGATTTGACGACCCCGCCCGACGCGCGATCAAGAAAGCCGGGCGCGATGGGCGCGCCCATCGCCTTCGCCGCGGCGAGCTGCAAGGCGTCGACGGGTTCAGGCGCCGTTTTCGGCCGCGCGCCGGCGGCGAGCGGCGCGAACACGGCGCGATCCTCAGCGCTCGCCCAGCCGTTTTCCGTCAAAATGCCGAGCGCCAGCTCGGCGGCGTCGAGCTCATTGGCGCGCGCATAGCAAATGACGCGCAGCTTCACCCAGAAGGCGGTGTCGCCGCCCGATGCGATGCGCCGCGCTTTCGAGCAGGCCGCGTCTTCTTCGCCGGCGAGAAGATCGGCGACCGCCATCGCCTCGACGCTTGCGGGATCCGCATTGGCGCCGGCCGAAAGACCTTCGATCGAGCGCGCCGCGTCGATGAAGCCGGCGGCGACGAGCGCTTTCAGCTTCGCGCCGCCAAGCGCGGGACCCGCGTCGGCCGGCGCGTCGCCCGGCGAAAGAAGGACGCGGCGCAAGGCGGCGCCGATCGAGGGACTCGCCGGCCGCGCCGGCGCGGCGTTAAGCAGCGGCTCAAGCGCGCGGGCGGTCGAGCCGCGCCACAGATCGGACGCCAGCGCGCCTTGAGAGCGATCGAGAAGACCGGTCGAAAAGGCGTCTTTCGCCAGCGCCGTCTGTTCGACAGGCGCAAGCGGCGCGGTCTGGGCGCGCGCGACGCCGGCGATCGCGGCGAGGATGGCGAGGGCGGGGGCGAGGCGCCGGGCGAGCCGTCTAGACATCGCCCGCTCCGACCGCGTCCTGCTCGATGATTCGCGTGTCGGGTCTCAGCGTCAGCCCGTAAACATAAAGCCCGACGATCGCGAGAATGACGACGATCAGGACGACCAGAACAAAGCGCACGGCGGCGAAACTCCAGAATGCCGAAAGGGTGAGCCTCTTCTAGACCATTCCGGGCCCATGTCGAAACCTTGCGGCGAACCCCTTTGCGGGCCGGCCGGCACTGGCGCTCGCGCAGCGGCTTGATTAGAGACTGGCCCCATGTCCGCTTCCCGCCGCAAGCCCCTGTCACGCCGGCTCAAAATCGATCGGCCGATCGCGCTTGTCGGCATGATGGGCGCGGGCAAGACAACCGTCGGGCGAAGACTGGCGGCGGCTCTCGACCTCCCCTTTCACGACGCGGACGCCGAGATCGAGGCGGCGGCCGGCATGAAGGTCGCCGAACTTTTCGAACGCCATGGCGAGGAGAGCTTTCGCCGGGGCGAGGCGCAGGTGATCGAACGGCTGCTCTGCGGCGCGCCGATCGTGCTGGCGACCGGCGGCGGCGCGCTGATCAACCCGGGAACGCGCGCACTGATCGCCGAGCGCACGATTTCCGTCTGGATTCGCGCCGAAGTCGACACGCTTGTCAAACGCGCGACGCGGCGCGCGACGCGCCCGCTTTTAAAGAACGGCGATCCGCACGCGATCATCGCGCGCCTGCTTGAAGAGCGCAGACCGTTATACGAAACCGCGACGATCATCATCGACAGCAACGCCGGCGGCCATGCGCGCACCGTCAACGCGATCACCGCCGAACTCGCCCGCCATTTCGACGCGGAGGATGCGCGATGACGATTGATGTTTGTCCGGTCAGCATCGCCGATCGCGGCTATGACATTCATATCGGCGAAGGGCTGCTTGAGAGCGCCGGCGCGATCTTGAAGCCGCGCCTGGCGCGGCCGTGGACGGTGATCGTCACGGATGCGACGGTCGATGCGGCGCAGGGCCCGCGCCTTGAATACGGCCTCGGCGCCGCCGGGATCGCGTTTGAGAAAATCACGCTCGCGCCCGGCGAAAGCGCCAAGTCGCTCGACGGCCTCGCCCGCCTTGTCGAGCGCCTCATCGAGCTTGGCGTTGAGCGAAACGATACGATCCTCGCCTTCGGCGGCGGCGTCATCGGCGATCTCGCCGGCTTCGCCGCCGCGATCGTCAAGCGCGGCTGCCGTTTCGCGCAAATTCCGACGACGCTGCTCGCCCAGGTCGACAGTTCGGTCGGCGGCAAGACGGCGGTGAATTCGGCGCACGGCAAAAACCTCATCGGCGCCTTTCATCAGCCGAGCGTCGTCATCTCCGACATCGCCGCGCTCTCAACGCTTCCCGAACGCGAGCTTAAGGCGGGCTACGCCGAAATCGTCAAATACGGCGCGCTCGGCGACGAGCCCTTTTTCGCCTGGCTCGAACAACGCGGAAGCGACATCCTGTCCGGCGATACGACGGCGCGGCGCGTCGCGGTCAGACGATCGTGCGAAACCAAGGCGGAAATCGTCGCGGCGGACGAAAAGGAACACGGCGTTCGCGCGCTCCTCAATCTCGGCCACACATTCGGTCATGCGATCGAGGCCGTTCACGGTTATTCCGACGCCATCCTTCACGGCGAGGCGGTGTCGGTCGGCATGGCGCTCGCCTTCGATTTTTCCGTCGCCGGCAAAATCTGCCCGCCGGCTGACGCCGACCGGCTGAAGGCGCATCTGTCGGCGATGGGGCTTCCCAGCCGCCTCGCCGACGCGAAACGCGGCGCCGACTTCTCCGCCGACGCGCTCCTCGCCGCGATGCTTCAGGACAAGAAAGTCGAGGCCGGCGCCCTGACGCTCATTCTCGTCAGGCGTCTCGGCGAGGCCTATATCGAAAAGGCCGTCGATGCGGCGGCGATCCTCAGTTTTCTGAAAGGCGCCGGCGCGCGTTAGGCGCGGCGCGAACTGTCGGGACCAATCGGACAATGACCGGAATTGACGCGAATATTTTGGTGATGGCGGGCGCGATCATCCTGCTGCTCTTCGTCTCGGCGTTTTTCTCAGGATCGGAAACGGCGCTGACGGCGACATCGCGCGCGCGCATGCACAAGCTTGAAAGCGACGGCGACAAGCGCGCCAAGCGCGTCAACGCCCTCATCCGCAATCGCGAGAAGCTGATCGGCGCGATCCTGCTCGGCAACAATCTGGTCAACATCCTCGCGACGGCGCTCGCTTCGACGCTTTTCGCCTCGCTCTTCGGCGCCGGCGGGCTCGCCGTCGGCGCCGCCACGGTCACGATGACGGTCCTTGTCGTCATCTTCTCGGAGGTCGCGCCGAAAACGGCGGCGCTGGCGCGACCCGACATGATCGCCATGCTCGTCGCGCCGATCATGCGCTGGATCGTTTTCGCCTTTGCGCCCGTCACATGGGTGCTGCAATGGATCGTGCGCGGCGCGCTCGCGCTGATCGGTCTCAGGCTCGCCAAGGGCGAGCAGATTTTTTCAGCCGCCGACGAGCTTCGCGGCGCGGTCGAGCTGCACCATGAAGAAGGCGGTCTTGAAAAGGAAGCGCGCGACATCTTCCGCGGCGCGCTCGACCTTGACGAAATCACGCTCGATGAAATCATGATCCATCGCAAGGCGATCGACATGCTCGACATCGAGCAAAAGCCGTCGGCGCTGATCGCGCAGGCGCTGAAAAGCGGTCACACCCGCCTGCCGCTCTATCGCAATACGCCGGACAACATCGTCGGCGTTCTGCATGCGAAAGACCTGTTGAGCGCGCTCTGGGAAGCGGAGGGAAATCCCGCCGGCATCGCCATCGAGGAACTGGCGCGCCCGCCCTATTTCGCGCCGGAAACGACGACGCTCGCCGAGCAGCTCGACAATTTCAAACGCCGGCAGGAGCATTTCGCGCTTGTCGTCGACGAATACGGCTCGATCATGGGCCTCGTCACGCTTGAAGACATCATCGAGGAGATCGTCGGCGAAATTGAGGACGAGCATGATCTTCCCGTGCAGGGCGTGCGTCCGCAATCCGACGGATCGATCAATGTCGACGGCAATGTCACGATCCGCGATCTCAACCGCGCGATGGACTGGAGCCTTCCCGATGAAGAAGCCGTCACCGTCGCCGGACTTGTCATCCACGAAGCGCAATCGATCCCGGATGTCGGCCAGACTTTTTCATTCCACGGCTACCGCTTCAGGATCGTCCGTCGCAGACGCAATCAAATAACCGCGATCAAGGTGACGCCGATCGAGACGGGCGCGACGCCGCCTGACTATAAGGACATCTGACGGAGAGAGTTTCAGGATCGCGGATGGTTTTGCGCAAGCCGGGGCGGAACGCCCTTTTTTTCATCTTCATTACCGTCCTGATCAACATGATCGGCTTCGGAATCATCATGCCGGTGATGCCGGAGCTTGTCATGGAAGTGACCGGCCAGGGTCGCGCCGACGCAGCGCGCTGGGGCGGCGTTCTCTCCATGGCCTACGCCGTCATGCAGTTCATCATGATGCCGGTCGTCGGCTCGCTTTCCGATCGGTTCGGCAGGCGGCCGATCATTCTCCTGTCGCTATGCGCCTATTCGATCGATTTCCTGTTGATGGCGCTGGCGCCGTCGCTCGCCTTTCTGTTCATCGCGCGCATTCTCGCCGGCGCCTTTGCGGCGACCTTCACGACGGCGAACGCCTATATCGCCGACATATCGCCGCCTGAAAAACGCGCGGCGAATTTCGGCCTGATGGGTGCGGCGTTCGGCCTCGGCTTCATCATCGGTCCGGCGCTCGGCGGAATCATCGGCGATATCTACGGCCATCGCGCGCCGTTTTTCGCCGTCGCCGGTCTCGGCTTCATCAATCTCGTCTACGGCTATTTCTTCCTGCCGGAAACGCTCAATCCCGATCATCGCCGTCCGTTCGAATGGCGGCGCGCCAACGCGCTCGGCTCTTTCCGTCATTTCCGGCAATATCCGGTCATCCTGCCGATCGCCTTCGCGATGTTTCTCTATCAGCTGGCGCATTGGGCGTTCCCGTCCGTCTGGGCGTATTTCGCGGGCCTGAAATTCGGCTGGTCGCCGAAGGAAATCGGCTTTTCGCTGATGGCGGTCGGGCTCGCCTCCGCAATCGTTCAGGGCGGGCTCACCCGTCTCGTCATGCCGAAATTCGGCGAACGACGAGCTGCATTCTTCGGCGCCGGCGTCGCGATCGTCGCCTATTTCGCCTATGGCGTCGTCGCCGAGGGCTGGATGATCTATCCGCTGATCGCTTTCGGCTCGCTCGCCGGTTTCACCGCGCCCGCCTTGCAGGGGATCATGTCGCGCACCGTACCCGCCGATGCGCAAGGCCAGCTTCAAGGCGCCATCGGATCGATCAACGGCGTGTCGATGATCATCGGTCCCCTGATGATGACGCAGATTTTTTCGGCGTTCTCGCAGGCCGACGGCGCCGTCTTTTTTCCGGGCGCGCCTTTCGTTCTGGCGTCACTCCTGACGGCGCTGGCGCTCCTGCCGCTCTTCGCCGCCATCGGCCGCATCCAGCGCCCGCGCGAGACGGCGTCGGCCGCCGCCTAATGATGCGCGCGATCGCCGCCGAGGCGAAGGCGCGCGGCGATTTCAAACAGGAAAGCGGCGGAAAGGCCGAACAGGAGAAACCCGTCGGCGGCGATCGCCCCGCCGAGCAGGCGCCATTCGTCCGGCAGCAGAACATCGCCGAAGCCGAGCGTCGTATAGGCGGCGGATGAAAAATAGAGCGCCTCTTCGAAGACGGAAAAAGCGTCGATCCTGACGAAGAGAACCGCCCAGCCCGCGATCTCGACAAGATGCGCCGCCATCAGCACGAGGCTTATCAGCGTCAAAATCACCGCATCGCGGACGAAGCGCATCGGCCCCCACACGCTTTTCGCCGTCGCCCTGAACAGAGCGGCGATCGCCGAAATGACGACGGCGTGAAAAAAGACCGTCGCCGCGATCATCGCCGCCGAGAGGATAAGTTCTTCGTTGTAATCCATCGCCCGCTTCGCCATCCGCCCCGGAATATTCGGGCGAAATGGTCTCCGATGTCCCTGAATGAAACAAGAGGGTCGAAAGCCGGGCGTCAGTCCCGCCGGGCCGCGCGCTTCACCGCCGCGAGGATCAGTTTCAACCGGCCGTTGGCGCGCTTGACGGCCTCATCAAGGCTTGAAAGCTGCTCGGCGATCGCCTCTTCCTCGCCGTCCTTTTCATCAAGCAGCGCGCGCGCGGCGTCGAGTTCGGCCTTGATCACCACGATTTCCTTGGTTTCGCCCTCAGGGGCGTCCGCATCGCCCGCATCGCCGCGCGCCTTGGCGCCCCAGATCAGCCAGCCGAAGCAGACGCCGAGAAGAAAGGCGAGCGCCATCGGCCCCCAGGGCGACGTTCCGAAAGCGGCGATGAACTCCTGCATCGATTACCAGCCGGCCTGAATGAGGGGGCGCGGCGGGCGCGCGCCCCCTTTCCCGAATTAGAGCAAAGGGCGCGCCAGCCTGAAACGCAAAAAGAAAGCGGCGGCTTGGGGGCCGCCGCTTATTTCGCTCTTTACGCGATTTGTCCGCATGCTTTTCGCGCGGACGGGGAATTCATCGCGGCGCCATCACCATCATCATCTGGCGGCCTTCGAGCTTCGGCATCTGCTCGACCTTGGCGACATCCTCGAAATCGGTCTTCACCTTTTCAAGCAGCGCCATGCCGCGATCCTGATAGGCCATTTCCCGTCCGCGAAACCTCAAGGTTACTTTGACCTTGTCGCCCTCGTCGAAGAAGCGCCGCATCGCTTTCGCTTTGACCTCGTAATCATGGTCGTCGATGTTGGGCCGCATCTTGATCTCCTTGATCTCGACGACCTTCTGCTTCTTCTTCGCCTCAGCCTTCTTTTTCTGCTGCTGGAATTTGAATTTGCCGTAGTCGAGAATCTTGCACACGGGCGGTTGGGTCTGCGGCGAAATTTCGACTAGATCGAGCCCGGCTTCGACGGCGATTTCAATGGCGCGCGCTGTCGGCATGACGCCGCGCTTTTCGCCATCTTCATCGATCAGCAGAACTTGCGGGACGGTTATTTCATCGTTGATGCGCGGTCCGTCGCTTTTAGGCGGCGCGGGGGCGAATGGTCTGCGGGATATGGGCGTTTCTCCTTCGGTTGCTTCAAGGACAGGGGACGAGTGTGCCGACGGGCGCAAAATGATCGGTTAACGCCCCCCGGCGAGCGATGAGGGTATATAGGGGAAGGCGCGGCAAGATCAACGCACGGCCGCGCGCGGGTTTGCGGAACCCTTCGGGATGAGACCCATATTTTCAAGCGCGCGCCAGACGAATTCCGGGCTCGCCTCGTCCATGGCGCTGCGGGTGGTCAGCGTTATGACGTTCCGCCCCTTGGGCGACAGATGCTCCTCGCCCGCCTTGCGAATCAGCACCCCGGCGCAGCCGACGCTGACGACGAGATGCACTTCCTCGGCCGCATCGCTGACGAAAAACGCCGCCGCCTGGGCCAGCGAAACGAGCTGGAGATGGTCCGCCTTGCCGGTGAGATCGACGAGTTCGGGGGCGGCGTGCGCGACGTCATCGGCGAAAGCGTGAAGCTCCTTCGGGCCGACAAGAACCGGCATCACGCCTTTCTTCGCCATCATGCGCGCGAGATCGGCGTATCGCGACGACGGCCAGCGGCGCGTTTCGTCAACGCCCGGCATGAGGAGGCCGAAGACGCCGGAGATGCCGAACCAGGAGGGCTGCATGTTCGCCGAATCCTTGCGCGTCGCCAGCGCCCAGCGGAAATCCGGCAAGCGTTCGCTCGCCGAGACGCCGACCGCGTTCGAGAATTTGGTCATGTCGGGCAGACCTTCCTCGGGCGCGCCTTTCTTGCGCGCGGAACGCGAGGCGGGCGCGACCGAGCGCCATTTCGGCCGGAACAGGCCGAGTGCCGAATAGAGTTTTTTCGCGTCCTCATTCGCGGCGAGATCGTAAATGTAGGAAAAGCCCGACGACTTCACCTGCTGGACGAACGCTTTCTTCGCCTCCGGATCGCGGAAGTCCGGCATCGCCGCGACCTGATCGAAATAGGGCGAGGCGCGCGCGATGCGTTGAAGGTGGCTTTGCGTCAGCAATGAAATGCGCGCGCCGGGATGGGCGGCGCGGACCGCTTCGTAAAGGGGCTCGGCGGCGACGAAAGCGGCGAGCCCGTCAGTCTTGATGACGAGAATATTTTGATGACGCCCCATTAAATCGCCCCGCTGCGCCGTGCGGCCATTCGTGCAAGGAGCGCTTGATAAGCGGCGAGGGTCGCTTCGGTCATCGCTCTGGTCGAATAGCGCGCCGCAATCCGCGCGCGCGCTTTCGCGCCCATCGCGCGACGCCCGTCCGCGCCGAGCGCCGCCGCCTTGCGAAGCGCCTCCGTCAGCGCATCGGCCGAACCCGGCGCCGCCAGAAATCCGGTAACGCCGTCCTCGATCGTTTCCATCGCGCCGCCATGCGCGGCGGCGATCGCGACCTTGCTCATTGCGCCCGCCTCGGCCGCGACGCGCCCGAAGGCTTCCGGCCGGGTCGACGGCGACAGGACGATGTCCGAAAGCGCATAGGCGGCGGGCATATCCCCGCAATGACCGACGGCGCTGATTACGTCTTTAAGCCCCAACTCATTCACCATTCGCACCAGCGACGCTGCAAATCCGCTCCGCCCTTGCGAGTCCCCGGCGAAAATTAGCTGGAACTCGGGAAAAACGCCAGTCTGCGCGTCGTTCCTTAATGCGGCGGCGGCGCGAACCGCGGCTTCATGGCCTTTCCAGTCGGTCAGCCGGCCCGGCAACAGGAGAACGAGCCGCGCCTTTTTTTCCCCAAGCCGCCATTTTTCCCCGATCGCGCGGATTCGCGCCGGCGAAATCGCTTCGGGGTTGAATTCCTCAAGATCGGCGCCGCGCGGGATGACGACCAGCCGGTCGCCGACATCGTAAAGGCGGCGCACGCTCGCCGCCGTGAACTCGGAATTGGCGATGACGAGATCGCCGCGCGCCATGGCCGAATTGTACAACCGCTTGATTGGCGAGCCCGCTTCATAGGCGCCGTGATAGGTGGCGACGAAGGGAACGCCGACCCCGCGCGCCGCCAACAGCGCGCTCCAGGCTGGCGCGCGACTGCGCGCATGAATGAGATCGACGCCTTCTTCCCGCATCAGCCGGATCAGCCGGCCGCGATTGGCGATCATCGTGACCGGGTTTTTCGACGCCGCCGGCATTTTGAAAACCCGCCCGCCCGCCTTTTCGATGTCGTCGACAAGACGTCCGCCAGACGTCGCCACGATCGCCTTGCCGCCCGCGTCGACGATCGCGCGCGTCATTTCAAGCGTCGAGCGTTCGGCGCCGCCGGCGTCGAGCGTCGGGATGATCTGAAGGACTGTTTTCTCAAAACGCATGGAGCGGACGGGGTCGCTTTCGCTTGCGGCGCGCGCCATCATAAGCCCTGACGCGGAAGGGAAGATCAAGCGGCGGGCGATGATAGAACGAACCGGAACGATCGACGGCCCGAACGGCCGCATCGCCTATCGAAGCATCGCCGGCGAAGACCCTTGCGTCGTCTGGCTTGGCGGTTTCAAGTCGGACATGACCGGGACCAAGGCCGAAGCGCTCGCCAAATGGGCGAGCCGGGCGGGACGCTTCTATCTGCGTTTTGATTATTCCGGGCACGGCGCATCGGACGGCCGCTTTGAAGACGGAACGATTTCCGACTGGCTCAGCGATGCGCTCGCCGCGATAAACGCCTTGACCGACGGACCTTTGATCCTCGTCGGCTCGTCCATGGGCGGTTGGATCGCCGCGCTCGCCGCCTTGCGCTTGCAAGAGCGGCTCGCCGGGATCGTCTTCATCGCGCCGGCGCCGGACTTCACCGAAGAATTGATGTGGAATCAGATGACGGGGCCCGAACGCGACGCGATTTTGAAAGAGGGCCGCCTCATTGAACATTCCCAATATTCGGACGAGCCGACGATCATCACGCGCGCGCTCATCGAGGACGGCCGCAAGCATCTCATTCTCGGCGATGCGATCGATATCGCTTGCCCCGTGCGGATCATTCAGGGAATGTCGGACCCGGACGTTCCCTGGCGCCACGCGCTGAAATTCGCTGACTCTATCGCCGGCGATGACGTTGAATTAACGCTGATCAAATCAGGCGATCACCGGCTGTCAAAGCCGCACGAAATCGAAAAAATAATAAAAACATTAGAATCGCTCACAGATCGGCGCTCTTGACATTCTTCGCCCATTTCTCGGCGAACTTATAAAGCGGCGAAAACGCCTCGAGCAATTCGCGGCCGAGCCGCGTCAAGCAATATCCTTGTTCCTGGTTCAGATCGACAAGGCCCGCCTCACGAAGCTCATCAAGACGCCGCTGCAACACCGTCGGAGAGACGTCATCGCAGGCGGCGCGAAGCGCGCGCGATCGCAGCGCTTCGCCTCGCAATTCCCACAACACGCGCAGCGCCCATCGCCGACCCAACAGCTCCAAAAGACGCATGATTGGTCGTGAGGAATTTGCGCCGGCCGCCATGGCTGTTCAGTCTTCCTTGATTTCTCGCTACTAATTTAGTAGCGCTTTTCATGTGCTATCTTTTTAATAGCAAGCGCCGCCAGTTGAAAAGGGCTGTTCCATGAGCCGCATCAAACCTTTGTCTCCGCCTTATGAAAACGCCGTTCGAGCGGATTTCGAGCGCGTCATGCCGCCCGGCGCGCCGCCGCTCGTTCTTTTCAGAACGGTCGCCGTTTCAAAGCGCGCATGGGAGAAATTCAAGGGCGGCTCCTTGCTGGATCGGGGACCGCTGTCGCTGCGCGCTCGTGAAATCATCATTGATCGGACATGCGCCCGCGCCAATTGCGAATACGAGTGGGGCGTTCACGCTGTCGCTTTCGCCGAGGCTGCGAAATTGACGCCAGAGCAGATTGCAGCAACCGTGCATGAAGATGCGAACGCAGTTTGTTGGTCGCCGGAGGAAAAAGCGCTTATTCGATGCGCTGACGCCCTGCACGATCGCGCAACGCTTTCCGATGAGGAGTTTTCCGCGCTGGCGGAATATTATGACGCAGAGCAGATATTGGAGATCATCATGCTGGCGGGGTTCTACCGCACGGTCGCTTATCTGGCGAACGGACTTAAATTGCCGCTGGAAAGAAATGCGGCGATGTTTCCGGCAAAACAGGAAAAGGCCTAGCTCAATTCGCGAAAGAACATAGCGCCGGCGAGCGTTGACGAGCGCCAAATGACCTCAGCCGGGCGGGGCGGCTTGTCGAGATCGATGCGGACGCTGATCCTATCGGGGAGCGCGCCGGCGTTTTCGATTTTGATGAGACAGCCGTTCTCGCTGACATTGCGGATGACGCAATCGAGCGCTTCGCCTTCCGGCAAAATCACCTCGCCGGCCTTGAAGGTCGGCTGGCGCACCGACGCGCGGCGTTCGTCGATGCTGGATAGTTCCGCCGTGTCGGGTTTGCGGTCTCCGGCTTTCTTGCCCACCCCCGGCTTGTTCTGCCTGCCCATGACGCACCTCGCTGCGGCCGAACCGACCGCTTTACGAGGCCGAGCATGCGCCTCTGGGGCTGAAAATCGCGTTAACCTCACGATTTCGCCGTTCGCCGCGTCTAAGGCGCGCTTCGGCGCTGGCCGCTGGCCAATCCGGCCTTGAGGCCCGACAAGGCCGGCGGGCGGGCGTCCGGACATGCGCATGACGCCTTGTGACATCTGTAACATCATGCTACAGATGTCGCCAATCCGCGTCAGCGCCCATCGACAGCCGAGAGATCCCCATGGCCATTGATCCCGCCCTCCAGCCGACAAAGCCGGAACTGTCCGTCCTCAAACTGCTGTGGCGGAAGCGGACGCTTTCAGCGCGCGAGATCACCGATGAAGTCGCGCCGGAATTCAACTGGAGCTATTCGACCATGCGCACCGTCATCGAACGGATGTGCGAAAAGGGCCTTCTCAAGAAGAAGAGCGCCGACGGGATCAACGTCTATTCGGCGGCGGTCGGCAAGGTCGCGCTCTTGTCGCGCATGATCCTCGATTTTTCAGACCGGGTGCTCGAACTCGACGCGGCGCCGTCGGCGGTGATGTTCGCTGATTCCAAACTGCTCTCGGAGGAAGAAATCCGCGAGCTTGAAAAAATCCTGAAAGCGGAGACGCGCAAATGAGCGGGCTCGTCGAATTCAACGCCTATCAGGCTGAAGCATTGCTGATCTGTCTCGGCGCGTCCCTTTTGTGGGCCGCCCTGTTGCTGGTCGGCGCGCGCAGCCTTGAACGCGCCGCGCCGATGACATCCTCAGAAAGATTGTGGACGCTCGCTCTCCTGTTCGCGGTGCTTCCCTCTCTTGTCGCGCCGACGCTCGCAGCTTTCGGCGTATCGTTGCGCCCGGCGCCTGAAATTGCCGCATTCGACATGGCGCCTGTCGTCGTCGTCGCTGACGCCGCCGCGCAGGAATTCGTCCCATTGTCGAAACCGGCGTTCCTCACATCTGAGCAGATCGTTTCCGGCGCCGCGCTTCTTTACGTCTACGGCGCCGTTCTCGCCTTCTTCCTATGGGTCGGCCGTCAGGCCTGCCTGCAATACGCCGTTTCCCGCGCGGCGCTGGTCGAGGACTGGAACCTGTTTGACCGCATTGAGGAATGGGCTGACCGGCTTGAGGTTCAAATGCCGACGATCCGCCGTTCGCGGCACGTGTCGAGCGTTTGCATCACCGGCGTCGTCCGCCAGACGATCCTCATTCCGGACGGCATCGAAACCCGCGTCGGCAGCGACGATGTCGTCTTGATGTGCGCGCATGAGCTCGCCCATGTGCGCCGCGGCGACACGCGGCTTTTCACGGCGACCCAGCTTGCGCGCGTTCTCTTCTGGTTCAATCCGCTGGTCGGGCGCATTGCGCGCAACGCCGAGCTTGCGGCGGAGGAAAGCGCCGATGCGCTCGTTCTCGAAAAAGGCGTCGATCGGCGCGTCTACGCCGCCTGTTTCGTCGAGGGGCTGAAATTCGCGGCGTTCAAAATGAACGTGCAGCCGGCGCTTGCGCCCTCCTTCACGCCGGCCGATCCCGGCGGGCGGCGCCGGCGCCTGAACGCGATCCTGTCGCCCGAAGCGCCGAGAAAGACGCCGCTGTCGACGCGCCTGCTTTTATCGGCCGCCGCCTCGACCGTCGCGCTCGTCGCCGTCGGTCAGGCGGCGCTCGCCGTCGATCCGGAAAGCGCCGCCGCCGACCGCAATCTCCTCAGCGACTTGCCGCTCATCGGCGACGTCACGATGGGATTCGGCGAAAAGCATGAAGCGATCGGCGGCGAAAGCGCGCCGGCCCATAACGGCCTCGACATCAAGGCGCCGAAAGGCGCGAAGATCTTCGCGCCCGGCGACGGCGTCGTCATCGAGGCGACGGATCGCTACAAAGGCTCGACCGCCTGGGGCAAGGTCGTCGTCATCGATCACGGCCACGGCCTCGTCACGCGATACGCGCATCTTGATTCCTATAGCGTCAAAAAAGGCGAGCGCGTCAAAGCAGGCGACGTCATCGCGAAGGTCGGCGCGACCGGAAAGACGACCGGGCCGCATCTTCATTTCGAAACCATGCGCGACGGAAAAGCGGTTGATCCGGCGAAAGAGATCGCATCGGCGTCGATGATCATCGATGCGGTTCCCGCAACGCCGGCGACGCCGGCGATCGAAGCCGCGCCGGCGATCCCCGCCGAACCGGCGGAAGACGCCGCGCCCGTCATCGTGCCGGAAAAACCCGCGCACCCCTTGCGCTATTCGTACAAATTAGCGCCGGCTGACGACATTCCCGAGGCGCCCGGCGTCAAGAAATTTTCACCGTCGAACGAGTTCGCATCTTTCCGCATGAGCGGTCCGGGTTTCGCCGAGATGACGATCGCGGCGCCGAAAACCCTGCAATTCGCGCAGGCCGGCTCTTTCGGCTTCGCCGGCGGTTCGACATTTGCGGCGCTCGCCGAAGATCTCGAAGAGCGCCTGCTCGGCGCGGCGAATGGCGAGGTTGAAGGCTCCTACAATCTCACTTTGCGCGACGGCGAAAAAGTCTATCGCTTTTCAAGCGAAGAGCCGATGACGGCGGAAAAGCGCGCAGAGCTTCGCGAAGCGCTGAAGACGATGCGCAAAAACGAGGAGAACGCCCGCAAAGAGGCGGCCAAGCTGCGCGATAAAGAAGCCGCAAAATGGCGGCGCGAAATGGAGCGCGTGAAGGCCGAGGCGAGAATGCGAGCGCGCGATGATGCGAAAACGCATTTCCCGCTCGACGATGAGCAAATCGCCGCAATCCGGCGCGAGGCGGAGCTGGCCGGTCGCCGCGCCGGGCAAAACCGGATCGCCGCCGAACAACGCATTTTGGAAGACGAAGAGCGCAAACGCGACGCGGAGATGCGCCGTCTGGAAGCGCGAGACCAAAAACGAGCGCATCTTGAAATGCAGCTTGAGGCGCTTGAAGACGCGCGCGCGGATATGGACGATGAAATCGCCGATCGCTTCGATGACGCGCTTGCCGATCTCGACGACGCTGAGGCCGATCTCGACGACTCCGATATGTCGCGCGAGGAACGCAAGGCGATGCGCAACGCCATTCGCGAACAGCGCAATCAGCTGATGCGCGACGGCGAAGTTCACAAACGCGCGATCAAGTCGGCGCAGGAACAAATCGGCCGCCAGATCGAGAGCGTCGCGCAGATGCTTGAAGAGCTGGAAAATGAGGAAAGCGAAGATTGACGGAACGCGGTTCGTCGCAGCCGCAAACATTTCGTCGCTTGCACGGGGCCGTTGGTCGAAAGGCGACTGACGGCCCCTTGTTATTAAGGTTTTCCGCGCGCTTATGGGCTACGCGACATTTGTAGCTTCAATCCTCCTGCGGGGAGAAACGCATGGGCCTCACAAAACTCTGCCTCAAGAATCCGGCCGCCGTCGGGGTCGTGCTGGCGCTAATCGCGCTGCTCGGCGTCATTTCAGTGACGCGGCTGCCGATCCAGCTCCTCCCCAATATCGAACGCCCCGTCATGGGCATCTGGACGGGCTGGCGCGCGGCGAGCCCGCGCGAGGTTGAAAGCGAAATCATCGAGCCGATCGAGCGCGAATTGCGCGGCATGCCGGGCCTGAAGACGATGCAGTCCTGGTCGAATTCGGGCGGCGGCTTTGTGAGTCTCGAATTCACGCTCGGCACCAATATGGACAAGACGCTGACTGAGGTGACGAGCCGCCTTCAGCGCGTGCGCGGCCTGCCGGCGGAAGCCGATCGCCCCTCGATCGGCGATTTCGGCGGCGGATCGGCGGGCGACACGCTGATCTTCCTGTTCCTTCAGCGTCTTCCCGGTCACGACGACGCATCGCTGTCGATGAGCGAGTTTGCGACGACGCGCATCGCGCCTGAGCTTGAATCGGTCGACGGCGTCGCCGGCGTCGACGTCAATTCCGACGACGGCGAGGAAATCATTCGCATTTCCTTCGATCCCTTCCGCCTCGCCCAGCTCGGCGTCACGATCGACCAGATTGCGCAGACCGTGAACCGCTCGACCGACGTCACCGGCGGCTCGGTCGAAGTCGGCCGGCGCAATTACACAATGCGCTTTGAAGGCCGTTACACGGCGGAGCAGCTTGGCGAAACAATCCTCGCCTGGCGCAATAACGCGCCCGTTCGGCTGAGCGATGTCGCCGACGTTTCAGTCGCCAATGACCGCGGCGGCGGCGTCGTCTATCAGAACGGCAATCCCGCGATCGGCATGCGCATCCTGCGCGAGCCCGGCGCGAACACGCTCACCGCGATCAACGGCATCACGGAAAAGCTCGATGAGCTGAATTCCGGCGTTCTCGCCGAGATGGGATATACGATCCAGAAAAGCTTTGACCCGTCGCTGTTCATCAAGAACGCGCTGTCGATGCTCGCCGGCAATTTGCTGCTCGGCGTCGTTCTCGCGACGGCGATCCTCTGGGCGTTCCTGCGCCGGACGACGGCGACGTTGCTGATCGCGGCGGCTATCCCCGTCTGCCTCGCCGCAACGATCGTCTTCCTCAACATGACGGGCCGGTCGATCAACGTCATTTCGCTCGCGGGTCTCGCCTTCGCCACCGGCATGGTGCTCGACGCGGCGATCGTCGTGCTCGAAAACTTCGTGCGCATGCGCGATGAAGGCCGCGAGCCGAAAGAGGCCGCGGCGAAAGCCGTGTCGCAGGTCTTCGGGGCGCTCTTCGCTTCGACCGCCACAACGGTAGCGATCTTCATCCCGGTGATGTTTTTTGAAGACGTCGAGGGTCAACTCTTCGCCGATCTCGCCCTGACGATCGCCGTCGCGGTCGTCTTCAGCCTTATCGTCGCATCGACCGTTTTGCCGGTCGGCGCCGCCTTGTTGATGAAGCGGAAAAAAGCCGCGGGCTCATCCAGGCCCTCATTCTTCGATCGCCTGCCCGATGTCGTCATGAATTTGACGCGCACGCCGGCGCGCCGTTACGGCTGGATCGCCGCATTGACCGTCATTCCGCTCGCTGTCGGCTTCCTTCTTTTCCCCTCGCTCAACTATCTGCCGCCGGTGAAACGCGCCGCAATCGACGGTTTCATTTCATTCCCCTCAGGCGCCAGCGCCGACATGATCCGCGAGGAATTCGCCGAGGTCGTCGTCGACCGGCTCGATCCCTATATGAAAGGCGAAAAAGAGCCGGCGCTGCTCAACTATTATCTCTATTCGGGCGAATGGGGCGGCAATATCGGCGTGCGTCCGAAAGTCCAGTCGAAAATGGGCGAGCTTGAAAAGCTCGTGAACGAGGAAATTCTTTCAGGCTTCCCCGACACGCGCGTCTTCGCGCGCCAGGGCGATCTCTTCGGCGACTTCGGCGGCGGCGGCGATATCCGCATCGACCTTCAGGCAGCGGACTATAACGCGCTCCAGCAGTCGGTGCCGAACGTCATGGACATCATCACCGGCGCGCTGCCCGGCGCGTCCGTGTGGCCCAATCCCGATCCGCAGATCGTGACGCCTGAAATCACACTTATTCCGAACGACCGGCGCATAGCGGAAGTCGGCCTGACGCGCGCGTCGGTCGCGAACGCCGTGCGCGCTTTCGGCGACGGCCTGTGGCTCGGCGAATTCTTCCATGAGGACACGCGCGTCGACATCATCCTGAAATCGAACGAATGGGGCGAGCCTGAATATCTTTCGACCGTGCCGGTCTCAACGCCGACGGGCGCGCTCGTGCCGCTCGGCGAACTCGCGTCCTTCCAGCGCTCGGTCGGTCCGCAGCAGATCAGCCGCGTCGACGGGCGGCGCACGATTTCGCTCGCCGTCAACGCGCCGGAAGGCATGGCGCTCGGCGACATTGTCGAGGCGCTGAAAGGCGACGCCGAAAAGGAAATCTACGCGGCGCTGCCCGAAGGCGCCTCCTTGAATTTCGCCGGCGAGGCCGACAGCCTGAAGCGCGCGATCTCCAATCTCGGCGGCAATTTCCTTCTCGCCGTCGCGATCCTCTTCCTGATCATGGCGGCGCTGTTCAAATCGATCCGCGACGCGGCGATCGTCATCGTCGCGCTGCCGATGGCGGCGGTCGGCGGGATCATCGCGATCCGGCTGTTGAACCTCGTTCACGCGACGCCGCTCGACCTTCTCGGCATGATCGGCTTCATCATTCTCCTCGGCATCGTCGTCAACAACGCGATCCTGCTGGTTGAGCAAACGCGCCAGTCGGAAGCCGAAGGCATGAGCCGCGCCGATGCGGTCAGGGAAGCGCTGCGGTTGAGAACGCGGCCGATTTTCATGTCCACCGCCACGACGCTGATGGGCATGCTGCCGCTCGTTCTCGCGCCGGGCCAGGGCGCGCAAATCTATCGCGGCCTTGCGACCGTCATCTTCGGCGGCATGCTCGTCTCGACGCTGTTCACTCTCGTCCTGATGCCGGCGCTCCTGCAGCTCGGCGCCGAGAGAAAATCCGCCGCCCTCCCATCGGGGCTCGTTCTTCAGCCTGCGGAATAAGGAATTCGCGATGCGCAAATTGTCGATCAAACGTCCGGGCCGATACGCCGCAGGCGCAGCGCTTCTTCTCGCGCTCGCCGGCGGCGGCGCCTTTTTCGCCGGCACTTTCGACCAGAAGGCGAAAGCGGCGGCGGACGCCGGCCCTCCCGCGCCGCCGCCCGCCAATGTGCGCGTCGCCGAAGCCGTCGCGACGCAACTCGCGCCGCATTCGCAAGCGCCGGGCTCCGTCGTCAGCGTCAATGACAGCCTGATCGCCGCGGCGACGCCCGGCAAGATTCTCTGGGTTTCCGAGATCGGGTCGGAAGTGAAGGAAGGCGACGTCATCGCCCGCATCGATCCCGCTGACGCGATCCTGCAACGCGATGAAAGCCGCGCCGACATCAAGCGCCTAGCCGCGCGCGCCGATTATCTCTCGCGCCTTGTCGAACGCCATGAGGGGCTTGGCGAGGACGGCGGCGAATCGGAAGCGGCGATCGATCAGATGCGCGCCGACCGCGATGAGGCGCTGCAAAATCTCGAACGGGCGCGCGTCGCGCTGCGCCGCGCCGAAACCGCGCTTGAACGGACGGAAGTCAAGGCGCCGTTCAACGGGCGCCTCGCCGCGCGCGAGATCGAGGTCGGCGAATTCGCCAATCCGGGCGCGCCGATCGCCCGTCTCGTCAATATCGATGAGCTGGAAGTGACGGCGCGCGCGCCGGACGCCATGCTCGTCGCGGTGCATGCGGGCGACGACATCGCCGTGTCGAACGGCCTCGAAACGCTGCAAGCCAAAGTTCGCGCTGTCGTGCCGGTCGGCGACACGATCAGCCGCACGCTTGAACTGCGCCTCGTCTTGCCGGCGACCGACTGGCATATCGGATCGGCCGTTCAGGTGAGCCTGCCGCGATCGGCGCCGAAGCGCGTCGTCGCGGTTCATCGCGACGCGCTTGTTTTGCGCGCTGACCGCATCACGGTCTTCAAAATCGCCGAAGAGGATACGGCGAGACAGATCGAGGTGGAGCTTGGCGCCGCCGACGGCGATCTCATCGAGGTGATCGGCGACATCAAACCAGGCGAGCGCGTTGTGACGCGCGGCGGCGAGCGCTTGCGCGACGGACAGAAAGTCGTCATCCAGGACGCCGCCGGCGGCGCGATGAGCTGATCTAAAAAAGAAAATGGAGGAACGCATGAAAAAGGCGGCGCTTGCGCTTTGCCTCGGGCTCCTTGCGCCCGCAATGACGGTCGTTTCCTGCGACCGCGCATCGCAGGAAAGCGTAGAGAAAGAGCAAGACGCCGAAACGATCAGGCTGACGCGGGCGCGCGCGATGATCGATGCGCTGATGACCGCCGACCCGGCCGCCTACGAGGCGGCGGCGCAGGAGAATTATTCAACCGAGCTTTTCGCGCGGCGCACGAGCGAGGAACGCGCCGATTTCGTCCGCATGATCGCGAGCGATCTGGGACGGATGAGCGTCGACAGCATTGTGACCGACGGCGATACGATCGAAATTGCGGTCGCAGGCGATTCCGGCGTCACCGCCCGTTTCGTTTTTGAATTTGACGATACGCCGGAACAGAAAATAGCCCGGATCGGCGTCACGGCGGATCAGGGGGAACGTTCAGCCGCGGAAATTCCTTCGCCCGAGATCAGCGCGGAGATGGGCGCGGCCGAGATCGCCGCCGGCGTTGACGCCTGGCTGGCGCCCGTGATCGAGGCGGATGATTTCGCCGGCGTCATCCTGATTGCGCAGGGCGGCGCGCCGCTGATGCGCAAGGCTTACGGCCTCGCCGATCGCGATGCCGGCCGCGCCGCCGATATGGATACGGCCTATAATATCGCGTCTATCGGCAAGAAATTCACGCAGGTTGCGATTGCGCGCCTTATTGAAGAGGAACGCCTGTCGCTTGAGACGAAAATCGCCGAAGTGATCCCGGATTATCCGAACGACGTCACTGCGCAAGCAACCGTCAAACAGCTGATCGACATGGAAGGCGGCGTCGCCGACTTTTTCGGGCCGGGCTTCAAAGAGCAGCCCAAAAACCTTTTGAATTCAAATCACGCCTATTATCAGCATGTCTCCGCCAAGCCGCCGAATTTCGCCCCGGGCGAACGCCGCGAATATTGCAACGGCTGCTACGTCGTTCTCGGCGAGATCATCGAGCGCGTTGAGGACGAACCCTTCGAGGCGGTCATCCAGCGCATCGTCTTCGATCCGGCCGGAATGAAGCGCAGCGGTTATTTCAACGCGCAAAATCCGCCTGAGAACGTTGCGCGCCTCTACGGACGCGCGGACGGCCCGGGCTCTCGCTATATCGACATGCAGGATCGTCACGGCGACGCCGGTAGCGGCGCCGGCGGCGCCTATTCGACCGCCGACGACCTCTTGAAATTCGACAACGCCCTGCGCGAAGGGCGCCTTTTGAACGGTGCGATGACCGTCTGGACGCTTGGCGGCGGCGACAAGGAGGCGCAGCGCAACCGCGCGGCGATCGGCGTCGCCGGAGGATCGGACGGAACTAACGCCCTTCTCTACTCTAACGGCGAATGGGCGGTGATCGTCACCGCCAATGTCAGCGAGCCCCTGCCCGAACAGCTCGGCGTCGCCATCGGACAGGCGCTGATGAATTGATGAGACAGACGCCGCGCCTCGGCGTATTTTTCTCCTCTCTTAAAGGAGGACGAAATGGGTGTGACGCACAAGGGCGAATGTTTCTGCGGCGCGGTGAAGATTGAAGCAAAGGGCGAACCGGAGGGCATGGGCTATTGCCATTGCCGCTCATGCCGGTCGTGGTCTGGCGGACCGGTCAACGCTTTCAGCCTCTGGAAGCCCGACGCGGTGAAAATCACGGCGGGCGGCGACCACGTAAAAACCTTCAACAAGACCGAGGCGAGCGATCGCAAATATTGCGCGCAATGCGGCGGCCATCTGATGACCAATCATCCGGGGCTCGGTCTCGTCGACGTATTCACGGCGACAATCCCGACGCTCGCCTTCGCGCCGGGCGTTCATGTGAATTATCAGGAGACGGTGCTGCCGATGCGCGACGGGTTGCCGAAGTTCAAGGACTTCCCAGCGGAGTTCGGCGGATCAGGCGAACAGATCCCGGAATAACAGGCTATTCGCCCTCGCCGAATTTGTCGGCGACGAGTTTGACAAGCGTATCGACCGCTTCTTCGGCCTGCGGCCCTGTCGCGCTGATCGTGATCGTCGTTCCAACGCTCGCGCCGAGGGTCAGCAACCCCATGATCGAGCGCCCGCCGACAGTGATCGCGTCCTTCGAAACCGTCACGCGCGCGTCAAAGGCCGCGGCGACGGCGCAAAAACGCGCCGAAGCGCGCGCATGCAGGCCGCGCTGATTGACGATGACGGCTTCGGCGGTCACCGGGTCGTCTTTTGCTGGGTCTTTTTTCAATCAGTCCGCCGCAGGTTCTCGTCAGCTTCCGTCGCCGGCGAGCACCCATGAGGCGACGTTGATATATTTGCGTCCCGCCTCATGCGCCGCCGTCACGGCGTCTTCAAGCGACTTGTCGGCGCGAATCGAGGCGAGCTTGATCAACATCGGCAGGTTGACGCCGGCGATCACCTCGGCGTTCGCCTTCTCCATGACCGAGATCGCCAGATTGGACGGCGTGCCGCCGAACATGTCGGTCAGAATGATGACGCCGTCGCCTTCGTCGACCCGGCCCGCCGCGACGACGATGTCGGCGCGCCGCTTTTCCATATCGTCGTCAGCGCCGATCGAGACGGTTTCGACCTTTTCCTGCGGCCCGACGACATGCTCCATAGCCGCGAGGAAATGCTCCGCCAGATTTCCATGCGTTACGATAACCAGACCTATCATGCCTCGCTCATTATCCGCCGCGTTTCACTCGCTCTATTCGCTATCCTGCGTGCATTGCAGCAATTGTCCACTCAAAATTGAAACCGCAAGGCGGCGAACGCGATGAGCGGCGAGCGCTTCCTCCCCTTTCCAGCGAAGCGGATAGAACGGAACGCCGCCGGAAACGCCGTCGGCGGGCGTGAAGACGCCGGGCTCCGCGACGCGCGCCGACCGGCCTGACAAGTCGACGGCGAAGCGAAGGCGCACATTCGTCACGAAGCGCGCCGGCGCGGGGCCGAAGCCGCGCGCCTCGATCAGCCCCCTGATCGGCGCCGGCGCGGAGGCGATGAGCCCGTCTTCCCGGTCCTCGATGATGACGGCGTCGTCGGCGACAAGGGCGGTTCTTTGGAAAGGGCAGGTCTCAATCAGCGAGAGCGCGAGCGAGGATTTTCCGGCGCCCGGCTCGCCGAGAATGAGGAGCCCCACGAGAGGGCCGTCGGGATCGACAGCGAGCGCGACAGCGACGGCGTGAAGCGGCGACATGGCGCTTAAGCCGTCGGCAATTCAACGACGAAACGCGCGCCTTTGACGGCGCCGGCGTCGTCCGTTCGATTTTCCGCCCAGATGACGCCGCCGTGGCTCGCCACGATCTGCCGCGAAATCGCGAGCCCGAGACCGGAATTATTGCCGAAAGCCGAACCCTTCGGCCGTTTCGTATAGAACCGGGAGAAAATCTTTTCGAGCGCGTCGGGCGGTATGCCGGGCCCCTCATCGTCGACGATGACCTGAACGCTTTTATGCCGTTCGGTCGGCGGCGAGACATAAACCCTGACTTCTCCGCCTGCGGGAGAAAAGGATCGCGCATTGTCGATGAGATTTCGGAAAACCTGACCGAGCGCTGCGGCGTTGCCGAAGAGATAGATCGGCGAGCCCGAAGGATCGAAAGCCACTTTCGCCTCACCGTCCTTGACGGTCATGCGGTAAAGTTCGGTGATGTCGGTCAGGAGCTTTCTCATGTCGACGGCTTCGCGCGCCTCACGCGCCAGTTCCGCGTCAAGGCGCGAGGCGTTCGAAATGTCCGTGATGAGACGGTCCATGCGCGCGACGTCTTTCTTGATGACGCCCATCAGCTTGTCGCGCGCCTCCGGCTTCGACGCGATTTCAAGCGTTTCGGTCGCGCTGCGGATCGAGGTCAGCGGGTTCTTCAATTCATGCGCGACATCGGCGGCGAAGCTTTCAATCGCTTCGATGCGCGCGTAGATCGCCTGCGTCATCGCGCGCAGGGAAGCGGAAAGTTCGCCGATTTCGTCCCTGCGCTGAGAGAAATCGGGGATGCGCGCGCGTCCCGCTGCGGCGATCCCTTCGCGAACCTTGTCGGCGGCGACGGCGAGCTGGCGGATCGGCTGGGCGATCGCAGCGGTCAGCAACAGCGACGACAGGATGGCCGCCGCGCAGGCGAGTCCGAAAAAAGGAAGGATCGCAAGGCGCGCGTCGGAAACGAGATCCTCAATGCCGCCGATTTCGGCGGTGACGAGGCCGTAAATCGCCTGCACGCGCCGGATCGGCACGGAAACGGAGGCGACAAGCTCGCCGTCTTCATTGAACCGCACCGACGTTGCGCCGCGCTCCTCCGCGAAAGGCGAAGACGCCAACGCCTCGTTCAACTCCGCCTCGATCGTGCGGCGCGCCGCCTCACGGCGGAAACCGCCGGTCATGAAGCGCTTCAAAAACGCTTCAGCGCCGCGCGCGATACTCCAGAAAACATTGTCGGCGCGCGCTTCCTCAACAGGCCCCAATTGCTCGACGACAATTTCGTCTTCACGCAGCATGACGTCGTCAATAAGAAGCGCGCTGGCGTCAGCGACGACCGGGTCGTCATTCGATGACGGCGCGTTGAAAATCCGCACGCGCCCTTCGAAACTGTCCCAGACGCGATTGAAAACCTCATTGACGTCGTTCTCGGAAAGAGAATGGCCGCAAATCATCGTCTGGAACTCGTCCCCGGGCGGCGGCGCGCAATCGCCCTCTTCAACCGCCGTTTGCGCCAGCACGTCAGCGAAGAGCTGCGCCTGCGCCCTGACGCCTTCAAGCTTGGCGGCGACAAGTCCGTCGCGATACTGGGTGACGCCTAATGACCCGACGAGCAGGATGACGAGGCCGATCAGATTGGCGAGCACGATCGTCAGCGTCAGCCGGGATACGGCGACGCCTGCGCCCCCGAAGCGCGAGGGTCGCCGCGGACGTTTGGCCGCCCGTTCCGCCATCAGCCGGATCAGCTCTCCTTATATTTGTATCCGACGCCGTAGAGCGTTTCGATCGAATCGAACTCGGGATCGATGACGCGGAATTTCTTCCTTATGCGCTTGATGTGACTGTCGATCGTGCGGTCATCGACATAAACCTGGTCGTCATAGGCCGCGTCCATGAGCGCGTCCCTGCTTTTGACGAAGCCGGGGCGCTGCGCGAGCGATTCGAGGATCAGGAATTCAGTGACGGTCAACACGACCGGATCGCCTTTCCACAGACAGGCGTGGCGCATCGGATCAAGCGTCAGGCTCGACCGGCGGATGATCTGTTTTTCCTCTTCCTTGGTGGGCGTCGGCGCGGCGTTGCGCCGGCGCAGGACCGCCTTGACCCGCTCAAGCAGAAGCCGCTGCGAAAAGGGCTTCTTCACATAATCGTCGGCGCCCATGGTGAGGCCGAGCACCTCGTCAATCTCCTCATCCTTCGAGGTGAGGAAAATGAGCGGCAGGTCCGATGTCTGACGGATGCGGCGCAAAAGCTCCATCCCGTCCATGGTCGGCATCTTGATGTCTGAAACGATAAGGTCGGGCGGCGAGGCGTTGATATCCGCAAGCGCCGTCGCGCCGTCCTCAAACGTCTTTACCGTATGGCCCTCGGCCTCAAGCGCCATCGAGACCGAAGTCAGGATGTTCGCGTCATCGTCAACCAGGGTGATCGTCGCCATGTCTCTTCTCTTCCCCTTTATTCTCAGGCGAGCCTAACGGGCTTCGCCGGGCGCCACAAAGGCGCCCGTTGGGCTTTATTGTGACGCGGCCTCGTTAATCGCCGCGGCGAGCGCAAAATCCTTCTCGGTGAGCCCGCCGGAATCATGCGTCGTGAGCGAAATCTCCACCCGGTTGTAGACATTCGACCATTCCGGGTGGTGATCGGCCTTTTCCGCGGCGAGCGCAATGCGGGTCATGAACCCGAACGCTTCGTTAAAATCGCGGAATTCGAGCGCGCGCCGGATCGACAGGCCGTCGGAGCCGAGCGTCCAGCCGGGCGCGCCGTCAAGCCGCCGCCGGATTTCCGCCTGTTCAAGTCTTTTCGCCATCAAGGCGGCTCTACACCAGAACGCGCGCGCGCGCCAATCGCGCC